>NZ_MUXV01000022.1:129997-176553 GCF_002014975.1 Moraxella bovis
AGGGTTTTTCCAAAGGGTTTATTTAACATAATATTTTTATTTTGATAAAACAAAACCGTCAATGTTTTGACGGTTTTGCAATCAAGTAAGTATTAAAACCTTAAAACTCGCCCGTTACCGACCAGCCATTGACTAGCGGATAACGGCGTTCACGTCCAAAGGATTTTTTGGTAATCTTAGTGCCGATTGCCCCTTGACGGCGTTTGTGTTCGGCTCTGTCTACCATGGTCAGTACACGTTCAACGACCGCAGGGTCAAAACCTGCGGCACAGATGGCTTTGTAGCCCAAATCTTCATCAATGTACATCTTTAAGATGGCATCAAGTAGGGCATAGTCAGGCAAGCTGTCTTGGTCTTTTTGGTCGGGACGTAGCTCAGCCGATGGCGGACGAGTGATGACACGCTCAGGAATGACAGGGTTGTCTTCTAGGCGATTGCGATAATCGGCTAGGCGGTACACGTCGGTCTTGTAGATGTCTTTTAGCACATCAAATCCGCCAACCATGTCGCCATATAGGGTGGAGTAGCCGACTGCATTTTCTGATTTGTTGCCAGTTGAGATGACCATGTGTCCAAATTTGTTGGATAGAGCCATGAGTATCACGCCCCTTGCCCGAGCTTGTAGGTTCTCTTCGGTCACGTCAGGGGCTGCCCCTGCAAAGAGTGGGGCGAGCGTGGATTTGAGACCTGCCACCGCATCATGGATGGGGCAGATGGTATAAGAGACGTTGAGACGGGCGGCTTGGGCGGCGGCATCGTCCAGACTCATCTGCGATGTATATTCATAAGGCATCATCACTGCATAGACTTTATCAGCACCCAATGCATCCACAGCGATGGCAAGGGTCAAGGCACTGTCAATGCCCCCCGAGAGTCCAACAATCACACCCTTAAAGCCTGAGCGATTGACATAATCACGCAAACCGACGACTAAGGCTTGGTAGATTTGCGACTCTTCGGATAAGTCAAGTGGCGGTTTGACTTGGGTATCAAAGCGTCTGCTTGATACATCAAAGGTTGCCATAATCAGCTGATTTAAGAATCTTGCCCCTTCGTGAGCAATCTCGCCGTCCGCTTGACTGACGATAGAGCCACCGTCAAAAACGATGTCATCTTGGGCACCGACGGTATTGACATAGATGATGGGTAGCTTGTGCGTTGATGATTGACGGGCGATGAGTGCTTTACGTTCGGCTTGCTTGCCGACTTCAAAGGGTGACGCATTTAGCACGACCACCATTTCTGCCCCTTCATCTTTGAGTCCTTTGATGGGTGCTTCGTGCCAGATGTCTTCACAAATGAGCAGTCCGATGGTCAGCCCTTTGTAGTCAAATAAGACTTGATTGCGACCTTTTTTAAAGTAGCGTTTTTCATCAAACACGCCATAGTTTGGCAGGCATTGTTTGTGATAAAAGCCTTTTTGGCTACCGCCTTGTAATATCGCCGCCGAGTTAAACGTGCCGTGATTGTCCACGTGCGGATAGCCCAAAATGGTGACAATGCCGTCTATCTTGGCAAGTTCATTCATGGTAATCTTGACACGCTCAGCCAAGGTAGGACGCAGTAGCAAATCTTCTGGCAGATAGCCGATGAGTGCCAGCTCAGGAAAGATGACGATGTCTGCCCCACGAGCTTTGGCATCTAGGGCAAGGGCTTTCATCTTGCCCACGTTGCCCTTGATGTCGCCCACCCAAAAATTTGTCTGCATGATGGCAAAAGTAATCGTACCGTTTGGGGTGCTAATTTCGCTAAAATTTTCTTGTATTGACATTTGTAATTATCCAGTAAATGTATTGATGGTTGTCGCCTGTCGTCAATCCGTGTTTATCGGCAGGCAATGATGAGTTTGATTTGTCAAATCAGCTTGATGTTTGCATAAAACTAATTAAAACCAATCTACACAAATCAACTTAGTATAGCACACTATCGCCTATTTTTGTGATATAGTAGGCATTATTTTGTAACCTTGATGTTTGCCATGTTTGCTTTTTTAATCAATCTTATCATCATCGCCATTGTGATGAAAATATTCTTTAAATTCATGTATCCAAAACCGCCCAAGCATTTTTTTCCAAAAGCAGGCGATGATGTCAGTATCAGACGATGCGATTATTGTGGGCATGAACTTGCCACCTATCGGGGTATTTTGCAGACGGATGTGGCAGGCGATGGGCGTGAGTATTTCTTTTGCAATGGCGACCATCAAAGTGCTTATTTTCGCGGCGACGTCTATCAAGCCGATGATGACTATGATGGTCTGCCCACCAAAAAGCCGTTGGATGATGATTAAAGACGTTTAGAGAGAAATAGTAATTTAAAAAACAAAAAGACGTCCTCAAACGTCTTTTTGTCATTGATAATCAAGCAACTCATCAAGCCACATTTGCCAACTCTTCTTGAATGGCAGATTCCATCTCTTTGGTACTGACTGTTGGGGCGAAACGCTGGGTTACTTTGCCGTCTTTATCGACCAAAAATTTGGTAAAGTTCCATTTGATGTCATTGCCTGTACGGGTCTCATTCATCTGAGCAATGATCTCAAGCAGTATTTCATATTTACTGTTGGCTATTTCCTCACTTTTTTGCTCTTTTAGATAAGCATAAAGTGGGTGAGTGTTCTCGCCATTGATGTTAATTTTGGCAAAGATGGGAAAGCTGATTTGATATTCTTCTTTTAAAAATTTGGTAATTTCTGCATTGTCTTCGACCGCTTGCCCAAATTCGTTACTGGGAAAGTCCAAAACCACCAAGCCTTTATCTTTATACTTCTGATACAGCTCTTCTAAATCATCATACTGGGGTGTCAGACTGCATTTGGTGGCAGTATTGACAATGAGCAAGGTCTTGCCTTTAAAATCGCTTAATCTAACTTCTTTGCCATGAATGTCTTTAACTGAAAAATCATGGATTGACATCGCTTAACGCATCCTTAAAAGTGTGCCAAAAATCATTGCAAAAACCATCATGCAATCTACCAACATGGGATAAAATCATACAAACCCATAAGACTATTATATATAATTTTTTGGAAAGTAAAAGTGATAAAAAACGATGTATTAATTAGGAAAAATTAATAATATGAGTATGATTCTAGTGATAGCCATCAAATTTTGTAAGTTAGATTTTTAGAAAATCTAAAAAGCCAAAAATAAAGGACGATTTACGTCCTTTATTTGTCATCATTACATATTCGGATAATTAGGCCCGCCACCGCCTTCTGGCGTTACCCAGGTGATGTTTTGGGCAGGGTCTTTGATGTCGCAAGTTTTGCAATGCACGCAGTTTTGGCTATTGATGACAAACCTTGCCCCATTCGGGTCATTCTCATCCGCCACCACTTCATAGACCCCCGCAGGACAGTACAAGCGAGCAGGTTCGCCATAGAGCGGTAGGTTTTTGGTGATTGGCACGGTCGGGTCGGTCAGTTTTAGATGACAAGGTTGATCCTCGGCATGGTTGGTGTTTGAGATAAACACGCTGGATAATTTGTCAAAAGTCAGCTTGCCGTCAGGTTTTGGATAATCAGGCTTATAAGCGTGGTCGGCTTTGTCAAGTTGAGCAAAATCATAACTGTTGTCATGAATGATAAGTGGCATTTTACCGCTTAATAAGTTTTGCTCCACAAAGATAAACGCACCGCCCATCCACGTTCCCATACGGTGCATGGCAGGCGAGAAGTTTTGGGCGGATTTGGCATCATCAAACAGCCACGAATTTTCAAAATTGGTCTGATACTCGCTGACTTCATCGTGTTGTCGTCCGTCTTGGATTGCTTTAAAAATCGCCTCACCAGCGAGCATTCCCGACTTCATGGACGTATGCGTGCCTTTGATTTTGGCAGGGTTCAAAAATCCTGCGTCATCGCCCACCAGCACACCCCCTGCAAAGGTCAGTTTGGGCAGGCTATTTAGACCGCCTTTGACCAACGCCCTTGCCCCATAGGACAGGCGTTTGCCTCCTTCTAAGATAGGGCGAATAAGGGGGTGTAGTTTTAGGCGTTGTAATTCATCAAAGGGCGATAGGCGCGGATTGGAGTAAGACAAATCCACCACCAAGCCAAAGCTCACTTGATTGTTTTCGGCAAAATACAGCCACCAACCGCCAGTTGCCCCTGTGTCATTAAGTGGATAGCCCGAGCCGTGCAAAATTACGCCTTCTTCGTGCTTATCAGCGTCAATCTCCCACAGCTCTTTTAGTCCAATGCCATAATGTTGGGGGTCTTTGTCTTTGTCAAGATGAAAACGGCTAATCAGGCGTTTGCCCAAATGTCCACGACAGCCCTCGGCAAACACGGTATATTTGGCAACAAGCTCATAACCTGCCTCAAAAGACGGCTTAGGCTCGCCCTTGGCATTGACCCCCATGTCGCCCGTTTGGATACCACGCACCGAACCGTCAGCGTTGTAGAGAATTTCACTGGCGGTAAAGTTCGGAAACAGCATAATCTCCATGCTTTCGGCTTGTTCGGCAAGCCAGCGTACCACGTTGCCAAGCGAGACGATATAGTTGCCTTCGTTGTGCATACTAGCAGGGACGATGGAGCTTGGCAGTTTGATTGCCTTTTTGGCGTTGGGGAGCATATACACACGGTCTTCGGTTGCTTTTACCGTGATTGGGGCGTTCATGTTTTGCCAATCAGGGAACAGCTCGTCCAAGGCACGGGTTTCCATGACCGCCCCCGATAAGATGTGAGCTCCAAACTCCGAGCCTTTTTCCACGACACAGACCATAAATTCATCAAGTCCTGCATCTATGGCAAGCTGTTTTAGGCGAATGGCACAGGACAGACCCGATACGCCACCGCCGACCACGACCACGTCAAATTCCATTGACTCACGTTGTATCTCTTGCATGGTGTTTCCTTTTTGGCTGTTTAAGGTGAAACCTTGTAATGGCTAAAAAACAAATGATTATCAAATACAATGTTTGATAAATCAAATAATTATAAATGGTATATTTTACCAATCTTGTCAAATTAGGCAAGTTAATTATGCCCTTATTTTTGATAAAATCATGACTGGTACGGTTGTAAAAAGTTGCTGGGGGAATGGGTTGTGCTTTTAAAGGCTAGAATTTGGTAAATGTGATTTGTTGTGCTTTTTAAATCCTTAAAATTTATTTGCTTTTTTATAAAAATTTAGGCAAAATTAAACACTCTTTTTAAATGATGGGGTAAGGATTATGATGGATAATATTGACAAAAATGCCAATAAAGACAATGATTTAGCCAAAATCATCTCATCGCTTGGCAATGAGCGTAAAATTCCGCCATTAGATAAATGGACACCCAAGACGATAACGCCTTTTGATATTGTGATTGATGATAATGGCGAGTGGCATCATGATGGGGTTAAAATCGCTCGGCAGTCGCTTGTGGATTTGTTTGCTAGCGTGCTGTGGGCGGACGTGGACGGTGAGCAAAAACGCCACTTTTTAAAAACGCCCACCGATAAATACGAAATCACCGTGATAGACACGCCACTGTTTATCAACACTGTGGATAAAGTCGTCAAAAATGGCGATGAATGGATAGTGTTTGGCACAACCAATGGCGATAACATTGTGCTTGATGATAAGCCGTTGTATTTTAAAACCGTGGTGCGTGATGATGTGGCGGACGATAGGCTGTATATAGACACCCGTTTTAATCTAACCGCTCGCATTGGGCGTAATGTGTTTTATCATCTAATAGAGCTTGGCGAGCTGTCGGACGAGCAGGGGCAGACGATTTTGACCTTGCAAAGTGGCGGTAAAACGCATCGTGTGGTTGCCCCAAATTTTAATTAGAAAAATTAAACAATATGATAAACCAGCACCCTGATTTTAAAGATGACCCTACCGCCCCGATTGGCGTATTTGATTCGGGCATGGGGGGGTTGTCGGTGTATTTGCACCTAAAAACACTCATGCCAAACGAACGCTTTATCTACTATGCCGACACCGCCAACGTGCCGTATGGGGGCAAATCAGGCGATGAGATCTTGCTTTTGACCTTACAAGCGGTGGCACGGCTGTGTAAACGGGGCTGTAAACTCATCGTCATCGCCTGTAACAGTGCGTCCGCCCATGCCCTAAAAGCGTTGCGTGAGCGGTGTAGCGTGCCGATTGTGGGGCTTGTCCCTGCGGTCAAACCTGCGTGTAGCTTAACCAAAACCCGCCAAATTGCCGTGCTTGCCACTCGGGCGACTTTAAATGGCTATCTATTAAACGATGTCATCAATGACGTTGCCAAGCCACAAGAGGTTATGGTGCATAAGCATTTTGAGCCGACATTGGTGCCGTGGGTGGAGAGCGGTATGCCCATTGACAGTCAAGTGGCAAATCTACTGATTAGACAAACCAAACAATGGGCAGACATGGGTGTGGACGTGATAGTGCTGGGGTGTACGCATTATCCGTTTTTTAAGGGGTTTTTGCAGACCTTTATACAACAAGAAAATCTGGACGTGCAGTTGATTGACTCAGGACTGGCAATCGCCCAACGGGTCAAATCCTTGCTTGATTTTTTTAATATCGCAAGCCCCACACCAAACACCGCTCCTATGCAGTTGTATGCCACACGCTTAGATGATGACCTGCTTGCCACTGCCGAGAAGTTAAGCGGTGAGCCATTTATTGAGCTGATTAATTATGATGAATGACTCTGTAAGGCGAAAGCACGGCAAATGATATGCTAATTTTAACCATTTATATGTGATTGTGTTACTTTTGCAAATTTTGGCGTTTTTATTCATCTTGGGTATTTTTATTTTGAGAAAAATTCTTTATAATAAGAGATTATTTTGATAAAAATCACTTGCTCTACTATTTTTAAATTGTCATACTTTATCATTGATTTTGGGCGGACGTTCCCTAACACCAATCCACTATTAACCTTGGGGTTTTTGTGTCAAATCATCGTTATCATGTTCATATCGCTTGTGTGGCTGATGACCCACTGTTGGTTACTGCCCAAGATGATGTGGCGATATTTTTTGAGAGTCGGGCTTTTTTAACCAAAGACTTGGTGATTGCTCGTGCCGAATCTGCCAGTTATAGTTGGCGATGTGTTAATTCTGCCGATGTGGTACTCATACTCATCGGTAACAGCTACGGCAAAGCCAATGCGTCAGGGGTGAGCCAGCTTCACGTTAGCTATACCAATGCCAAAGCCAAAAACAAGCCCATACTCATTTTTGTGCATGCTGATGTATTAAACAAGCCAACGGGCAATCGGCTGATTGATTTTGTGGGGTCACTAGAATCCCAAGGTGGCGATGTTGTTCATTATTTTGATGATAATACCAATTTCCCCAAGCTCTTAGAAACAGCTTTTAATGCGCTTGATTTTGACAAATCCAAAGGGTGGCAGACAGCAGGGGCGAGTATTCGTAGTATGCTCCTTACCCCACCCCAAGAGAGTCAAACGGCCAATATAGACAAAACAGAGAAAACAGTGGGGGTAGATAAGGCAAAACCAGCCATAAATTTTGATGAATCCCACCACGCCAAAAACCCTGATTTACATTCTGCTTTAAAACCCGCCTTGGTGCTTGATAGTGAATTTTTGGTAAGTTGCACCGCTCATGCGTTTCGGGGTGGTACGCTCATTGAAGTATCTTTTGTTATCCCACTACGCTGGCGACACATCGTTGCCATGCTTGCCAATGTCGTCATGCCATTTTCCGAGCAAGGATTGGGGCGTGCCTTAAATGAAATCGTGGATAAGAGCCTAGCAAGCCAAATCGTCTCTCGCCAACACCCTGATGTCCATGCGGTCAGTCGCATACAAGTGGTAAAGGCGGACGCTCTATGGATATTAGATGAGCTAGAGTTGGCAGGATGGATTGAACCTGTGGGGCAAGGCTCATTATGGCAAGCGACAGAAAAAGCCTCAGGTGTGACTAAATAGGCTTGGCTAACAAAATGTCATATTCTGTCATGATATGTACATACTTAGCAATAATACAGCAATAAAGCCTTGTTATGATGACTTTGCCATTTTTGTTTTTAAGGAAAAATTGTGTCAAACCAAGCAGACAATCCAAACACCAACACCCCAAGTACTAATACCCAAGAGTTAACGCAAGAGCTAGACACGCTCACCAACACCATGCATGATGCAGAAAAATCACGCACCTTAGAAGAACAGGTGGCATATCTCAAATCACAGGGCATTGACCCATCAAAGACTTATGCCAAATGGGATGATGAGCCAGAAGAGTAGCCTTCTCTCGACTTGACTCTAAGCACAGCCGATGACGACTGTGCTTTTTTATGATTTTTTATAATACAATCAAAATGGGAAAAATACCACCCCAAATGCTGTTTCTGGGTGATTATTGTCGTGGATAAGTGTTAATAGTTTGCTATAATATAAAACTTTATGTTATTAACCCACGTCTTAACTTGCACAAATTAAACAAATTTTGTTTGATGCTAAGTGACTAAGTTTTGGAGGTGTGTTGTCAAGTTGTTAGAGTCTACACAGCATGGATGGCATCGTCAAGCCAGTTTGTGCAAAGAGATATGTTATGATTACCCTGCAAAAATTTGAACGCCTAATTACTGCACCATTGGCACAAAAATCCATCGCGCTGACCTATTTTGACCAGACAGGTGCCAATCTTAGCACATGGGCAACCATGCTTTCTGCTAAATCTAAACATGAGCAGTACACTGAGCTTAGGGTGGCACTTAGCGAGGTGTTGGTCTGCGACATGCATGATGGTCAAAAATTGACACTCATGGACGAGCTGATGGTGGTTGTTGAGCGTGTAGTTGAACAAATGCACACTGACTATGTCTATGAACATCAAAGCTTATCCGATGAACAGCAGTCGTCAATTCATGAAGTGCGTAGTTTGTACTTTTTGATGATTTTGGTGTATCGCAACATTGCCGTACGCCATCAGAAAGCTGTTGTTTTGGCAAGTAGCGGGAGCAAAAAATGGCTTAGTAGAATCATTTCTGCCAAAAAAGCAGGCGCGCTTACTGCCGAGCGTGACATCTTTATTTATGCTGTACATCAATTTATGGTGCTGTATGTCAAGCTTTTGATGGAGTATGCGTTAACCTATCAAAGATCCCCTAAGGTTATTTGGCGAGAAGTAAATACCTGGTATCTGACCACGCTTAATCTGGGGGTTTGCCATCAAAATATTCAAGATTTTGATAAAAATTATCCTAAAACGTCCATTCATGACAGATACATGCAGGCGTGTGGGGCAAGTTTCGGCAACTTTTTTGCCTATCGTCGTCGAGATATTTTAAATGCTTTTAGAGTTTTGCCTTTGTGGGTTAAATATTTTAAAACAACCTTTGATGCCAACCCTGAGTTTCGTGTTTTTGTCAATCTACAAGGTGTCGAGCCACCTGAGGTTATCACGCCATACGCATCGGTCAATCCTTACAGTGATGAGCATCGCTGTTTGTTTTTTGATTTAGAGAGTTTTACACGGCACATGGAGCAGGTGTCATCAGGCGAATACATAGATGGCACGGCACAGTCGTTGTTTGAGATGCGTTTCGCTAAAATGGTGCTACTTGCCTTTGAACAGCGTGCATCACACGAAAGACAAGGCGGTGGTCACGAAAGAAAAGCTGAGCTACTGGTAGGGTTTGCATCCATTTTTAATGAAATCTCTGGCGGTCAAAATCTATCTAACGTCATAAGAGAACGGGGGTTGCCTGCTGATTTTCACGTCAAAATCAGTGCATCCGCCATCGGCATGGTCGCCCCCAAAGAGATTGTTAAGGTAAGTTATAAAAATGAGGCGGTGGCTCGTTTTCGCTTTGGCGAAGAGGGTGTGGATGAAAAAGAAGAGATGCTACCATCTCGCCCACTCATTCATCTTTACGGGCTTTTTGCCTTAAAATCAGCAGTCTCAACCAATAAAAATCCCTGGCGTCTGGGCATGGCACATTGGGTGGAAAAATCGGATAACTCAGTGGCGGTGGATGGGCGTTTTTTGGGACGAGTACTGATGGCGGTCGGTGTGCGACTACGAAAACAGGATGGTCGAAGTCAAGAATTTGTTCATGCTTTATTGGTGGATGGTGACGAACTCAACGAACAAAGTACTCTCATTATGCCTCGTTATCATTTTAAGGTGGGAGATTATGTTGTTTTGCGTACTGATACCAAGGAGATGGAGCTAAGATTGGAGCGCAACCTTTTGACCACTGATGAGATTGAGCAATACCAAATCGTGCGTTTAAATGGCTAATTGATTAAATGTCTGTTATAATATGGCATCTTTTTTGATGCACCCACCATCAGTCTTTATTGTGGTTTGTAATGTTTTGTAAAAATATTTCAAAATATTACAAATTGGTACAAATATTGCAAATATTTTGGGTAATCTAACGCCAGTCTTTCTGCATCGATTTTAATACACTGTATGTCTATGAAAAAAAATATCCTAAACCTGTTGTTTATTGATGAAGAGCAACTCTATGCTGAGCATCTTATCAGTCACTTGTCAGAATATTTTGATGAGGTCAATTTGGGCTTTTGGGATGAAAAGGCAGAGTTTGTCAAATCCCTACGCCAAGACTGGGACGTGCTTGTTTTTCATCGTGCCTATGACATGAATTTTGCAGATGTGGTGGGCATCCTACAAGAAGAGCAGATAACTCTGCCTGTCATTCATTTGGTGCATGATGATACGCAGGCGACCGCCAATGAACATGGTAATCCTGAGGTAGTTCATGGCGACATGATTAAATCATTGGCAAAAGGCGATGACAGACTTATCGTTTCTGCCATTTGTCTGCAGACGGATTATGTGCGAGCCAAACGCCAAACCGCCCATCTAAAAGCCATCTTAAAAGAAGCCGAACAACGTGCTAATATTTTGATAAGAAACTCAAAATCTGCTGTGGCATACATCGATCAAGGCGTACATATCTTTGCCAACGACCCATACTTGGAAATGTTTGGCTATAACAGCATGGAAGAGATTATTGGTGTGCCAGTGGTGGATTTGATTGCTGGTGGGGACAATGTCAAAGGCTTTAAACAATTCTTACGCAAATTTGACAAGGGTGACCGCTCACAGGTGGAGTTTTCCTTCGAGAGCAAACGTACAGATGGCTCAACCTTTGCATCCAAATTGCAACTGGCGGCGGCGACCTTAGATGGTGAGCCTGTCACGCAGATGATTATTCAGCAAAATGAAAATAACAGTGCTGAGCTTGCCAAAAAACTTGCCGAAGCAGAGCGTCAAGATGCTCTAACAGGACTCTCCAATCGTCTTGCCTTTACCGAATCATTACAGAACACCCAACAAGAAGTTGCACGTGGTGATATTAAGTCAGCTGCTTTATTATATATTCGCATGGACGGCATGGGCAAGATTCATTCAAGCACAGGCTTAACGGGAATAGATACCGCAGTCAAACAAGTGGCTTGGGTGCTTGATGAGACCGCCAAAAAAGCACATGATGTCAGCGTGAGCAGATTTAGTGATACCAGTTTTGCGTTGGTGGTCGATGAGATAAACAAAGAGCAAGCGATGGCTTTGGCAGAGCAACTTGCTGAGCGTGTGGCAAATATGCTCATCGAGGTGGGCAGTCGTACCGTTACTGCCACACTGTCCATCGGTGTGGTAATGATGGATATCAATGCTCCTGAGGCAGGCGTGGTATTAAGTCGTGCCATGGATACTGTTCAGGACATCAATCCTGATGACGAAGGCATGAAGGTCAAAGCTTTTGATATTAGTGCCATTGCAGGCGAGGATGATACAGTGATGGCGGAGTACATCCAAACTGCCTTAACCCAGAATAAATTTGTGTTAAAATATCAGCCGATTTATGATATTGATACCGACAGTAGTAGCTTGTTTGAGGCGTTTATAACATTGCCTCAAGCTGATGGTACAGAAATGACCTATGATAAACTAACCCCCATTGCCAAAAAACACAATCTACTTGAAAAAATTGACCGTTGGATGCTTATCAATGCCAGCAAACATTTGGCAAGCATTCGCCAAAGTGAGCCTACCGCACGCCTGTTAGTAGGGTTGTCATCTGCATCACTGGCGGATACTAATTTGGCAGGCATCATCACTCAGCTGACCCGAGCCATTGGCGGTGGTAGTGAGGTGCTGACATTGCAGTTTAGTGAACAAGATTTAATGGATTATATGGCGGTCGCCAAACGTCAGTTTATCGCCCTAGCCAACATCGATTGTCCTGTGGGCATGAATGGCTTTGGGGTAACTGCCAAATCCGCCGAGGTGCTAGATTATCTGTCGCCCAACATGGTGCGTCTTGCCCGTAGCTATACCAAGGACTTAGACAGAGAGGCGAATTTAACGGCCTTGCAAGGGCTGGTCAATACAGCAACCGAAAAAGGGGCAAGCACGCTCATGCCATACATCGAAGAGGCATCCACTATGTCTATGGCGTGGTCGGTAGGGGCAAGATACCTACAAGGCGACTATCTGCAACCTGCCAATACCGAGATTACTTTCCCGCCCCCTGCTGAAGCGTAACTGCCATAATAGCGAACACCCAACACATCGTTGGGTGTTTTTTATGTAAAAAGTTTGCCACAATAACGCTTGTCATACAAAAAATTTTTAAAAAATTGATATAATTATTAGGGTGTGCCTGTCCTTTATGTCACTATTTACAATACAGAAATATTTTAGAAAAAACCAATCGTTTTTGCATGAAAAATGGCTATCCGACCACTTAATTTAAAAAATCAAGTTAAAACTCTTAAGATTTATCAGATTAAGTGGTCGGATGTTTTTCATAATAAAAACTTGGCTGATAGAAAACTCACAGCCTCAAGTTTTTTCCTTGAAAAACGTGCGATTCCCCCCTGCTTTTTTAAACAGGCATTTTTCATTGCAAATACAAAAGGCAGGCACGCCCTATTATTTATCAAAATATTTTTTATTCGAGTGTTTCATGTCACACACCCAGCCCAAAATCCAAACCCTACTTGACAAACTAAACCAAATCGTCCTTGATAAAGAAGAAGCCGTAACCCTTGCCGTGTCCTGCATTTTGGCGGATGGGCATTTGCTACTGCAAGACTTACCTGGTATGGGTAAGACCACGTTGGCACACAGTCTTGCCATCCTGTTGGGGCTAGATTTTAACCGTGTGCAGTTTACCAATGACATGCTTCCTGCCGATATTTTGGGAATGATGATATACAACCAAAGCGAGCAGAGTTTTGCTTTTAGAAAAGGAGCGGTGTTCACTCAGCTACTGCTTGCCGATGAGATTAATCGTTCAAGTCCCAAAACGCAGTCAGCACTGTTAGAAGCGATGGAAGAAAAACAAGTAACCCAAGATGGACAAACGTATGTTTTACCCAAGCCCTTTTTTGTCATCGCTACCCAAAACCCTGCCCAACAAGCAGGCGTGTATCCATTGCCTGAGTCACAGCTTGACCGCTTTTTGATGTGTGTCTCGCTCGGCTATCCGTCACCTAAAGCTGAGCGTAAACTGTTAGAGGGGAGAGACCGTAGAGCGATGATGGGCGAGCTTGTCCCGATTTTGACCAGCGAAGAAGTGACACAAGCTCAGCGAGAAGTCAAAGACATCTACATCGCCCCTGTGGTGCTAGACTACCTACAAAAACTGGTCGCCAAAACCCGTTCAAGTCAAGAATATCACGGCTTATCCCCTCGTGGCGTGTTGGCGTTAAAGCGTGCTTGCCAAGCCTATGCCTATGTATCAGGGCAGGACAATGTGGCGATAGATGACGTGCAGGCGGTGTTCTCGGCGGTCGCTGACCACAGGCTAGGACAGCGGTTTGTGCCGTTTCATCATCTGGGTGGTCTGACTGAGATGACCATTGCCAGACGTATTTTGGACGAAGTGGCGATTGATTGATGGCGGATTTGCCATTTGTCATTAACCCAATCAATCTATCCGTATGCCCATGAAATCATCTGCTCATCGCCTAACCCGCCCACTGACCAATCCCATAAAGAACAAGCTCAACGAGTTCTTTGCCAGACGCTCGCCACGCAAAGATATGGTGTCGCTCGGGCTACGTAATGTCTATATCTTTTTTAGCCGTCAAGGACTGCTGTTTGCTCTACTACTCATCGCCACTTTTGTGACGGGGGTTAATTATGGCAATAACTTGGTACTGGGGCTGTGCTTTTATCTGTTCGGCATTTGGCTTGTGACGGTGTTTTATACCTTTGTGCAGGTGGCGAGCATTGATGTGCGGTTTGTCGAGTCCAGTTTGTCTGAGGCAGGGTCGATAGGTTATGTGACTTTGGAGTTATCCACCAGAAGTGGCAAGGCGTCACGGCAGATAGAAGCGGTGTTTGATGATAAGCATGAGATTGTCCAAAAAATGCTCAAAGGGCAGGCACGAGAAGACTTCATGAATGCTCGCACCATCATCACGCCAACGCTGAGCAAATCGGTGCTGGTCAGATTGCCTGTCTATACCCCCACTCGGGGGGTGATGACCCTGCCCCGTCTGGTCATCAGCAGCCGCTATCCGCTAGGGGTCATGCGTGCGTGGGCGTATGTGTATTTGGCAAGTCCGATTTTTGTATACCCTAAGCCTACCCCTTTTGACTGGCAAAACGACAAGCGAGCGGTGGCAAGCGAGAGCGATAAGCGAAGTGCCATTAGCGTGGCAGGGCAAAGCGACTTTGAGATGTTGGACGAATACCAAGAAGGCGAGAGTTTGGCACGGGTGTCATGGTCGCACGTGGCACGGGGGGCGGGCATGCTCACCAAGCACTTTGGCGACTCGCTCGGGCGTGAGTGGTGCTTGCACTATGATGACATGCCGTCAGGGGTGCATGAGACCCGCCTAAGTGAGCTGATCCATGCGGTGCAAGCCATTGCCAGCCAAGGTGTGCCCTTTATGCTTGTTTTGCCCAGTGGGGCAGGGCAGATAGGCGTGGGTGATGAGTTTGTCCGCCAATGTCTGCTAAGACTTGCCAAAGAGCCTTGATGGGTTTTGGCAGTTGGCAAAATTGGCGGTTTATATTATCCATTTTAAAGTTCTTTTAAAGCCGTTTAAAATCATTTAAAAAAGCATTTTTGAGTTATTCTATTTATAAAAAAGATTTGGTTTGATAGTTAGGGCGTGCCTAATCTTTATAATACAATTTAAAATATAGAAATGTTTTAGAAATAAAACAATGTTTTTGCATGAAAAATGGCTAAATCTGGTTTTTCATAATAAAAGCTCGTTTGATAGAATGACCATCAAACTTCACTTTTTCCTTGAAAAACGTGCGATTCCCCTGCTTTTTTTTAAACAGGCATTTTTCATTGCAAATACAAAAGGCAGGCACGCCCTAATAAATTGATGATAAATAAAAAGGTTGGTATTTGCCTAATTTCACCAAATCATTTACCCTAATTTTACCAAATCATTTATCGGGCAAAACCACACGACACAGACACCATGAACAGCACTTTTCACGATTTTGGTCAAGGTAGAAAAACCCTAACCACAAGCCCCCAAAAATTTTGGCAAAAAATCCTTGCCCTGCCTGCCTATCACTGGCTACTGCTTGCCATGGCATCGCTTGTGTTTCCCCATGCGATGGGCATTCCTGCATGGCTACTGGTCGTACTCATCATCAGCATCATCATGCAAAAACCCAGTATTAAGGCACACCTGCACCGTCTAAGTGGTGGGCGACTACGCCGTATCTATCAAGTGGTGCAGGTGCTACTGTTTTTGGTTGGCACGGTGGCGATTTGGGTGAGTTTTGGGCAGGCGTTTGGCGTGGATGTGGCGGTCAGCTTTTTGGTGCTGTGCTTTGTAGCAAAGGCGTGGGAGCTGTATGAGAAGCGGGACGCTTATGTGGCGTTAAACCTTGCGTTATTTACGCTGGCGTCGGCGTTTTTGATACGGCAGGATTTGAGCGTGGCGGTGGTGGGACTGCCGACACTCATGATGATATTATTGGGTTTTATTGCCATTAGTGATGATGATAATGCTGATGGTTCGGGGCGACTGCGTGCACTGGCTATGATAACCCTGCCTGCCATTCCCCTGCTTGTGGTGCTGTTTTTGTTTTTTCCTCGCCTGCCCCCGATGTGGTCACTGCCGATGGCGGGCAAATCTGCGACAACGGGTGTTTCGGATAGCATGTCACCGGGGGATTTTTCTAATCTGAGTCAATCGACTGAACTGGCGTTTCGTGCTGAATTTGACGGGCAAATGCCAAGCCGTCATGAAATGTATTGGCGTGGACTGGTGTTTAGTGATTTTGATGGGGTGACGTGGCGACAAAGTGAGTTTTCGCCCCATTTTTGGTTGTCACGAGATGGCGATAAGCCCCCAGAATGGGCGATGAGTGCTTATCAAGGCATGGAACATCATTATCGGGTCATCTTGGAGCCAACCGAGCAAAACTGGCTGTTCGCTCTTGATTATCCACGCCTGCACCCTGAGCGTGGCATGGGCATGACGGGCGATTTTACCCTGCGTCATTATTACCCGATCAGTACCCAAAAACGCTATCGTGCCAGTTATTTTAGTCAGCCGAAGGTGGATATTGAACTGACCGATGTCCAAAAACGCATTAATCTACGCCTGCCCGAAGATGGCAATGAGCAGGCTCGTGCCTTTGCCAGTGAACTCTACGCTAAGACGGGCGACCCTGTCCGCTATGCACAAGCGGTGCAAAACTTTATCACCACGGGTGGGTTTAGCTATACGCTCTCACCCCCTGTGCTGCGAGATGACCGCATTGATGAGTTTTTGTTTGGGACAAAGGCGGGCTTTTGTGAGCATTATGCGTCCAGTTTTACCTTTTTAATGCGGTCGGCAGGCATTCCTGCTCGGGTGGTGGCAGGCTATCAAGGCGGTGAGCTTGGGCGTGATGGGCAGAGCTGGGAAGTGCGTCAGATGGATGCTCATGCATGGACAGAAGTGTGGTTTGATGGGCAGGGCTGGGTGCGTATTGACCCGACCGCCTTTGTCTCGCCTGACCGTGTGGAGCAAGGCATGAATGCGGTAACTGAAATGGGCGGTGCGTCCATGTTTGGCGATGGTATGATAGGGCAATGGAGTTATCAGCAGTTTAAGATGCTACAAACATTGAGACGTTACTCTGACCAGATGGGCTATTATTGGCAAAAAAACGTGGTCGGCTATGACCAAGATGAGCAAAAAAATTCGCTTTTTAAATGGTTTAATATCACAAGTTTTGCTCAGCAGTTTTGGATATTGGTTGGGGGCGTGGGGGTGCTTGCTGTCTTATTTGTGGGTGTGATGATGTACCGACACAGACGGCAGTATCATGGGCTAGACGTGCCACTTATAAAGCTCTCGGCAGGGCTTGCCAAGCAGGATAAGGCATGGAGTAAGGGGGCGAGCGAGCCTTATTTGACTTGGCTTGACCGTCTAAAAACGCCAAATAATTCCGAAGATATTGATGAATTAAAGGGTTTGTATCGCAAACACCGCTATGGGCGAGATGGACGGGCAGATAAAGCGGTGGTTGGTCAGATGATGAGTATCGTCAAGCGATTGGTGGGGCGTGCTAGATGAGCGTGGCTGAGATTGGGTTTTTTTGTTTTTCGATTGTGCTACAATGAGTTACACCCAAGAAACTTTAAAATTACTATAAATACAATGATGTGTGGACGTAGGGGCGTGCTGAGCACGCCTTGTATAGTAATATCATCAAAGGTTGTGCTCAGCACACCCCTACAAACCCGTGGTAAATATCAAGTTGGTTGGGTGTATCTTTAAAAAGGAGTCGTCCATGATAATCCTAGACCTATCCCCACAAGTAGAAACGCAGATTGTACAAATTGCCAAACAACAAAATATGTCGGCAAGTGATTATCTTGTGTCAATGGCAGAAAAGTTGGTTGATGAGCAACAACCCCAACCCTTCTTAGCACCCCAAGAAGAGATTGGTGATGATGAGTTTTTTGAGCTAACGGGTATTCGCTCTTTACCGTCATCAGCTAATGCCCAGCCAGTTACCAATGACTATATCAATGAGTTAAGGGGAGAGCATGGTATCTAAAATCGCATTGCCACGCATACCGCTATCGATATTGGCGAGCAGGATTTTATTGGTTTAATCAATTAAAAAATCATCTATCAACAATCAAAAAATTTTATCAAACATTCTTCCCAAAATCCATCAACCGCCCCCATTATGCGTTATAATAACCCAACCTTTTTTGGAGAAAACCCATGACCAGACATTTTGATTATATTACCATCGGTGGCGGTAGTGGCGGTATTGCCAGTGCTAACCGTGCTGCCATGTATGGCAAAAAAGTTGCCGTGATTGAAGCAAAGCACGTTGGTGGAACGTGCGTCAACGTAGGCTGTGTACCCAAAAAAGTGCTGTGGTACGGAGCGAACATGGCAACCGCCATTCACAACTACGCCCCTGATTATGGTTTTGAGCTTGATGTCAAAAACTTTGATTTTGCCAAACTTGTCGAAAACCGCACCGCTTATATTAACCGCATTCATCAATCTTATAAAAACACCTTTGAAAAAAACGGCGTAACCTTAATCAACGGCTTTGCCAAATTTCTTGACAAAAATTCAGTAGAAGTCAGCTATGACAATGGCGAGACCGAGACCATTATCGCCGACCATATTTTGATTGCCACAGGCGGTCGCCCACACCGTCCAAACATACAGGGGGCAGAATACGGCATTGACTCGGACGGTTTTTTTGATTTGAACGAACTGCCAAAATCGGTGGCGATTGTTGGCGGTGGCTACATTGGCGTTGAGATTGCAGGCGTGATGAATGCCTTGGGCGTGGATACGCATTTGTGCGTGCGTAGCGGTATTTTAAAGAATTTTGATAAAGATATTGTAGAAGTCTTGACTGATGTTATGGTTAAGGACGGTGTTACGCTCCATACGGGCGTAAATCCTGTTAAGATTGAAAAAAATGACGGCTTGACGGTGTATTTTGACAATGGCGAAACCCTAAATGTAGACTGCCTGATTTGGGCGACAGGGCGTGTGCCAGCGACTGATGTCATTGATTTGCACAAAACAGGCGTGGCAACCAACGAAAAGGGGCAAATCATCGCGGATAAATTCCAAAACACCACGGTGGACGGTATTTATGCGGTGGGTGATATTATTGAAAACGGCATTGAGCTGACCCCTGTGGCGGTGGCGAGCGGTCGCAGACTGTCCGAACGCCTGTTTAACAATAAGCCCGATGAACACCTAGATTATAGCAATGTCGCCACGGTCGTGTTTAGCCATCCGCCCATTGGTACGGTCGGCATGAGCGAAAAAGACGCCATTGACGAGTTTGGGTCGGATAAGGTCAAGGTCTATAAATCCAACTTCACGCCCATGTACTCTGCCATTACCGCTCATCGTGAGCCGTGTCGCATGAAACTCGTGTGCGTGGGCGATGATGAAAAAGTGGTGGGCTTGCACGGTGTGGGCTTTGGTGTGGACGAGATGATTCAAGGTTTTGCTGTCGCCATAAAAATGGGGGCAACCAAACGTGATTTTGATAACACCGTTGCCATTCATCCGACAGGGTCTGAAGAGTTTGTTACGATGAGATAAATGATTGTTTTGTAGACAAAAATGGTATTTTTAAAATTTGGATATGTAGGGGCGAATCACATTCGCCCTGATAAAGCATATTCAATGTAGGTTTTTAACCACAAAAAGACAAATTGCCTAGGCGGTTTGTCTTTTTGTTGTTGGAGTTAAAGTCGCCATTGAAAGGCATATAAAAAGCCCATTTAAAAAACAATACTAAATGGGCTGTGTGTCTAAATCCGTGGTTTGCTTTGGGTGAAATCACATCCCATCCAAGTACTTCTCCGCATCCAACGCTGCCATACAGCCTGTCCCTGCCGATGTGATGGCTTGGCGGTAGATATGGTCTGCCACGTCCCCACAAGCAAACACGCCGTCAATGCTGGTGGCGGTGGCATTGCCGTCCAGTCCGCTTTTTACCACGATGTAGCCGTCTTTCATAGTAAGCTGACCGTCAAAAATGGCGGTGTTTGGCTTGTGTCCGATGGCGACAAACATTCCCATGGCATCGATTTGTTTGGTGGTGCCGTCTGTGTTTTGGATAATCACGCCTGTTACGCCCATGTCATCGCCCACGACTTCTTTGACACCGCTGTTCCATTCAATCGTGATGTTGCCGTTTTTGACTTTTTCAAATAGTTGGTCTTGCATGATTTTCTCGGCTCTAAGGCTATCACGGCGGTGGATTAGGGTAACATGGCTTGCGATGTTGGATAGATACAAGGCTTCTTCTACGGCGGTGTTGCCTCCACCGATGACGACGACTTTTTGGTTTTTGTAAAAAAAGCCGTCGCAGGTGGCACACGCTGACACGCCACGCCCCATAAATGTCGTTTCACTCTCCAAGCCTAGATACTGAGCAGTTGCTCCTGTGGCGATGATAAGAGCATCACAAGTATAAGTGCCGTTGTCGCCTGTTAAGGTAAAAGGGCGGTTTTGTAGGTCGGTGGTGTGGATATGGTCATAGATAAGCTCGGTGCCAAAACGCTCAGCGTGTTCTTTCATGTTATCCATGAGTTCACCCCCCGTTAAGCCCTCTTTTCCGCCTGTCCAGTTGTCAATCTCGGTGGTGGTGGTAAGCTGTCCGCCCAGTTGTAGCCCTGTGATAATGACGGGGTTTAGGTTGGCACGGGCAGCGTACACCCCTGCTGAGTAGCCTGCTGGTCCTGAACCTAGAATGATGAGTTTGTGATGAGTGGTCATAATATTTCCAAAGGTAAAAAGGTAAGATGATAAGATGAATGCTTTTAACTGTAAGCCATCAGTCACTTAAAGTTAAAACCAAGGCAAAAAGTAAAGCCATAATATGCGTCTGCCCGCCCAAATTGCAAGCACCACGCACGCTAAAATTTAAAATCCGATGATTGATAAATACGATGATGGCTTGCTTGTATAAATTTTAAACAAAGTCAGGCACGCCACTATGAAAGCGTAGCTCCCCATCAGGGCTATCTATCAGCTCCGCTTCCACCGCCCGAAAAAACGCCACTCGCTCATCTATTGGCTCATCAGATACCGACTGGGCAAGAGCCAGATAATCTTCATAATGACGGCTTTCGGATTTGAGTAAGTATTTATAATACTTTGATAACTTTTCATCATCAATCACATCCGCCAATGCCGAAAATCGCTCACACGAACGAGCTTCGATAAACGCCCCGATAATCAGCACGTCTATCATGCCGGCAGGCTCCCACGTGCGTTTGTGCTTTAATAGCCCCTTGGCGTATCGCCCCGCAGGCAGGTGCGACCATGCGATACCACGTTCTTTCATGAGTTCTAACACCTGCTCATAGTGGAGCATCTCTTCACGCACCAGCTGGGCAAGTTTTTCTTGCAAATCCTTGTGAAACTCATAACGAAAAATCAAATTCATCGCCGTCCCTGCTGCTTTTTTCTCGCAGTTGGCGTGGTCTTGCATGAGTAGGGGGAGATTATCTTTGGCGACAGCGAGCCATTTATCGTTGGTTTTTGCCCCCAAAAATGCATGAATATGGCTGATGTCGGTTTTGGCTTTGGTACGGCTAGCGATGACGTGCAAGTCATCTTCGGGCAGTATGTCGGTCATAAATATTTCCAATATTGATTAAACATTAAAATCATGGATATATTTTAGCATGATTTAACCATCTGTGAACCCGTTTTGGTTGTCACGTACAGCCACAAATTGATTATTTTTCACACAATAGTGCAATATAACACATATAAAACATTAATACATTTATCTAAAATTAATGCTATATAACTTCATGTCATGTCAAAAAACATCATCCAATTAAAAAATATTCTCAATGTTTACAAATTTTTTGGAAATCAGTAACATTATAAATCATTGATAAATATGTATTTTTTTAAATTTATTTAAAAAAGTGTGAATTTTTGTGATAAAAGGTGTTGCAAAATATGACAAAATTGGTATTCTATACACACGGTATGGGATTGATGACTGTTTTTGTCTATTGTGTTAAACTTATGCAAAATTTGATACATGATTATCAAAAAATGTAAAAGTTGTCACGAATATGTCACGAAACTATGATGAAATGCCCATATTGGCAATAACTTAAAACCGCGATAGGTTGTTAAGTGGTTATTAGCTTATCACATCGGGTGCAAGCGTACAGCAGCCCCATCACTAAAAATGTCAGTGGAGAAACCCATGAAAAAACTACTTTTAGCGTCAGCCGTTGCTGCTCTGTCTATCACAGTTGCTCAAGCTGCCCCACAAGTTTATGGTAAAGCGTTCTTGACTCTTGATGTACAAGACGGTAATAGCAACAGTGCAAGCAAAGACTCTCGTACCCAACTAAACTCTAACGCCTCTCGTATCGGTTTTAAAGGTTCAGAAGCTCTAACTGTCAATACTGACCTTGTGTATCAATTAGAGTATGGTATTGATGTTGATGCCAATGAAGATCAATTCTACTCTCGTGATACGTTCTTGGGTCTATCTAATAAGCAATATGGTACTTTGCTTGCTGGCCGCTTGAGTGCCATTGATGGCATGGTTGACTATGCTAATGTAACAGAAGGCGGTGTTATCGGTGGTAATAATGTGCTAGCCGCTATTGATAGCCCACGTGCTAACAATGCCCTTGCGTATGTCTCTCCAAAATATAACGGTGTTAACTTCCTAGGCATGTATGTTCTTGATGAGAACAACGGTACAGATACTTTGGCTCGTGACGCATTCGGTGTTGGTGTTCAATATGAACCTACCAATACCCCATATCGTGCCGGTGTTAGTTATATTCAAGCAGGTGACTTAAGAGCAGCTCGTGTGAGTGGTGCTTACGATCTAAGCCCTGCAACTACTGTTGGTGCATTATATCAAAACACCAAGCTTGTAAAAGGCGGTGAAAAAGAGAATGCTTTCACTGTATCTGCTGAACACAAGCTAGTACAAACCCCTTGGACTGCCTACGGTCAGCTAGACTTTGTTGATAACGCACGTGGGAATAAAGATGCTGAAATCTTCCGTACCGTAGTTGGTAGCAAATATGCCTTTAACAAAGCAACCACTGGTCATCTATATGGTGCTTACCAACGTTCTGAAGGTGTTAACCTAAGCAATACTGCTACTGGCAACAAAGCAAATGCTTATGGTGTCGGTGCAGGTCTAGAATACAAATTCTAATTTGTATCACACTCTTACAAAAACCCGCCTGATGGTGGGTTTTTGCTGTTTTATATTTTGTCTTTTTTAGCTACCCCTTAACGTCAAGCTCCGTCCACCGTCCACCGCCAAAATCTGCCCTGTGATATAAGGAGCGTTCGCCAAAAATAGCACCGCTTGGGCGATGTCATTGGGCGTACCGATTGTTTGTAAGGGAACAGAACTCGCAAGTTCGTCTTTGGTGCTGTCGTTCAATTCATTATTTTTGTTATCTTCTGGAAAAATATTCACACCAGGGGAGACGCCATTGACCCGCACGCTTGGAGCAAACTCCAACGCCAAGGACTGCACCATGCCCAGATGTGCCGATTTTGCCATGTTATAAATGGGGTAGCCGATAAAGGGCTTATCTCGTGCGTGAATGTCAAGCAGGCTAATGATTGCTCCATGATTTGTGATAAGCTCATCTTTAAAAACATGACTTAAAAATAGTGGAGCTTTGGCATTGGTCAAAAACAAATCGTCCCAGTCCGTTTGCCACTTATCCAAATCATCATTGACATCACTTGGATAAAAACTTGACGCATTATGCACCAAAACATCAATCCGCCCAAATAAAGCTATGGCGTGATTTTTAAAATCTGCCAATGTATTTTTATCATTAACAATACTCAAATCCGCCTTGATGATTTTGGCACTATTATCACAAATGGCATTTAATTCATCTGCCAAATATTGAGCATCTGTTTGGCTATGATGATAATGGATAATGACGTTAAAGCCGTTACTGTGAAAGGCTTCGACGATTGCCTTGCCAATGCGTTTTGCTCCGCCTGTGATTAGGGCGACTTTTTTCATAAAATTGCCTTTTTTTAAAAATTCGCTTAATTTTAATAATCTTAGCTGTGCCAGCTCATCGCCAATTTGTTTACCTTTTAATGACTTATCAATATCGTTAATCGTTACCGATTGATAAAGGCTAATGGCGTGATGAAAAAATTCACGATTGATTGTTTTATTGTTTACTATTTCTACCGCATTAATCAAATCAAATAACACCCTTTTGTCTTTTTGGGCTTTGGTATTTTCTATTAACATTAATAATTTATCGGCAGAAATGTCTTGATAATGGGTTAATTCATCAAAAAGCGTGATGAATAATTGGGCAAATTGCGTAATGGCTTTGGGCGTTAATAACCGCTCGCACAGTTTTGATAAATCCGCTTTATTATCCAAAAATCCATAGGTTAATATGGCAAATTTGATATGCAATGGCTTATCGTGGGCGGTTTTTAATTTATCAAAAGTGGTTTGGCGAATGGTGTTATTTTGCCAAATGGTGTTTAGCTCGGGTAGAATTTCTTTTAAAATATCTAAATAAAATAACAGTTCAAAAAACGCAAACGCACACATCTCATCAAAAGCCTTCACGCATTCCGTCCAAATCCGCTCACGGCTAAGGTGCAAAAGCTCCCCCCGACTGGCAATGCTTTGCATAAGGTAAGCGGTGTCAGGGGCGACCGTAAAACCCAGCTCATAAAAGCGGGCATAAAAGCGAGCGACTCGCAATACACGAAGCGGGTCTTCGCTAAATGCAGGGGATACATGGCGTAAGAGCTTGTGGCGTAGGTCATTTTGTCCGTCATAAAAGTCCACCACTTGCCCTGTGCGTGGCGTGTCGTCAAACAGTCCGTCAACTTCTATGGCAAGGGCGTTTATCGTCAAATCTCGGCGTGCCAAATCGTCTTGTAAGCTCACTCCGTCCGTCTGTACAGCAAAACCTTGATGACCTTTGCCGTTTTTGCGTTCGGTGCGGGCAAGGGCGTACTCGGCATGAGTGTGCGGGTGCAAAAACACAGGAAAATCCGCCCCCACTTGGGTAAAGCCTTGGGTGAGCAGGTCGGCAGGACTTGCCCCCACCACCATAAAATCTTTGTCTTTGATGGGGTGACCTAAGAGCGTATCACGCACCGCCCCACCAACCAAATATACTTGCATGGTAAATCTTTTTTGATAAATTTGGCTCATTGTAGCGTAAATTAACCAATAAAAAAAGCACCCTGATGAGTGCTTTTTGGGTTTGACCGGCTTATTTTGCCATGTCCTGAGCGTCCGATACCGATAGGGCGGTCATGTTGACGATGCGACGAGCGGTCGCAGAAGGTGTCAAGATATGCACCGGCTTGTCCGCACCTAGCAGGATAGGCCCTAGGGCGGCCGAGCCTGTGGCGGTTTTTAGTAGGTTAAAGGCGATGTTGGCACTGTCAAGCGTTGGCATAATAAGTAGGTTTGCCGAGCCTTTTAAGGTGCTAAATGGATAGCTGTGCTGACGCATACGCTCATCTAGGGCGGTGTCGCCATGCATTTCGCCATCAAACTCAAAGTCCACGTTCATCTTTGTTAAGATGTCATGCACCTGACGCATTTTGAGAGCAGAAGTACGGTCTGATGCCCCAAAGTTAGAATGTGACAGTAGGGCGACTTTTGGTGTGATACCAAAACGACGTACTGCTGCGGCTGCCAAAATGGTCATCTCGGCAAGCTCTTCGGCGGTTGGGTCTTCGTTGATGTAGGTATCAGCGATGAACAGGTTGCGGTTTTGCATGAGTACGGCACTCATGGCGTAGAAGTTGGATACGCCATCTTTTTTGCCGATGACTTGATTTAGGTATTTTAAATGCAAGTGATAAAAACCAAACGTACCACAAATCAAGCCGTCCGCATCGCCAAGCTCGACCATGAGTGAGCCGATAAGCGTGGTTTTACGGCGAACATCACGACGAGCCAGCTCTAAGCTGACGCCATTGCGTTGATTGGCTGTGTAGTGATATTCGACATATCTGTCGTAGTGGGGGTTGTTGTTGGGGTTGATGATGGTAATGTTTTGACCATCGACCAAACGCAGACCGAGATTGTCGATTTCTTGGTTGATAATCTCGGGGCGACCGATAAGGATAGGCTGGGCGATTTGCTCGTCCACCACCACTTGCACCGCACGCAACACATTGATGTCTTCACCTTCGGCATAGACAATACGTTTGGGGTTGGCTTTTGCCTTGTTGAAGATGGGCTTCATGGCAAGAGCAGTATTATAGATGAACTCAGACAATTTTTGGCGATAGACATCAAAGTCTGCAATCGGCAAGGTTGCCACGCCTGTGTCCATCGCAGCCTTGGCAACAGCAGGGGCAATCTCTAGGATAAGATTTGGCTCCAAAGGACCGGGGATAAGGTACTCACGCCCAAAGCTTTTGCCAGTTTCGTCTTTTTGACTGTCCACAGACGGGGTGGATTCGGTGTGAGCCATCGCTGCGATGGCGTGTACGCACGCAAGCTTCATCTCTTCATTAACGACAGTTGCCCCAACGTCCAATGCCCCACGGAAAATATAAGGGAAGCATAGGGCGTTATTGACTTGGTTGGGGTAGTCTGAGCGACCTGTCGCCATAATCACGTCCGAACGCACCGCATGGGCAAGCTCGGGCATAATCTCAGGGGTTGGGTTGGCAAGGGCAAAGATAATCGGGTCTTTTGCCATTGAGCGTACCATATCTTGGCTGACCACGCCTGGCCCTGACAGACCTAAAAATACGTCGGCACCGTTCATGACTTCGGCAAGGGTGGTCTTGTCGGTATCACGAGCAAAGCGGGCTTTGGATTCGTCTAGGTTTTCACGGCTTGTCGTGATAACGCCTTTTGAGTCAAGCACATAGATGTTGTTTTTGTTGGCTCCAAGTGCCACAATCAAATCAAGGCAACTAATCGCTGCCGCCCCTGCCCCTGAGCAGACAAGCGTAATCTCGCCGATGTTTTTGCTGTTAAGTTGTAGAGCGTTTAGCAGGGCGGCGGCTGAGATGATGGCGGTACCATGCTGGTCGTCATGGAATACAGGAATATTCATGCGTTCACGCAGTTCACGCTCGATTTTGAAGCACTCAGGTGCTTTGATGTCTTCTAGGTTAATCCCGCCAAAGGTCGGCTCCAAGCTTGCCACTGTCTCGATGAATTTGTCGGGGTCGGTCTCATTAATCTCAATGTCAAACACATCAATGCCAGCGAACTTCTTAAATAGCACGCCTTTACCTTCCATGACAGGCTTGGACGCCAATGCACCAATGTTGCCAAGCCCAAGCACAGCAGTACCGTTGGTAATCACGCCAACTAGATTGGAGCGAGCGGTGTATTTGGCGGCAAGTTTGGGGTCTTTTTCGATTTCAAGACAAGGCACCGCCACGCCAGGGGAGTAGGCAAGAGCTAGGTCTCGTTGGTTGGCGATTTGTTTGGTGGGAGTGACAGAGATTTTACCAGGACGGGGGTGTTCATGGTAATGCAGGGCGTTTTGTTCAAATTGTAAACGCTGAGCATCCGCTTCGGATAAAAAAGCGGTGTCGTGAGTTTTGTCCTGTGCAGGAACATCTTGATGAGCCATAATGCTTTTCCAGGTTGTTGAGAATAAAAACTATGAATAAAAATCGCTTTATTTTAACATGATTTTGGGGGTCATGCTAGGATTTGTTTATGGGTGTTTCTGTCTATTTTTTGGTTTGAAAAAAACACCGCCCAAAGGCGATGCATGGATTAAGACAGAGCAGTTTGTTTTTTTGCCATTTTAACATTCAATAGTAACATGGCAATGACCACCCCAAGACCAATAACGTCCGTCATGGTCTCAGGCACGATAAGGCAAAACGCCCCAATAGCAGTAACAACCCTCGCCCATATCGGTAGCGTGGTCTTAAAGTAACCCTCTACGGACGCTGATAGAGCAAGCACGCCAATAATGGATGTGGTGGCAACAGTAGCAATAACGTGCCATGCTGGCATGGCAAACTCTTTGGCGGTAACTGCCATGTCGGTAACATCAATCATCATCATGTTGGGGTTATAGACAAACATAAATGGCACGATAAAGCCAGCCAATGCCAGTTTGAGTGACTGCCAGCCTGTTTTCATGGGGTCACCCCCAGAAATACCCGCTCCTGCAAAGGCAGCCAATGCCACAGGTGGTGTGATGTTGGCAAAAATCCCAAAATAAAACACAAACATATGAGCCACCAAAATCGGCACATCAAACGTTGCCAAGGCAGGGGCTGCCATCGTGGCGGTAATGATATAGGCAGGAATGGATGGCAAGCCCATGCCAAGCACCATAGAGGCAAGCATAGTGAGAAGTAACGTCAAGAACAGCGAGCCTGCCCCAAGCGTTACGATGGACGATGTCATGACTGTACCAAAGCTCGTCAGGTTTACCACACCGATGACCACGCCCACGACCGCACACGCTGCCATGACTGATAGCGACTGTTTGGCACCGTCTTCAAATGCCCCTAAAATGTCCTTAAAGCCCATGCGAGTCTCAGGACGTAGCCAGCTAATCACGATGGTTGCCCCAATGGTATAGGCAGCAGCATAGCCAATCGGCACGTTTTTGGCAAGTAGTACCACCAAAAACACGATGGGTAGGAGCATATGTCCACGAGCTTTTAGAACTTCTTTGGCACGGGGCAAATCCGCCTTGGGGATGCCACGCAAGTTAAGCTTACCTGCTCTAAAATGCACCTGAGCAATCACGCCCAGATAGTACAGTAGGGCAGGCAGTACCGCCGATAGGGCGATGGTGCTGTATTTGACCCCTGTGGTTTCTGCCATGATAAAGGCGGCCGCTCCCATAATGGGTGGTAGGATTTGTCCACCGACAGATGCACTGGCTTCCACCGCCCCTGAGAATTCTTTGCTATATCCTACACGTTTCATGAGTGGAATGGTAAATGCCCCTGTGCCAACCACGTTGGCAACAGCAGCCCCATTGATAGAACCCATAAAGCCACTAGAAATCACCGCCACCTTGGCAGGGCCTCCTTGTTTATGACCTGCCAACGCCAACGCCAAATCGTTGAACAACTGTCCCATACCAGAGCGAGCCAAAAACGAGCCAAATAAGATAAACAAGAAAATAAAGGTAACAGACGCACCGATGGCGGTCGAGTATAGCCCTTCGGTTTTTAGGTATAATTGTCCAAAAATATCGCCAAAATCATAAGGGCGTGTCAGTAGGCGATCAGGCATAAAATCCATGTGGCTGATAAATGGATACGCCAAAAAAACTAAGGCAAAAATTGGTAAAATCCACCCTGTAATCCGCCGTGCCATTTCCATAACCACCACCACCGTGATGATGGCAAAGACGATGTCCATTTGGTTGGGGATACCACCCCGTACGGTAACGATGTCTTGGTATTGCCATATCAAATAGCCAGCACTGGACAAGGCAAGAGCCACCCAAATCCAGTCATACCAAACGACCTTTTGACGGCTGGATTTTTTGGCGGGGGGATAGATTAAAAAAATAAGAGCCGCCCCCACTGCCACGTGGATAGAGCGTTGCACCAGTTCGGGCAGGGGGTTGAAGGTGATGTATAAATGAAAAATCGAGTACAAAATGGCAATGCCAGCAATCAGATAACACACCCAGTTGTTTTTGGGGTTTCGAGTGACAGATTCTCGGTCAAATTTTTCTAAAATCTCTTGAGCTTTACTGTCTGATATGCCAGTATCGTCAGGGGTTTTTGCATTTGTCATATTATTCTCTTTGTTGTTTTAAACATGAAGGGATGTGATAAAACTGCCAAAAATTCAGCTGCTCTGGACTGATATGGATTTGGCTGTATTCGGGGACGATTTTATAAAGCGATAACGTCTGAGTGTCGCTCAAAATCTCGCCTTGCATGTTGGTTGAGACTATCCAGCTGATTTGAGGTGTGGACTGATTGATAAGTTGTCCCACATAGCCTTCGGGAGCGCTGATGGTCTTGCCTGTACTAGGCACGCCCGCTCCGAATGTTTGGATATAAGTCTTGGTCAAAACCAGTATATCCTTGTCTAACTCATACACTTCTTGCCAATACTGCTTTTCTACTGAATGTCGCCATTTTAAAATAAAGCCATCAGGCAGACGACAACGAGCGAGCGTGTGGTGATGAGTGTCGGCGGTTAATATTACCGCATTGTTGGTAGGGGTAAATATCCCCATCAGACAAAGGATAACCATAGCCATGCTGATGATGACTATGGTTTTTGGGCGCTTGATGATAATGACTTACTTCTTCTCTTCGATGGTCGTTTTAACAGTTTCGGTAGTTGCTTCGCTCTCTGTGGTTTGGACGGTGTCGCCAGAGATGGGTTCGTTGGCAGTAGCAGCACCCATTTCATCATAGTAACGTTTTGCCCCTGCATGTAGTGGTGCAACCAAGCCTGTCTGAGCCTTAGCAATGTCAATGTCTTTGGCGGCTTGGTGAGCGTTTTGCAGGGCAGGCAAGTTTTCAAAGAGTGATTTGGTTAAAAGATAAACGTCATTTTCGCTCAAATCACTACGCACCACAAGGGTGTTTAAAATCGCCGCCGTTGGTACATCTTCGGTATTGCTGTAGGTACCTTTGGGAATATTCATGGGGACAAAGTAAGTTTTGGTTTTGGCAATCTCGGCAAGTTTGTCAGCAGGGATGGCAACCATTTGTAATTTAAAACCTTGTTCTAGCTCCATAAGTGATGAGTTAGGCAGGCCACTGGTCAAGAACGCTGCGTCTAACTTGCCTGATTTTAGACCGTCAGCCGCTTCGGCATAACCTAAATAATCCACCTTAACATCGTTATAAGTGATACCAAAGCCCTCAAGCAAAGCACGAGTGGCGACTTCTACGCCTGAGCCTTGGGCGCCAACAGCGATACGTTTGCCACGCAAATCTTCAATGCTTTTAATGCCTGAGGCTTGTGAGGCAACAATCTGCACATAGTTGGGGTATAGCGTGGCGATTTGTGACACGCTGGTAAGTGGGGCTTTAAAGTTGCCTGTACCGCTTACCGCTTCGTTAAGAGCGTCACTCATGACAAATGCCATTTCTAGTTTTTTCTGGTCAAGTAGGTTTAGGTTCTCAACCGATGCCCCTGTGGTTTGGGTTTTGGCGTTGGCACCGAACTGACTGGCATAGCCTTCAGCAAGTGAGGTGCCGATGATGTTATAAGGACCTGACGCACCGCCTGTGCCGATGGTTACAAATTTGGTTTCTAACTTATCGCTTGCAGTAGTGCTTGTGTTTTGGCTACTGTCAGTTTTTTGCTCAGCAGATTTGTCGCCACCACAAGCGGTGAGTAGGGTAGATGTACCGATGATACAGGCGAGGGCAAGTTTGTTGAATGCTTTCATGAATTACTCCTAAAATAAAGAGGGTTGCCATTGTCATCATTTAGACACAATTTTAACAAGATAATACAGTCAAAAAAAGTTGTCAATAAAAAATTATGTTTTTTGAAATCATGGAGTATTTAATTTGCCAAAAGCACAAAAACACCACCCAAAGGCGACATTTGATTTGGAGCGATTTGTTTGGGTTTTGTGGGTGGTTTTATGTGTAAGCTGTGGTTTTAAGTGATAATGGCATGATGACTTAATTTTATTAAAACATCGCTCCCAACCACCCAAATTTGACCGCATTGTCATAGATGATTTTTAGGGCGATGATGGTCAAAATATAGGGTAGGGCAGTTTTTAGCCATGCCATTGGGATTTTGTGGCGAAGTTTGACCCCAGCCCATGAGCCTAGCGAGGCAGAGATTGCCATCAGTACAATGACCTGCCAATATGCCAAAAATTGAAATTCCAATATCGCATAAATTGCCAACTTAAACACATGAACAGTCGTCATCATGAGCGAGCCTGTGGTGACGATGACATCATTATCCTCATATTTTTTCATGAGTAAGGGCATATGAAGTGGACCAGGAGCTCCGACAAATAAACCTATGCCCGTTTGTAAAAAACCAATTAAATAAAAGTTTTCAAAACTTTTTAATAAGTGATTAATGGTTTTTGACCATTGGGTAAGTAAAATATAAATCGCAATAAATAACGGAATAAGTTCTAAATGGATAAATCGCACCACCGTACCAAATACTAACATACCTGCCACCGCCCCCACCGCAAAAGGACGAACATAGGTAAAATCCATTTGATGACGACCAAACCAAATGCGACTGACATTGCTGGCAAGCTGTGCTGAGCCATGCACGGGAATGATGGCACTGGCGGTTAGAAACATTGGCATGAGCCCCAGTAAAATCGTGCCACCGCCAAGCCCTGTAATGCCAGCAAGAGCAGATGTAAAAAAGTTGATAATCCCTAAAATAAACTCATTGGACATGGCAATATCAGTATCATAAACATGGCATTAATGTAGCAATATTTCATATAAAATACAATCATGTATTTTATATATTGCACCATTTTTTTTATAAAATATGTAATGATATAATTTATATGTACAACAAGCCATCAACTGTGTATATAAAGTGTATTATTACATGTTATGAATTAATGATGGTTTGCTGATTAAAAAGCCATTATTTTTTATAAAATTTATATATTTTTTTGTTGCAAAATGTTTTTTATTTTTATATGATAAGTGAAGTTTTGTGATAAGCCGTTTGGATTAATGATAAATTATCGCAAAATGAATATTGGACTTATCCCAATAAAGCCACTAAGTTTAGGTATGAAGGGTGTGGTTTTATTGGGTTTTTATACCTTAAAATATCGGAGTGGTATATGAAAGCTTTTAAATACGGAGCGATTGCCCTATCTATCTTGGCACTGACTGCATGCGGTGGCGATAAACAACAAGCTCAATCAGGCACAACAGGCGGTGATACAAGCGTAGCAGGCGAAGCCCCAAAACGCCCTGAATGTATCGCCCCTGCCAAACCAGGTGGCGGTTTTGACCTAACTTGTAAACTTGCTCAGTCAGGCTTACAAGACTTAGGTCTGCTTGATAAACCCATGCGTGTTACCTACATGCCCGGTGGCGTGGGTGCGGTGGCATACAACAAAATCGTTGCCAACGACCGCAAAAATGGCGATGCGATTGTGGCGTTCTCCACAGGCTCTATCCTAAACCTATCACAAGGCAAATTCGGTCAATTCACCGAAAAAGATGTGAAATGGCTTGCGGCGGTGGGTACAGATTATGGCATGGTGGCGGTAAACGCAAGCTCACCTTACAAAACCCTGAACGACCTAGTTGATGCCTTGAAAAAAGACCCCAAATCTATCTCCTTTGGGGCAGGTGGTAGTGTGGGCGGTCAAGACTGGATGCAAACAGCTCTACTTGCCAAAGCGGCTGGCATTGACCCAAATACTATGGGCTATGTGGCGATGGAGGGTGGCGGTGAGGCAGTAACAGCGGTACTTGGCAACCACATTCAAGTGGTGTCGGCAGGTATTGCTGAGGTCATGCCTCATGTGAAAGCAGGCAAATTGCGTGTGCTTGCGGTGTTTTCTGCCGAGCGTTTGGAAGGCGAGGGCTTTAAAGACATTCCTACTGCCAAAGAGCAGGGTTTTGACATTGAGTGGCCTGTGATTCGTGGTTACTACATGGCACCAGAGGCATCTGATGCATCCTATAACTGGTGGAAAGGTCAATTTGACAAAATGCTGGCTGACCCTAAATTTGCTGAACTTCGCACCAACCGTGAACTTCTGCCATTTGCCATGACAGGCGATGAACTTACTAAGTATGTCTATGAGCAAACAGAGGAGCTACATGCTTTGTCGGCTGAGTTTAACTTGGTTGAAGGTAATGTAACCACGCCAAAAGCAGAAGAAAAGCCTGCTGATGCTCCTGCCGAAGAAGCTAAACCTACTGAAGAAAAAAGATAATCATCATCTTATGATGACAAAACCAATCCTGTTTTGGGATTGGTTTTTTAAAAAGGAAATTTTATGGTAGTTCGTATATTTTCAGGGCTTATGCTTTTGGTGTCGCTCATTTTGCTTGTCATGGCATGGGGCTATACCGCACCCATTTCTTATGACCCCATCGGTCCCCGCCCTTATCCTGTCATGCTATTGACTCTTTTGGCGGTATTGAGTGCAGTGATTGTGTTTCGTCCTGCCAAATTTGCCGAAAAAATCGAATTGGGTCTCAATAAGCCCATCATCAAAAACCTAGCGTTTTGTACCATTGCCATGACTTTGTATGCTGTGCTGTTTGAGATGCTTGGCTACATCGTGGCGACCACACTCATGGCATGGGCGGTGGGTGTGTTGTTTGATGGTAAATGGCACAAGACACTCATCGCCTCTTTGGTAATGGCGGTAGGCACATATTATTTGTTTAATGGTCCGCTAGAAGTGAGCCTGCCTGCGGGTATTTTGAGGCCAATTTTGGGGTAAATCATGGATACTTTAAATTTTTTAATGCAAGGCTTTGCTGTTGCGACCACACCCCAAAACCTAATCATCGCTTTGGTTGGGGCATTTATTGGTACGATTGTGGGTATGCTCCCTGGGCTTGGTCCAATTAACGGCGTGGCGATTTTGCTACCGATTGCTTATGCGATGGGTCTGCCACCTGAGAGTGCGTTGATTTTGCTTGCTGCTGTTTACTTAGGCTGTGAATATGGTGGTCGTATCTCAGCGATTTTACTAAATGTGCCGGGGGACGCGGCGGCGATCATGTCCACGCTGGACGGTTATCCGCTTGCCAAACAAGGTAAGGCAGGGATTGCCTTGTCATTATCCGCCCTAAGTTCGTTCATCGGTTCGATGATTGCCATCACAGGGGTGGTGTTGTTTGCACCGCTTTTGGCAAACTGGGCGATTAGCTTTGGTCCTGCTGAGTATTTTGCCCTCATGGTCTTTGCCTTGACCTGTCTTAGTGGCTTGGTGGGCGATGCTCCCCTAAAAACAGGTATTGCGGCAGTCATTGGGCTACTGCTTGCCACTGTTGGTGTTGATGCGGTAACGGGTGTGTATCGTTTTACCTTTGGTTTGGTCAATTTGTCTGATGGCATCGCCTTTACCACCATCGTCATCGGCTTTTTTAGTGTGAGTGAAATTCTCATCATGCTAGAAAAGACAAGCGTGGGTCAAAAAGCCCTAGAACAAGGCAAGCGTGGCATGGTCAATGTCAAAGAATTCATGTCGGCAGTAGGTGCGATTGTGCGTAGTGGCTTGACGGGCTTTGTGGTGGGTGTGCTACCAGGGGCGGGTGCGACCATCGCCTCAGCGATGACCTACTCAAACGAGCGTAAAATCGCAGGCGAGAGTGGTAAGTTTGGCGAGGGCGACTTACGAGGTATCGCGGCTCCTGAGGCTGCCAACAACGCCTCTGCCTGTGGTTCGTTCATTCCCATGCTGACGCTCGGTGTGCCAGGTTCGGGTACGACTGCCGTGATGATGGGTGCTTTGACCCTGTACAACATCACGCCCGGTCCTCAGCTTTTTGCTGAGCAACCTGACATCGTGTGGGGCTTGATTGCGTCTTTGTTTATCGGTAATGTGATTTTGCTGGCGTTAAACTTACCGCTTGTCAAATTCTTTGCCAAACTGCTCGACATTCCAAACTACATCCTAATCCCAGCCATTGCGGCGGTGAGCTTTGTGGGTGTATATTCAATTCACAGCACCACTTTTGACCTCATGCTGATGATTGGGCTTGGTATTTTTGGTTATTTCTTGCGTAAGCTCAATTTCCCATTGTCAGCCCTTATTTTGGGTTATGTACTTGGTCATTTGATGGAATCTAACCTACGCCGTGCGTTGTCCATTTCACAAGGCGATTTGGATATCCTATGGCAAAGTGGCATTTCCATGACTTTGTGGGTGCTTGCCATCATCATGGTGATTTTGCCGATTTATCGTGTGATTAAAGGTAAAAAAGTGAAAAAAGTTCACTAATCATTCATAAAAGTATAAAAACACCCTAAAAGTAAGTGATTTTGGGGTGTTTTTTTGATATATTTAAAAGAATATGGCTAAAATAATGCCGATGATTGCTATGATAATGATAAGATCAAACACGGCGGAGAAAAAATCGGCTCTAGCCCAAAAAGTATGCTACACCCACCCATGGTTGATATAATGAAACACCAAGTCAAATGCTTTAAGATGATTGGTTAGGTTTTTAGAGAAACAACACGTTTTTCTAAATGCTCGCCTAACAAAGGCTCTAAGCCTTGTGTTGTTGCCTTCAATACCAACGGTAAAGCGTTTGCCCACTTGTTTGATAGAGTGCTTAAAAGCAACAAGAAAGCTGTCCCAATCATCACAAGCAATTTTGTTAAAACTCATACCTAAACTCATCTATCTTTAAGGTATTGTAATGCTTTTGTCTTGGTTTGATTTGGTGATTACTGTTTGCAAGCACGCTAAATACTTTACCCTTACTGACTTGTTCAAGTATCACAATGTCAGCAATACGACAACCACAAGCTGACATTAAGCGTATTTTGTCATTGATGTAAGATTGACAACCTTTGTCAGTAAGCTGTAAATGATGAACAAACTGTCTATGACAATCTTTGCAAAAATAGCTCTGTTTGCCATAGCTTTCTATGCCATTTTTCTTTATACTAACCGACAGGCAACTTGGGCAAGTAATGGTAATTTGTGTCTTCATAACCGTAAATTACCAACTTTTGTGCAAGTTGTCTTTTTAGTTTTTGTTATAGCATACTTTTTGGATTACTACCTAATAAACAATACAGTCATGATGACACAAAATAGAACTGTTATTATCATTTTACCCATTCCAAAAAATAAAAGTTTCATTATAAGGCGGGGGGACTTGTCAATAACAAATAACTCGTGTGATCTATGAATTTGTTATAAAGGTGTGGTGTTTTTTGGGCCAATGTCGTTTGTGGTTTTGATATAAAAATACCCCCCAAACGTGGGCGGTTGGGGGCGTTGTTGGTTTATTTTGTTTTGGGGTATGATGAAATTTTGTCATTCATAGGGATTGCCAACCCCAAGCCCCTTTAAAATCTCAATCTCAAACCCCTCCATTTCATCTTGCTCTGCTTGCCCAAGCTCATGGTCAAACCCAAGTAGGTGCAAAATGCCATGCACCAGCAAATGGGTTAAATGATTTTCCACCGTTTTGCCTTGCTCATCTGCTTCACGCACCGCCACATCATGGCAAATCACCAGCTCGCCCAGTGGTATATTATTCATCATTTGACAGACATCGCTCGGTATGTCGCTCGGATAAGATAAAATGTTGGTGGCGTAGTCTTTGCCCCGAGCGTCAAGGTTGAGCTCACGCCCCTCATCTGTGCCACAGACATAAATATCCAAAGATTTTGGCAAATCTATCCAGTTTTGAGCAGGTAGTTCATCAAATGGATAATAGGGCAACGCCAAACCGTGCGTGATTTTGTCATTCATCACCGTTAAGGCATGATTAAAAATCTCTGTAATTTTTATTTCATTATAAATTGGCAACTCAGCAAGACCTGCCACATCATCGGCAAAACTGAGCGTTATTTCATTCATCATTGCCGTCCTTGCCATTTTGACCGCTTTTGTCGTCTTTTATGCTATTTAAAAAGGACAAGGCGTTTAACGTACGGTTTAGCTCTTGTTCCTCTCGTTGTTTTTTGCGGATTTCGGCTCGCTCACTCTCGATTTTGCTTTCCACCGCATCATAAGCATCATAAGCGTCAATGATTTTTTGTACCAAATGATGACGCACGACATCTTTTGAGTTAAAGCGAGTGATGTGAATGTCCTCAATATTTGCCAAAATCTGCAACGCCACCGCAAGTCCTGACTTATGACCACGGGGCAAATCCACCTGTGAAGTGTCGCCTGTGATGACTGCACGACTCCCAAAGCCAAGCCGTGTTAAAAACATTTTCATCTGCTCAGGCGTGGTGTTTTGGGCTTCGTCTAAGATAACAAAAGAATTGTTTAAAGTCCGCCCACGCATATAGGCAAGTGGGGCAACTTCGATGATTTGGCGTTCGATGAGCTTACCCACCTTTTCAAAGCCAAGCATTTCATACAAAGCATCATACAGAGGGCGTAAATAGGGGTCAATTTTTTGGGTCAAATCGCCCGGTAAAAAGCCTAATTTTTCGCCCGCTTCCACGGCAGGGCGGACAAGCAAAATCCGCTCAATCTCGCCACGCTCTAACATATCCACCGCCACCGCCACGGCAAGGTAGGTTTTGCCCGTGCCAGCAGGACCTACACCAAACGAGATGTCGGAGAGCAGAATATTGCGCACATATTCGGCTTGGTTGTGTCCTTTTGGCGTGATTTTGCCTTTGCGAGTCGATAGGCTCACAGGCGTGTGCGTTTGGGTAGTCTCTGGATTTCGGGCAAGGCTTGCTTGGATAAGTAGGTGCAAGTCCTCTGGGGCGATGTCGTCTGATTTTTTGGCAAGCTCATAAAGCTCGCCCAGCACATATTGGGCGCGCTCCACTTGGGTCAAATCGCCTGTGAGTATAAAGTCATTGCCACGATTGACAATGCTAATATCAAGACGGTCTTGTAGGTATTTTAGGTGCGTGTTGTATTCGCCAAGCAGGGTGCGAAGCTCAAAGGGGGTCAGTTCAAAACTAAGGGTGTGAGTTAGGCTCAAATGGGTTTCCTTTTTAAAAATAAAATAGGTGTTGTCAATCATGCTTTGGAATATGATTTTGGGGAAATGCGGTTGATTAACCTTAATATATACCAATTCTGCATTTTAAAAATCATGTTTTTGTAGGGGCGTGCTGAGCACGCCTGTCGATATACCCCAAATTTAACAACACCAAAACAAAAATCATCAAGGCTTATATGCTTTCAAAAAACAAAAAATCAAGCCGTAAAATAACATTCAAACAACAAAAAACCCTTTTCCAAAATAGAAAAGGGCTTTTAAATATGGCTCCCCAACCTGGGCTCGAACCAGGGACACACGGATTAACAGTCCGATGCTCTACCGACTGAGCTATTGGGGAATGGTGGGTCGTGCAGGATTCGAACCTGCGACCAATTGATTAAAAGTCAACTGCTCTACCAACTGAGCTAACGACCCGCTAAGCACAAGGCTTATTCGGTCATCTAGGATAATGGTGGGTCGTGCAGGATTCGAACCTGCGACCAATTGATTAAAAGTCAACTGCTCTACCAACTGAGCTAACGACCCTTATCACTAAACGTGGTGCGTATTATACAGGTAAATTTTGATACGTCAAGCGTTTTTTATGAAATTTTTAAAAATTTAGCAAAATAAAAGGCTTTTGGGGCTTTGGCATTGCTTTTTTGGGGGCAGTTGCTTAAAATTAGCCAATCATTGATGAAATTGAGTTATTTAAAAGGCAATCTTATGCAATCTGTCCAAGTCAAACTCCTAAACCCCAAAATCGGCACTGACCCTGCCTTTCCCCTACCCACCCGAGCCACAGACGGCTCGGCAGGCATAGACCTAAGGGCGTGCATTGATGAAGCTGTGGTTATCAAAGCGGGCGAGACCAAACTCATCGGTACAGGCATGGCAATTTATATCAAAGACCCCAATTTTGCAGGGATTATTTTGCCACGTTCAGGACTTGGGCATAAGCATGGCATTGTGCTTGGTAATCTTGTTGGTCTGATTGATGCTGACTATCAAGGCGAGCTGATGGTGTCAGTGTGGAACAGAGGCGATAGCGATTTTATCCTAAATCCTGCCGAACGCATGGCTCAATATATGGTGGTGCCTGTGGTACGTCCAAGTTTTGAGATTGTCGATGAATTTAGCGATGACAGCGAGCGTGGGACAAGTGGGTTTGGTAGCTCTGGGATTAAGTGATTGATTTTATTGGTAATTGATAAATTTTTACAACTATTTGAAAGGAAAATGCCATGCAATACAAAGCCCCAAACCACAAATCCCTAACCCTAGACGAAGCCAAACACACAAGCGAGGTCATCACGACCGCCCTGCCTTATATCCAGCGTTATAAAGATAAGCTCATTGTCGTTAAATATGGCGGTAATGCCATGACCGACCCTGTGTTAGAAAGTTCTTTTGCCCGAGATATCGTCCTACTAAAAACGGTCGGCATTCATCCTGTGGTCGTGCATGGCGGAGGTCCGCAGGTGGATAATCTCATGAATGAGCTTGGACGTGAGTCTGACCGCATAGACGGCATGCGAGTTACCGACAAAAACACGATGAACGTGGTAGAGATGGTGCTGGGCGGTAGCGTAAACAAATCTATCGTCAATCTTATCAACAAGCACGGCGGACAGGCGATTGGCTTGACAGGCAAAGATGCCAACCTTATCCGTGCGGCCAAACTTGCCATGACCGACAAAGACGGCAGTCCCATTGATTTGGGCTTTGTCGGTGAAGTCGCCCACGTCAATACAGATGTCATCAATATGCTAATCCATAGCGACTTTATCCCCGTCATCGCTCCACTAGGTGTGGACGAAAATGGCGAGACTTATAACATCAATGCCGATCTAGTGGCAAGCCGTGTGGCCCAGTTTTTAAATGCCGAACGCCTACTTCTGCTCACCAACATCAAAGGCGTGCTAGATAAAAGTGGCAATATCCTGACCAGTCTATCGCCCACAGACGTGGATGATCTCATCGCTGACGGCACCATCAGCGGGGGCATGATACCCAAAATCGCAGGGGCATTGGATGCAGTCAAAGCAGGGCTTAGAAGTGCGACCATCGTGGACGGGCGAGTGCCACACGCTTGTTTGCTTGAAATCTTTACCGAAGAAGGTGTGGGAACGCAGATTTTAAGGGAAGTTTGAGTTTAAATCAGGCAAATTTGCATTTGGCGTAGGGTGGGAAAAACCTGCCATCTAAAATGTAAGTCATTCAATTTATTAGATTTTACAATTAAAATCCAACTTGTAAAACAAACTTGCCAATGACAATCATAATACAAAAAAGGTGGGCTTAGCCCACCCTACACCACTGTTATCTACCTAAGGAAATTCTTCGCTAGGATAAGGCATATAAATCTGATAACCGTATTTTGCTGTAATCAAACAGCCATTATCCAGCCATTCAACTTTTAAATTTTGATAATCTCAAAAGTTTTCATCAACCACCATCATCACACCTCTCGGCAAAACCTTACCATTAGCAAAAGGCGTTAAGAAAAACCGATGGTAATCATGGCTAGATAACCAAGCGTTATAGTTAGTGCCATTGGTCGCTACTGACAGCACCAAAGTATCAGATGGATTTTTCCATTGGTATAAGGTGTCAGATGAGCGGTTACTCAGGATGATAAAAACAATCCCTGCTAAAAACCCAGCCACAAAGACAAAACACTTCGTAAGATTTGTTTTCACTGTCAAGCCTTTCTAAATAACCATTAGAGTAAACCACATTCAATCAACAGGATTTAATTAAATTCCCCCGCCCACTCACTCTCATCAAAGCCGATAAGTGCCACGCCATCGCCGATGACGATTGGGCGTTTTAACACGCTTTGGTTGGCTTTGACAATCTCATACATGGCACTCGTGTCGCCACTGGTCAAGATGGCTTTGGTGTCATCGTCCAATTTGCGGTAGGTTGTGCCTTGTTTGTTGATGACTTTTTCGCCAAAGGTTGCCACAAATTTGGCAAAATCATCTTGGCTTAGTACCGACTTTTTATAATCAAAAAATTCATGTGCTATGCCGTTTTGATTTAAAAAATCAAAGGCTTTTTTCATGGTGTTACAGTTTTTTATGCCGTAAATGGTCGTCATGGGGGTGTCTCGCTTTACAAAATATTGGCAAATTATAGCAAAAATCGGCTATAATAGCGTGTTAAATTTTTTATTTTTGAGTTAGCCCATCATGAGCCTAAACAATTACGATTTTAAAGCCATTGAACAAGCCCAGCAAGCCAAATGGCAAGCTGATAACCGCTACCACACCGACAATAACGACAATGGCAAACCCACCCGCTATATGCTCTCCATGTTCCCCTATCCAAGCGGTAAGCTCCACATGGGACACGTTCGCAACTACGCCATTACGGACGTGTTGTCTCGCTACTACCGCCAAAAAGGCTATGACGTCATGCAGCCGATGGGCTGGGACGCTTTTGGCTTGCCTGCCGAAAACGCCGCCATTGACAACGAGGTTGCCCCCCATGCGTGGACGATGTCCAATATCGAGCATATGCGTGGGCAACTAAAATCGCTAGGTCTTTCCATTGACTGGTCTCGTGAGTTCGCCACTTGCAATCCTGACTACTATAAATGGGAGCAATGGCTATTTTTACAGCTTTACAAAAAAGGCTTGGTATATAAGAAGCTATCCACCGTAAACTGGGACCCTGTGGACAACACCGTCCTTGCCAACGAACAAGTCATAGACGGTCGTGGCTGGCGGTCGGGGGCGGTCGTTGAAAAACGTGATATTCCGATGTATTATTTTAAAATCACCGACTATGCGGACGAACTGCTTGACGATTTAAAACTGTTAGAAAACAAATGGCCAAAACAAGTCCTAACCATGCAACACAACTGGATTGGCAAAAGTCATGGCATGGAGCTTGATTTTACCTATGAGTTAGACGGTCAAGCGGACAAACTCACCGTCTTTACCACTCGCCCTGATACAATCATGGGCGTAAGCTATCTTGCGGTATCGGCAGAGCATCCGCTTGCCCAATATGCGTCTCGCCAAAATGAAAAAATTGCCGAATTTTGCAGGTTGTGCAAACAAGGCTCGGTTGCCGAAAGCGAACTTGCCAAAGCTGAAAAAGTAGGCATGGATACAGGGCTATTTGCCAAGCACCCTGTAACGGGCGAAGATGTGGCGATTTGGGTTGCCAACTATGTACTGATGAGCTACGGCTCGGGGGCGGTCATGGGCGTGCCTGCTCATGATGAGCGTGATTTTGAATTTGCCAAAAAATACAACTTGCCAATCAAGCAAGTCATTGAATTGAAAGGCAAAGAATACAGTACAGATGCATGGCAAGACTGGTATAGCGACAAAAATGGCGTGTGCGTAAATTCAGGCGTACTTGACGGCATGGATAAAGACACCGCGAGTGCCAAAATTCTAGAAGTCGTGGGCGATAAGGCAAACGCCACCATTCAATACCGCCTGCGTGATTGGGGCGTATCTCGCCAACGCTACTGGGGCTGTCCGATTCCGACGATTAACTGTCAGTACTGCGGAACGGTGCCTGTACCTGAGAGCGATTTGCCTGTGGTGCTACCTACCGATGTCGTGCCTGACGGTCATGGCAATCCTTTAAAATCACTGCCTGAATTTGTGAACTGCACCTGCCCAAAATGCGGACAACCTGCCGAGCGTGAGACCGATACCTTTGACACCTTTGTGGAGAGTAGTTGGTACGCCCAACGCTTTACCACGCCCCACGATGACACCCAAATGGTCGGCAGACAAGGTGCGGACAAATGGCTGTCGGTCAATCAATATGTGGGTGGGATTGAACACGCCATTTTGCACCTATTGTACGCTCGCTTTTTCCATAAAGTCATGCGTGATGAAGGCTTGGTTGGCGGTAGTGAGCCGTTTGAGTGCTTGCTGGCTCAGGGCATGGTACTGGCAGGGACGTTTTATCGTGAAAAAGCGGACGGCTCAAAAACCTACTATTTCCCTTATGAAGTGGAAGTGCGTGGCAATGAAGCGGTGCTGATAGCGGACGGCGAGCCTGTTACCATTGGCAAAATTGAAAAAATGTCAAAGTCCAAAAACAACGGCGTGGACCCGCAGACCATCATGGGCGAATACGGAGCGGACACAGTACGACTGTATACCATGTTTACCGCCCCTGCTGACCAAACGCTAGAATGGTCAGACTCTGCCCTAAAAGGTCCTTATAATTTTGTCAAAAAAGTATGGCGACTTGCCGATGAGCATTTGACTGCGATTGGTAACGTGGAAAAATCCGCCCTAGACGTGGCAAACCACAGCCTATCCAAATCCGCTAAAGCCCTACGCCGTAAGACCCATGAGACCATTGCCAAGATTGACACCGCCTTGGGCGAGCATTTGGCTCTGAACACGCCTGTATCGTCCCTTATGGAGCTTGCCAATGACATTGGGGCGTTTGATGTAGCAGACGGTGGCGATTTGGCGGTACGTCATGAAGCGATTATTACGCTTTTGACAATCCTATCGCTATACGCTCCGCACGTTGGCGAGCATTTGCTAGAAGTGTTTGGGTTTGACAGTCGCACACTTACCTTCCCAACGCTTGATAAATCGGCTCTCGTGAGCGACAGCATTGTCATGGCGGTGCAAGTAAATGGCAAAGTGCGTGGCGAGATTGACGTACCGACAGACACGGACAACGGCACCATTAAACAAATGGCTCTATCGCATGAGAGCGTTGCCAAATTTATCACAGGCGAACCCAAAAAAGTGATTGTGGTGCCAAATAAACTTGTAAGTGTGGTTGTTTGATTGTGTTTAAATAGATGTGTGGGGTAAATAATTCGCTCCACACGTCCAATCCATTTTATTAAAATTATCCATTACATGATTTATTATGCCAAAAACCAAACTGTTTAGCCTATTATCCAACATCGCCATTTTAGCCAATTTGGTCGTGGGATTTTTGCAAATTCATTGGGCGGTGATTGCCGTCTTTATCGTCATCCATGCCGTGCTTCGACTGGGCTATTTAAAGGCAGAAAGCGAAAGCACTGTGCGTGATGAAAACACCACCCAAACCAGCATTGCCCCGCCTGTCGTGCGTAATATCGCAAGTGTGATTACGGCGGTGATTTTGGCGGTGGCGATTTATTGGGTAGGTTTTGGTGTGGCGTATTTTGTGAAGTGATTTGATACAAAATAATTTAGAAAAGGACAACCATGCCAAAATTTTTAACCGCTCCATTGTTAGCATTAGCCGTCTTATCTGCCCTAACTTTATCGGGGTGCGGATTTGCCTTGCGTGGGACAGGCGAGAGCTTGCAGATAGCCCCTGCTTATCAGACCGTGCAGTTAAGCCTAGATGACAGCCAGGAAAACTTGCACCTAAAACGAGCCATGACCAAGCATTTGGAGCTTATGCACCTAAAAACAGGGTTTAGCACCAACCAAATCCGTGTAGATAACTTGCGGTTTCGCCGTTATGAGTTGGTCGGCACTTTGACCGAGATTCGTCTGGCGCTAAGTGCGGACGTCAAAATCACCGTTGGCACAAAAACCACCACCGCCCCCATGCAAGTGGAGCAAAGCTATCAATATAACGAAGCGAGTGTGGTAACGCTTGACCAGCAGGGCGAAGAGAGTAGGGGCTGGCTCTATGACCAGCTAGGCGAACGCATTGCCGAGCGTTACCGAGCCATGGCACGCTAAGCGAGCAGACCGTGCAACAGCGATTTTTACCGCTTTTTCATCATCTCAAAAACGACAACACCACGCCCACACAGGGGCTGTGGGTCATGCACAGTGATGAGCCACTTCTGCACCAATGGCTCATTGACGCCTGTCGCCCCCAATGGTCGGCAAATAACCAACTCATCAAACGCATGGAGCTTTCGTCCGCCAAATCATGGCTGGACGTGGTCGCTGAGCTAAATGACTTATCGCTGTTTGGTGACAGTACCGCCTTGATAGTTACAGGCAATCACAAGCCCGACACTAAGGCAATCGCTCGCCTTACTGCCTTTGCTGATGACGTGGCAGGCGGGCATAGCCATAATCATCTCATCTGGTGCCTGCCCAAGCAAGACAAAAAATCACTTGCCACCAAAGCCCTAAAACTCTTTGATAATCAAGGGCTTATGATTGACGGCAATGTCTATAATGAGTCAGTGCGTACCGACATTTTGACCGCCAAAGCCCAAGAGCTGGGGCTAATCCTAAGCCCTGATGCGTGGCAAATGCTCCTATCGCACACCGAACATCATCTGTTGTCGGCATATCAGACCCTGTGGCGGACGTCCTTTTTATACACGCATGGACAGATGATTGGCGTGGACGAGCTAGAACGGTCGCTTGTGGACGGGGCGGATTTTACCGTGTTTCATCTGTCGGATGTCATACTTGCAGGAGATGCTCAAAAAAGCCTTGCTATTTTACATCACCTAAAACGCACCGACACCGCCCCAAGCATTGTACTGTGGGCGATTGCCAAAGATGTACGGCTGATTCTGCAAATTCAGGCAGGTAAAGCCCCAAGCGAGCTGAGTATTTGGCAAAGCAAGGCATACATCTACGAGCAGACGGCACGGCGACTGCACGGGCAGGGCGGACGGTGGTTGTCCGATGTCTATGCCATTGATAAGGCAATCAAGGGCGTGAGCGATAAAGATGTGTGGCAACTGCTGACCGATTTGGTGCTGTCGGTGTGTGGGGTGGGGGCAAGGCAAGGATAAATGGTGGGTGTGGATAATTACAAAACGTTACCATTTTACCATAAAAATTTATAAAAAATACTTAGGGTTTAATTGTTGTTTAAAACAAAAATTTTATAATGACTGTTGGGTTTTTAAAAATTGCATTGTTTATATTTAGATTTTTTAAGACAATTTTTAAGATAAATGTAAATTTGACAAAATTAGAAGTAAATGAATTGTTTAAAAATTAATCATAACATAAGGTAAATTGTTATTTATTCTGCAAGCCTATCATTAACCATGTCAAATTTAAAAACTTTATTTTTTGGTGGTAGTCTAAAAAGTATGCTG
>NZ_MUXV01000022.1:176766-189902 GCF_002014975.1 Moraxella bovis
TCATTGCAAATACCAAAGTTCAACACACCCTAACAATTTACCCATTTTTAAAAATACCAATTTTTTAAAATTAATCTCCATTCTGCTATTTTTTTGGAAAGACCCATGTCCACCGCCAAAAAATCCAAATTCCCCCTAAAATGGCTTATTATTGCCATTGTACTTATTATCCTTGCCTATTATTTCTTTAAACCCAAAGAAACCCCACATCCTACCTAAACGCCGATGCGGTCATGGGCGACATTGAAAACACGGTCATGGCATCAGGCAAGGTCAAGCCTATTTACAGCGTGGACGTGGGGGCTTAGGTGTCAGGGCGGATTGTCAAGCTGTATGTGGACGTGGGCGATGAAGTCAAAAAAGGCGACCTAATCGCCCAAATCAACCAAGTAGAACAAAAAACACCGTCTCCAATGCAGGTGCCAATCTACAACAAGCCCAAGCGAGCCTTGCCCAAGCCCAAGCAAATCTGGCGTCCAGTCAAGGCAATGTGGCAAGCTCAGAAGCCACCTTACAAGCACGCCTTGCCGAACTTAAAAAAGCCGAACAGTCCTTTGCTCGCTTGGAGAGCCTTTTAAAAATTGATGCAATCAGTCGCCAAGATTATGACGATGCCCAAAGTGCGGTCGAGGTCGCTCGTGCCAACGTGGACGTGGCAAGGGCAGGTGTGCAAAACGCCAAAAATGACGTTGCCACCGCACAGGCGAATATCCAAAGCCAGCGAGCCAGCATTAACAAAGCCCAAAATGACCTATCCACCGCCACCGAAGATTTAAGCTACACCACCATTGTCGCCCCTATGGACGGTACGGTCGTTTCCGTTACCCAAAAAGAAGGCACAACGGTGAACGCCATGCAGTCCGCCCCGACCATTGTCAGGCTTGCCGATCTTAGCCGTATCCGCATTAACGCCCAAATTAGCGAGGCGGACGTGGTAAACGTAAGTGCAGGAATGCCTGCTCGCTTTAACATCATTGGCAATACCCAGCAGCAGTTTGACACCACGTTGGCAGGGGTCGAGCCTACCCCCGGCTCAAAAAACGCCCTATTTGGCGTGATAAACCGCCTAAAAGAAGCCTTTAAAATGTCTATCTATGCCATGAAAGCCCATAAAATGCGAACGCTTTTAACCATGCTTGGGATTATCATCGGTATCGCCTCTGTGGTGTCTATCGCGGGGCTTGGGCAAGGCTCGCAAGCCAAAATCCTAGCTGACATCAATGCGCTAGGCGCCAACACCATTACCGTAATGAACGGCTATCCCTTTGGCGATGCCAGACGGCGGTTCGGACGAGATAATCTCACCGTGGCGGACGCCCAAGCCGTTGCCGATCAGCCTTATGCCTTGTCGGCAAGCCCCATGGTCAATAAAACATGAGTATCCGCTTTGAAAACATCGATGCCACGGGGACGATTAATGGCGTTGGTAAAGATTATTTGTCGGTAACAGGCGAAGTTCTAAGCATAGGGCAAGGCTTTGATGATGAGAGTATCAGCAGTGCCAGTCAGGATGTCATCATCGACCAAAACGCCTATAAGACGTATTTTAATAACGAAGGCAATCCCATCGGGCAAACCCTGCTCATCGGCAACGTCCCTGCTCGTATCGTGGGCGTGTTGTCTGAAAAACATCGTCCTTTGCCCGCACCAGTAACTCGCCCACCGTCTATATGCCTGACACTACCATCATGTATCGCATGCTTGGCACCAGCTACATTGACCGTTTTGTTGTACTCATAGATGATGACACGCCGTCCGCCATTGCCGAGACTGCCATTTCTGAGCTTATCAAATCACGGTACGGCACGGACGATTTTAACATCATGAACACCGACAGTATCAAAGAAACGGTGCAGTCTACCACCACCGCCATGACCCTACTCATCTCGTCCATTGCGATTATCTCGCTCATCGTGGGTGGTATTGGCGTGATGAACATCATGCTTGTGTCCGTCACCGAACGCACCAGCGAGATTGGCGTGCGTATGGCGGTTGGGGCAAGGCAGTCGGATATTTTGGGGCAGTTTTTGATAGAAGCGGTGCTGGTGTGTATCTTGGGCGGTGTCTTAGGGATTTTACTTGTCTTTGGTGTGGGCAGTCTTGTCAATAAATTTGGGGGCGACAGCGTGGGTGTGATTTACTCGCCCCTATCTATCGTGGTTGTCTTTGTCTGCTCAACGCCCATCGGTATTGTGTTTGGCTTTTTGCCTGCTCGTAATGCGTCAAGGCTCAACCCTGTGGATGCGTTGGCTCATCATTGATTTGGATTTTAGGATTGTTTTTTAAAATCCATGTGCTATCAAGAGCGAATGGGTTTGTCTTGATAAATCAAGTGTTTATGTAAAATTGAGAATGAAGTAAAATGCCACTTTAAACATAAAAAGTGGCATAAAATCATAAAGTCAGCAAACTTTTAAATCTCGGCAAGCATTCGCCCAGCAGGTAGGGCAAAATAGCTTAATATTCCATCACAGCCTGCCCGTCTAAATCCAATAAGGCTCTCCAAAATCACCGCTTCGGTGAGCCAGCCGTTTTGAATGGCCGCCATGTGCATGGCATACTCACCCGAGACTTGATAGGCAAAGGTTGGTACGCCAAAATTGTCTTTAACTTCACGCACCACGTCCAGATAGGGCTGACCGGGTTTTACCATGACCATGTCCGCCCCCTCGGAGATGTCAAGGGCGACTTCATGTAAGGCTTCGGCTCGGTTGGCAGGGTTCATTTGGTATTGTTTTTTGTGTCCTTTTAGGTTGCCTGATGAGCCGACCGCATCACGAAAAGGTCCATAGTAGGCGGAGGCGTATTTGGCGGAATATGCCATGATGGCAGTATTGACAAAACCGTCTGCTTCTAGGGCATCACGCATGGCACGAATGCGACCGTCCATCATGTCCGATGGCGAGATGACGTCCGCCCCTGCCCGAGCGTGGGCAAGTGTTTGTTTGATGAGTGCTTCGGTGGTGATGTCGTTGACCACATAGCCTGACTCATCAATAATGCCGTCTTGACCGTGCGTGGTGTAGGGGTCTAGGGCGACATCAGTCATGACGATAAGCTCGGGGCAGGCGTCCTTGATGGCAGAGACGGCACGCACGGCGAGGGTATCTGCGTCATAGGCATTATCACCATTGGGCGATTTTAGGGTAGGGTCAATCACGGGGAAAATATCCACCATTCGCACGCCCGTCTCATACAGCTCTTTACAATGCCTGATGAGTAGATCAATGGATAATCGCTCGATATTTGGCATGCTTGTGATGGCTTGGCGTTGGTTTTGCCCTTCGATGACAAACACAGGGGCGATGAGATGGCAGGGTTTTAGATGAGTTTCGGCGACCATCTCACGAATGCCGTCCGAGACACGCAAACGGCGTAGGCGGGTATGGGGAAAAGTGCGGTTAAAGGTGTAATTTGACATATTTTTGACCTTGATAAGCTTGACAAAGATATTAAAAGATAGCAAGATAATTATACACCTTTTTTAGGATTATTAGGATAAATCATGAAACGTTTTAAATTTTCCCTATTGGCACTATTATTGTAAGTATCACAGTCCACGCCAACGACAGCGCGGGCTATGTGGGCGTAGGCGGGGTGTGGTACATCAAAAATCCCAATATCGCCATGAAAAGCGAGGATTTGTACATCAGCAAAGACATCATCAAGGTGGCGTACGAATTTAAAAACCTAACCAATAAAGACATTTGCCAAACGGTGCTGTTTCCCTTGCCAAAGATGAGCATTCAACACGATGGGGATTTTGCGGACACAGAGGAGACACTTAACAGCTTTAAGGTGTGGGCGAACGGCAAAGCCATTACCCCAAAAATGCACGTGAGAGCCTTTTTATATAAAGGACATGATGAGCAATCAGAGCTTGATGTAACGGATGCGTTTAGGCAATGCGGTTTTTCGGATAAAGAGATTTTGTCTGCGTATCATCATGTCAATTATGATGAAAGTTTGCCCAATATATACGCCAAAATCCGAGCCTGCAAGCACCCAACGCTATATCGTCTTATCACCGAACAAGACACGCATTGGAAGTCGCAGGCAATCTATGAATGGACACAAACATTTAAAGCCAATACTGTCACTCGCATTAACCACAGCTATCGCCCCATGGTGGGTGGCGGTGTCTTTTTCGATGAAAGTCTAGACAGTAATTTTTGTTTGGATAAAGCCACTCGGCAAAACTTGGATAAAAAAGCAGGCACGCACCCTTTGTCTTATTCGGCGTTGGGCTATTTGCTGACCACGGGGGCAAACTGGGCAAAGCCGATTGAGCGGTTTAAACTCACTGTCGAGCGTGATAGCAATGAGATTATGTCGTTTTGTTGGGCAGGTAGAGGCAAAGTGAAAAAAGTGGGGCAGGGAAAATTTGAAGTGATTGAAAATAACTTTGTGCCAAAACAAGACATTGATGTGGCGTTTATTCGGGTTAAATAAACGGCAATCGGGTAAGTGTAGGCTTACCCGATTTTTATCAACTTGCCTTTATAAATGAATACCAAGCAAAAACCCTTCTCTAATCGCTCGTTTGGCGTCTAGGCGCTCGGCATTTTTTGCTCCGCCAATGATGTGGTAGTGGGCTTTGGGGGTGTCGCCCAGTTTTGGCATGAGATGATTGACCGACTCTTGCCCCACGCACAGCACCACACTGTCCACACGGAGCAGTTGGGCTTGTCCATTGACCGTTATCCATAAGCCTTCATCGGTGATTTTGTCGTACGTTGCCCCTGATATTTGGATAACGCCGGCTTGCTTGATGACTGCTTTATGTACCCAGCCGGTGGTTTTATTGAGTCCTTTGCCGAGTTTGCCTTCACTGCGTTGGAGTAGATAAATCTGGCGGTGGCTTGGCGTGGGAGCAGGTTTGGTAAGTCCGCCTTGGCTGTCATAGTGTGGCTCGGGGTTTACGCCCCATTGAGCAAAAAACTCATCAGGGCTTTGGGCGGTGGGGCGATAAGTGGGGTCATGCACGTCTTTGGCAATCACGCCCCTATGTGCCAAAAATTCTGCTACGTCAAAGCCGATACCGCCTGCCCCCAGTACCGCCACTCGCTCACCGGCGACCTTTTGCCCCGAGAGCAGTTCGGCATAGGTCATAACCTGTGGCAAATCAGTGCCGTCAAATCGCACTTTGCGTGGCACGACCCCTGTGGCGATGACAATGTCGTCAAAGTCGCTATTTTTTAAAAATTCATCGCTAACATCATGACTTAATTGAACTTTTATGTTTAATTTTTCTATCATATTGCGATAGTAGCGAATGGTCTCAAAAAATTCTTCTTTACCAGGGATAACTTTGGCAAAATTAAACTGACCGCCAAGTGTGCTGTTACGCTCAAAGATGGTCACGTCATGTCCACGTTCGCTTGCGGTGACGGCAACCGTCATGCCAGCGACACCACCCCCGATGACAGCGATTTTTTTAGCTTTTTTGGTGGGGCGAATGTCGTATTCGCTCTCAAAACACGCTCGTGGGTTGACCAAACAAGTCGCTCGTTCGCCAGCGAAAGTGTGGTCAAGGCAGGCTTGATTACAGCCGATACAGGTATTAATGAGATGAGCGTTGCCAGTTTGGGCTTTTTGCACCCACGCACCGTCCGCCAAAAAGGGGCGTGCCATTTGCACCAAATCCACTTGCCCATTTGCCAACATCGCCTCTGCCGTGTCAGGCATATTTATGCGGTTCGCTCCGATGACAGGGATATTAATGGCGTCTTTGACCGCTTGGCTAAACCGTACAAACACCGCTCGTGGCACGCTTGTTACGATGGTGGGGATACGAGCCTCATGCCAGCCGATACCGGTGTTAATGAGCGTGACCCCTGCCAACTCCAACCACGTGGCGAGATTGATGACGTCTGCCATGACCGCACCGTCTTCAACGAGCTCGAGCATAGACAAGCGAAAACTGATGATAAAATCAGCACCAACCGCCCCACGAATCGCCTTGACGATGTCTAGGGCAAATCGGGCTCGGTTTTCTAAGCTACCGCCATAATCATCGGTGCGTTGGTTGGTGCGAGCGGATAAGAATTGGTTGATAAGATAGCCTTCGGAGCCCATGATTTCCACGCCGTCATAACCTGCTTTTTTGGCAAGTTTGGCGGTGTGGACGTAGTCGTCTATGGTTGCCTTGATGTTTTTGGCGGACATTGGGCGGGGCTTAAAGGGAGAAATGGGCGACTTGATGGGGCTTGGGGCGACCACAAAGGGCTGATAGCCATAACGTCCGCTGTGTAGGATTTGTAAGAGAATTTTGGTGTCATGCTTATGTACCGCTCGGGTTACTCGGGCGTGATGAATGATGTCGGCGGTGCGGTTGAGCGTTCCGCCAAAGGGGGTGAGCCAGCCTTCACGGTTGGGCGAGATACCGCCTGTGATAATCAGGGCAACACTGCCCTTGGCACGCTCTTCAAAATAGCGGGCGAGCTTACCATAATTAAAAAACCTATCTTCGAGCCCTGTGTGCATCGACCCCATGACCATGCGGTTTTTTAGGGTGGTAAAGCCCAAATCCAGCGGACGAAAAATGTGCGGATAGAGCGTGTCATCGGTGTGAGTGGGGGCAGGTTTGGCTTTAAAAAATGTGGTCATGGCTGTCCTTGTGCTATTGATACAAGCGATGGCTTGGTGTATTGTAGCACAAGGCGTTCTAAAGCGTGTGGTTTTGATGATAAAATGACTTAACGGTCATCTTAACATTTTGCCAATATTGAGTTATTCTACCACTTTAAAGTATAACGCTTGACCCTGACTGTTAGAGAGTATCAGGTCGGTAGCACTGACTTTATAATGCGTGAGCGTGGGTAAGACTTGCCCCAGTATCTGCTCTAATCTCATGTCAGGGCATGCCATGCGAGTGGACGCCACCGAGCTGATGTGAAAGGTGTCATCATGGATGTTGCTGATGCCAAACATTAGGGTGTTACACCCTGCATGACCACTGGCTTTGGCAGGGTCGGTCAAATCAAGTGTGGCGACAGGTCTGCCTTGATAATCCACGCCTTGTACGGCGGTCAGTTGCCATTCTTGGTTAAGCTGGCTTGTAGTATTAGGCTGTAATCCGTGAGAGACATTTGTGGTTTGGGCTTGAGCGGTGGAATGGGTAGCTGTGCTATCGGGCATGGCAGAACAAGCACTTAGTAGGACGGTGATGATAAATAGAGAGGTTAAGCGTTTCATAAAAAGACCTTTGGTAAAAATTTTATATCGCTAATTGATGATATTTTTGGATGGATTTGTGGGAAAATTGCAATTTGCCTTATGTAATGTCTTGATTTTTGGGTATTATGTTCGCTCCTGTACGTCCAGTTTTTAGAATTATCTTTATTGAAAAATACTTATTATAATCCTTTAAAAAAACAAAAAACCCAAACATATATTTGGGTTTTGTAAATAATGACTCAATCAGTGATGATGACCGCCCACACCGTGTGCATGACCGTGAGCAATCTCATCGGCAGTGGCTTCACGCACATCAACCACCTCAACATCAAATGTCAAAGTCACACCAGCAAGCGGATGGTTGCCATCCACGACCACCACGTCATCATTCACGTCTTTGACAGTCACAAGCATGACATGACCGTCGTCAGTTTGTGATTGGAACTGCATGCCAACTTCGATGTTGTCAACACCTTGAAAATTTGCCCGTGGCACTTCTTGGACAGCCTCGCTAAGGTACTCGCCATAAGCATCTTCGGGGGCAACAGTCACGGTAAACTTATCACCTGCACCTTTGCCTTCCATTTGGGCCTCAAGACCAGGGATGATGTTGTGGTGACCGTGCAAGTAGGCAAGCGGTCTGCCATTTGATTTATCAAGCACGTCGCCGTCGCTGTTGGTTAGGGTGTAGTTGAATCGTACAACGGTGTCATTTGCAATCATTGACATGAAATTTTCCTGTAAAAGTGAAAAATGTTTATCAGTAAATGGGGTGTCACTACCGATAATCAAGGGCTATTATAGCAAAGTTTTGGCAAATGTTGGGCATTGGTTACAAAAATCTTTTAAAAGTCGATTAAAGCAGATTTAAATCAATTTTGTTATAATGGTGTCAGTTGATAATATGTTGTTTAACAATGTTTGTTATCTCTTGCATTTACAATTTTGAAATATTTTTAAACAACAACACCAATTTTGATGAGTTTAATAAGGTAAATACAATGACACACCTAAATACAACCTCTAATTTACCAAAGACGAACAGCGAGCAGGACATCGCCATTCATTATGTGCTTGACTTTACCCGATGTCATGAGCATTTGATTGATGTCATCATGAGCTTTGATGTGGCGGACATTCAACGCTCTGATGATGGGCTTAGTTTGTGGCTACCGACTTGGATAGCAGGCAGTTATTTGGTGCGTGAGTTTAGCAAGAACATCACTAAAGTCATCGCCTATGATGAAGCAGGGCGGGCGTATCGGGCAAGCAAAAGTGCCAAAAACCGTTATGAATTTGCCGACATCGGGCAGGCGGGGCGGATAACGGTGCATTATGAAGTGTACTGCCATGATTTGTCGGTGCGGACGGCATTTGTCGATGACAACCGACTGTTTGGCAATTTTACATCGCTTCTTTTGATGGTGTCAGATAATGAACGAGCGTCTGCTTGTGTGCATTTGCATGTGCCACAGAGTTTTTTGGCAAAAAATCAAGGCTCATCGCTCGCCTGCGGTCTGCCCCATGTCGTGCGTGAGCATGAACAGGGGGTGGGGTATTCACTCGCTCCTAAAGAAGCCTTTGAATATTATGATTATCCCTTTGAATTTGGGGTGCAGTCACTGTTTGACTTTACGGTGCAGGTGGCGGACAAAGGGGTGGCTCATCGCTTTTTTATCGCAGGGCGACACCGTGCTGATTTGACAAGGTTGTCGGCAGATGTACAAAAGATTTGCCAAAGCTATGCTGACCTGCTAGGTGATGTGCCTTTTACTGACTATACCTTTATGACGATGGTAACAGGCAGTGATTATGGTGGGTTAGAACATATCAACTCAACCGCCCTTATCACGCCACGCACCGATTTGCCTGTGGGTGAGTCTGATGTGCCAAGCGAGTCTTATCAGCGGTTTTTGGGGCTATGTAGCCATGAGTATTTTCATGCGTGGTGGGTCAAGTCGGTGCGTCCTGATGTGATGATGGACAGTGATTTACAAACAGAAGCCTACACGCCCTTGTTGTGGGTATTTGAAGGTTTTACCAGTTATTTGGATGATTTGATGTTATTGGTCTCAGGCGTAATTGATAGGGCAAGTTATTTTAAACTCATCACCGCCCAAATCAACCGCTATTATAAGACAGACGGTCGCAGACACCAAAGCGTGGCGGAGTCGAGCTTCGATACATGGATAAAGCTGTATCGCCCTGATGAGAACACCGCCAATCAGAGCGTGAGTTATTATAACAAAGGGGCGCTCGTGGCGTTGTGTTTGGATTTGAGTTTGTTAAAGCATTCAGGGGATAGATACCGCCTGTTTGATGTCGTCAAATCCTTTTATGACAAATCCAAACAGAGCGATGATAAACGGTTTGGCATGACCGATGAGAATCTTAGCGATGTCATCAGCTCTATGATGGGGGCGGACGCATGGCAGGACTTTTATCATAGCTATGTCGTGGGTACAGATGAGCTACCCCTTGTGTCACTCATGGGCGAGTTCGGGGCGGTATTAGACAGTCAGCAGACAGAAACGGCATGGGGCATGAGCGTGGATGAGAATGCCGATGGTCTTAAAATCAAGCACCTACACCGTGGCAGTATCGCCAGTGGTGCAGGGCTGTCGATGGGCGATGTCATCATCGCAATAGATGGCATTCGTGCCAGTGGTGCGGGCATAAAATCAGCACTGACCCATGCCGACAGCGTGGTGGTGCATGCCTTTCGCCGTGATGAACTTCGCACCTTTACCGTGACCTGTGGCACGCCAACACGGCATGAGAGTGTGTCGGTGCGTACGGCAGACTATCAAGAAAAAGGGTGGCTTGTTTTTGATAAATGGCTCAAATCATAAAGTCTTAGATAGCGAGTTGCCCAATCAGCCCCGAAGTATTTGTGTTAGCTCGTCATGGCTGATGTGAATGTGTCTGCTTTGACCGACGGCTAAGTCACCAACATGCCAGCCGAGCTTATCACTGCCGATTTGTAAGCGGATGAGTCTTAGGCAGGGCAGACCGACATGGGCAGTCATACGGCGGATTTGGCGGTTTTTGCCCTCAAAGATAGTCATCATAAGCCATGCGGTGGGGATATTTTTACGCTCACGAATGGGCGGATGCCTGTCCCACACGTCAATGGGTAGGTTGTCATCATCTAGGTGTAGGATATGGGCAGGCAGAGTTTTACCGTCTTTTAGGGTTATGCCTGTACGCAGGGCGTGAAGTTGGTCAGCGGTTGGGGTGTGTTCTACTTGCGCCAGATAAGTCTTGCCCCATGATTTGGCTTTGCCGTGCGTGGGTGGTGTGGTAATGAAATGGTTGAGCGTGCCGTTATCGGTGAGAATGAGCAGACCTTCGCTGTCTTTGTCCAAGCGTCCTGCCACACGCAGACTTTTGTCATCAAAATAGTCGGCAAGGGTCATCATCTGGTCATGGTCTTTACGAAACTGGCTGTGGACATTGTAGGGTTTGTTAAATAGGACAACGATAGGCATGATTTGGTATTCTTAAAATAAACATAAAAGCCCAACATGAATGACATGTTGGGCTTTTATTTTACCACGTTTTTGCTAAAACCGATTATTTGCTCTCGGCAGAGGCATCCGCTGACTCTGGTGCTGTGTCAGTAGTAGGCTCTGCTGTCTCGGCTGTCTTATCAGCAGGGGCTTGTTGTGCTTCTTCTACGGCAGTAGCAGGACTGGTCGGTGCATTGCCAACAGCAGCGATTTGCTCGCCGTCTTGGATGAGTGTGAACTCGATACGACGGTTTTGGAAGCGACCTTGCTCGGTGGCGTTGGTTGCTACAGGGTGGTCAAAACTTGCCCCAAAGATGTCCAAACGCTCATCAGGCACGCCCTTAGAGACTAGGTAGTCATGAACGGCTTTGGCACGTTGCTCGGACAAAGTTTTGTTGTATTCATGTGAAGCATTGCTGTCGGTGTGACCGGTGATGGTTAGTCTGGCGTCAGGCAACTTAGCAAGTTTGGTGGCTGCCAGGTCAAGGATTTCTTTATTTTCAGCAGGAATCTCACTTGAATCATTGGCAAAGTTGATGATTTGTAGGTTCAATGCACGCACTAGGTCATCGGCGGTTGCTGTGTCGGTCAGACCTGAGATGGTATTTTTGGCGGTGTTAATGCTGTTGCTCACCGCACTAGCAACGTCAAGTTGTGGCTCGGCTTCGACCACAAAGTCGGCAGGAACGAGTGCTTTGGTGCCATCGATGAGTTTGGTGATGTCATCGGCGTTAGCCGCGTTAAAGCGGATGGTTTTGTCGCTAATGCTGACACTAGAATTTGGCACGCCTTTCATGAGTTTGAAAATACCTTCTAGGTGTTCGCCAGCAGGCAAGCTATCTGCCACGTTCGAGCTGACATTGAGCTGACATTTGTCATCGGCGACACCGAACACGCCTGATAGGGCGGTGCGAATATTAGCAAAAACGCCTTCACTGCCTGCTTCGCCACGGCAAGAGTAGATGCCTTGACCTGTCTCATCGGTGGCAAAGTTAAGCGTGGCAGGGGCTAGGTCTGCGACGGCACCAGCAGCAGGGGCAGTCTCGGCAGGGGGTGTGACAGGTGTCGCCACAGGGGCTGGCTTCTCTTGGCAACCACGCAATAAGAGCCATGCTAACCCTGCAAAAATCACCAAGCCGATGATGGGTAGTAGGGCTTTCATAAAGCTGCCTTCTTCTTTTTTAATGGGCTGTACTTGACCATTTACATGGGCGGTAGCAGGGTCTGAGACTTTTTCGGTGGTTGGTGTAACTGGTGTCGTAGGTATGCTTGTGGCATCGGCGGTAATGCCTGCCAACGACGTTGCACCCAAGGCACCAGTACCTGTCAGTAGTCCTGCTGGCAGTAATTTTTCTGCCCAATTAGGCAAAAATCCAGCAAAATCATCTGCTTTTTCTTGCAAGAAAATGGAAAGAGAGTTTGAACCTGCTAAGGTGTTCAGTTCGTGCACGATGAGTGGTGCGGCAGCGTTAGTTAAGGCTTCTGTGGTGGTATGTGACAATCCATGCTCAGTAGCAAGCTCGTTATTTAGGGTACTCACTTGAGTGGTGCCTTGCGTGTCTTGGACGACAGTATTTAGAACATGGTTGCCATCTTCGAGCTGTTCAGGAGTCAGTGCTTGCACTCGGGAGGCGATGTCGGGGTTGGCAAGATTGACGCCAAACAGCCCAAACAATCCTGTCAATGCATTTCTTTTGGCAGTGTCATCGCCACCATGCTCGCCAATCAAGGATAGGACTTTGGGGGTAACGATGGTTTGTAAATGGTCGATCGGGTTCATAAAAACTCCTTACTCATGTGTCAATTAAAAATTGACGGATTAAATTAAAAAAGACTGATATTGATTTTAATCAAAATAATTAACATAAAAAATATTCTACGTTAAAATCATCATAAATGCGATAGTGGCTTTACAAATCATTTAAAAAAGAACAATAATGCAACAATTTTATAAGAAAACCATATCATGAGCCGTGTCAAAATTTTAAAAACAGCCTTGCTAAATGCTTAGGGCATGTTGAACATTGATAACATTTTATAAAAACAAGATGAAATTTAACGTTTTAAATCAATTTTTGCATGAAAAATGGCTATCCGACCACTTAATTTAAAAAATTAGGTTAAAATTCTTAAAAATTTACCTAGTTAAGTGGTCGGATTGTTTTTCATAATAAAAACTTGCTTGATAGAACAACCATCAGTCTCAAGTTTTTTTCTTGAAAAACGTGCGATTTTTCTCATTTTTCATGGCAAATACCAATATTCAACACGCCCTATTTTAATTTGAGATTGGAGTAAAGAGAGTAAATATAAATCTACCCTCTTAATGGATTAATCTGCCCAATCAACCCTTAACGGCTTTACCTTTTAATTTCATAAAGGCTTGTTCTACACGTTCGCTGTGGTCACGGATTTTTTGTTCCACTTGGGCGAACTGTTCTTTTA
>NZ_MUXV01000023.1 GCF_002014975.1 Moraxella bovis
AAATAGATATTGAAAATTAAAATTTTTATTATTTGGTTTTATCTATTAAAATCACCCATAAATAATGACGTAAAGCTGTTAATATCACTAAACAATAAACCATTACACCCCCAACACATTTATCAATAGTCCCACCGCCCAACCGATCACTATCGCCAACAGCCATATCATCTCACTTCTTTGAGTGCGTTTGGTTTTGTAAAACCGCCAAGACAAAGGCGTGGCGATAAATGCAACGACAAATCCTACCAACATATGACCTGTTGGCATGACACAACGTTGTATCCCAGTGTTATCGATAAAGCAGTTAGAGCCAAACAAAAAGGCAAACAAAGTACCACCAAACCCCACCACAAAAAACAGCACGGCAAAAAACAGCACGGCAAAAAACAGCACGGCAAAAAACAGCACGGCAAAAATACCGTCAGCGACTTTTTTGGCTTCTTTGGCAAAGACAATATAAGCAGTCATCACAAACATCATCATACCCAGCACCATCAATCCGCCAAATGTCATCACATCATTTGCCAACAATGCACTGCCACCCGCCAATAATAAGGCGATGATATGGGTAATGATTTATGTATACATGGGTTTTGTCATGATTTATTTACAAGTGATAGCAAAACTCTCGGTACTATCGCCAAGCTCTGCTTTAAAATATATCTTATCATTCGTATTATCATCGGCATAGGTTTTCTCAAAATCCACGCCAACATAATCATAGTTAGGTGCTATTAGCACTTCGGCTTGCTCATTGATTAAGCCATATTTACCCTGTTGCTGTACAACATAAGTATCGCCATAATGCGTTGGCATTATCATCTCATACTGATAATCGGACAAAAATTTGCCTTCAGGACTTATCAGGGCGTACTGCCTATCTTTGGCAACGGCAAATAATCGCCCTGACAAAACTTCTGCATCGTCATAAGCAAAAGCGATGACGGGACGGTTTTGTTTGTCAATAATGCCATATTTACCTTGCCCTTTTACACCTGCAAAGCCGTCTGTAAAATACAACCCAGCATAATCATAGACAACAGGAATGACAACACTCGCAAGGCTATCTATATAACCGTATTCACCGTCCTTTTCCACCCTTGACAAACCATCAGAAAAACCGCCAATGTCATCATAAAACCCCATTGGCACAACAAACTCGCCTTTTTCATTGACAAGCCCAAAAGTGTCATCTCTACCGAGCTTACCAAACATTGACTCTCCACTGTCTCTTTGTGCAACCACAATCAGTGCATCACTTGGCTCTGTATAACTGTCATACGCCCAATCATCAGGAAAATCAATCTCATGATAAATTGCAGGCAAAATGAGCTTGCCTGTCTTGTCAATCAGCCCAAACGGATAAGGAAAATCACCAAATGACGTTTGCACCACATTACCCACTCGTGCCACGCCTTTTTGATTTAGGCATTCTTGATAAGTAAAGGGAATTTGTGTGGTTGGTTTGACACATGGCACATCAAACTCATCGGCAGTTGTCACATTTACCATGCCAAAAGCCAAACTAATACCACATAACCAAAATAGATGTTTCATTGATATTCTCTTTTATTTATTAACCAAAGAACCTAAATTTAATAATTTTCCCCCTGCGGATTATGGGTAATTTAAAAGCTCTTTGATATATTCTTTTTAATCCTAAAAACAAAAATTGAGCCATAAAAATAGCTCAATTTTTTTTATTTACACTCTCCGCCAGCTCGTCCCCGCCCTGCTGTCTTCTAGCTCCACGCCTTTTTCTTTTAGCTCGGCACGGATTTGGTCGGCAAGGGCAAAATCCTTATCGGCTTTGGCTTGTTTGCGTTTATCAATCATCGCCAAAATCTCGCTTTCAGAAATGCTCTCATCGCCAATTTGGGCTTGCAAAAAGGTTTGGGGGGCGGTTTGGGCGATATTTAGCACGCTTGCTAGGGTCTTTAATATCACGGCAAATCGCTGTCCGCCTGCCATGTCGTTCGCCTTGACCGCTTTATTTATCTCGCCTGCAATCTCAAACAAGATACTGACCGCTTGGGCGGTGTTAAAGTCGTCATTCATCGCACGCACAAAGGCTTGCCCGTACTCACTTCCCCACGCTGTCTCGTCCGTGCCTACCGCATCAAACGGTTTTAGGGCGTGATATAGGCGTGATAAGGCGGTGTGGCTTTCTTTTAGGGCGGTATCTGAGAAGTTAATCGGACTGCGATAATGGCTAGATAGGATAAAAAAGCGAATGGTCTCGGCATGAAAATCCTGCAACACTTCACGAATGGTAAAGAAGTTGTTTAAGGATTTGCTCATTTTTTCTCCGTCCACATTGACAAAACCAACGTGTAGCCAGTTGTTGGCGTAGGGTTTGCCTGTCGCCCCTTCGCTTTGGGCAATCTCGTTTTCATGGTGCGGAAACTGCAAATCATGCCCACCGCCATGAATGTCAAAGCTCTCGCCCAAACAGCAGGTACTCATCGCACTGCACTCAATGTGCCAACCAGGGCGACCCAAGCCCCACGGACTTTGCCAATGCGGTTCGGACGGTTTGGCGGATTTCCACAGCACAAAATCAAACGGATTGTCCTTGTCGTCCACCGTCTCCACCCTTGCCCCTGCTTGCATGTCGGCAAGTTTGCGTTTGGAGAGTTTGCCATAGTCGGGGAAATTTGCCACCTTATAATACACATCGCCACTTGCCCCTTGATAGGCTAAGTCTTTGGACTGCAAGGTATTTATCATATCCAGCATCTGGGGAATGTGGTCGGTCGCTTTGGGTTCGCTGGTCGGACGCAAGCACCCTAGACGGTCAGCATCTTCGTGCATGGCTTTGATAAAACGCTCGGTCAGCTTGCCAATGGTTTCGCCGTTTTCGCCTGCTCGTTTGATGATTTTGTCGTCAATGTCGGTGATGTTGCGGACGTAGTTCACGTCAAAATAACGAGACAACCAACGATAAATCACATCAAAGCTCACCATGACCCGAGCGTGTCCGATATGACAATAATCGTACACCGTCATGCCACAGACATACATACCCACTTTGCCGTCATGGATAGGAACAAACCGCTCTTTTTGTGCCGATAGGGTGTTATAAAGGTGTAAATCGCTCATGGTGTGCCTTTTGGGTAACTGGTGTAAATAAAAGCCTTTATCATAGCAGAATTTGGAGGAAAGTGCTATAATTTACCAAAAATTAACCAAGGTGATCACATGAGATATTTACCACTGGCATTACTTGTCTATGCCATGTGTGCATCGGCAGTCAATGTCTATAACCCAAATGATTTATCCGATGCCAAGACCTTGGATAATGTCAGAGACGTTGTGTTATATGGCGTACATTTTGACCATGTGCTACTGCAAAATACAGAAGCCTGCATGAAGCCTTCTGCTGATTTTGAATTTGTAGAATGTCCAAATCACCAAGGGCTTGCTCGGGTCGGTAATTATGTCCAAACCCCTTTTGGTCAAGCCCCCACCCTTTGGGCATGATAGACAAAGACGGCAAATTATTGCTAGATAATATTTACCACAAAATCCATATCCCCGAAAGCTTACAAGCCATCGCCACCGATGTCAGCCCCCAGTCTTTTGTCATTACCACCTTGAACCTTGACGGCTTAGATAAGTTAAAGGCAAGCGATGAGTCTGATACTGCAACCATCATTGATGAGAGAATGCGATACGCCTTGGTTGATACCAAAGGCAGAATGGTTGTGCCGTTTGGGCATTATGATAACATCATCGATGGGCATGATGGTGTATTTACTGTCGAAAAAGACGGGCTGTATGGCGTGATAGACGCACACGGTCATGAAATCATCACACCCATGTATGACAACCTAGTCATGTTTTATCAAGGGTTTTCAGGTTTATATAAAAATGGCAAATATGGCATCATCAATTTAAATAACAAAACCGTGATTGATTTTAAATACAACGTCATTTATATGCTTAAAAGCGACAGTGGCGATATGTTTTTTAATGCGGTGATGGACAACACGTCTTATTTGTACAACAGTCAAGGCGAAAAAATTTTTGAACTAACCTACCCTGATGAGCATGAGATTTTTAGGGATGACATCAATACATTTCAAGGTAAGGATTTTTTTATCATCGCTCCTGATTTTTATAAATCAAGCGGTCAAGTGGGGCTAATAGACACCACTGGCAACGTGATATTGCCTTTTGAATATGACGGCATTTATCCATTTTTGACGGGTCTTACATCTGACCTTGACATGGATGATGACCCACAATACATCAAAGCCATTAAAAAAGATGGGGTTTTATTTTTATGACACCACAGGCAAACTCATCAAGCATGCTCATCCTTGACATTGATGAGTATTATTAGGACAATGGATAAATTTTGACTTTAAAAAGCACCATAAAAAAATACCCCAAATCACTTTGGGGTATCTTGCCGTTTTTCATCTTGCCACAAAAGATTAGTAAGTCTCATCCGTCTCAACGATGGTAATCTCGTTACTGGCAGGCTTTTCTGCCTTAGGTTCGGGTTTGGGTTCGGCTGTTGGCTTGGACTCTGTTTGAGCTTGCGTATCCGCTTTTGGCTTGGTCTCAGATTTTGGTTCGGACTTTGGTTCAGGTTTAGGCTCTGGCTTTGGCTCGGTATTTTGTGGTGTGCCACTTGGGACATCCTCAGGCTGTAAAATCACCTCCTCAGGTCTTAGTGTCTGGGTAGGTTCAGGCACTGATGGCAATTCCACAGGGCGGATTTGTACCGTTGGGGCAGGCACGATGTCGCTTGATGATTTGCCAATTTGGGCAGTTTCACGTTTGGCATTGGCTTGGTTTTGGCGATTCATCGAACGCACCGCTGTCGCCATGGTTTCAGACGCTAGTGCGATGACAGGTGTATTGTTATCAATGACAAGTGCCTCACCGTCCGCTTGGAAGACAAAATCTCCCACCAGACGATTGCCACCCATGAGACTCACGTCTTTTTCGATGGCTTGTTCTTCTAGGCTTGCCACGCCTGCCCCGCTAAACGTCTTATTGGCAAAGGCAATCTCTTCGTTAGGCAGAACAATATGAAGCTGTCCACGGCACTCACCACTGTCTTCGCTGACGTTTTGCAAATCAATGTCTAGCCCCGACAGGCGTGCCTTTAACTGCAATGACAGCTCATCGCTCGCCCCATTGCCCAGTCCACGCACAGACGCGGTGTAGAGCTCATCACGCACAAGGCTGACGACACGGTTTTTTAGGCTGACATCATCACAGACCACGGCAGGATGGTCGACCACTTCGGGGGTTGCAACCTCAATCTCTGCCTCAGCTTGTGGCTCGGGACTGTCTTTTTTGGTGCAACCGACCATGCCAGTCAATGCAAGGGCAACGGCAGACACACAGGCTAAATGGTTAAAAGTTTTCATGGCTTATCTCAAATTTGATTTAAAATTTACTTATAAAATAACTTTAAAAAGCGGTCGCCACTTGATACAATGACGCCCAACAAGGCGGTATCATCAAGGCAAAACGTAGCCATTATACCACGCCAAACCCATTTGCCAAATTATTTTTTATCATGAATCAGCCTATCCCCCACGCTCATTTTAATGACCGTAATTTTAATGACATTGCCGACCATTTTGCCAAAAAAGTCTATGGCGGTCTAAAAGGTCAAATCCGCCTTGCCGTGTTAGAGCGAGATTTGTCCGAGCATTTACCCAACCGTCCGCTTCGGGTGTTGGACGTGGGAGCAGGACTTGCCCAAATCAGCCTAAACCTTGCCACCCGTCATGAAGTCATCATCAGTGACATCTCCGATGAGATGATACAAAAGGCCCAAACCACCGCTTGTAAGCTGAACGTTTCACCCCGATTTATCGTGGCTCCTTATCAAAAACTCGCAAGCCTTTTAAAGGGACAAACATTTGACCTAATCTTATGCCATGCCGTCCTAGAATGGCTTGGCGAACCTGCCAAAATCATGGTGTTTTTTGATGAATTTTTAGCCGATGATGGCTATTTGTCGTTGTGCTTTTATAACCCTGCCAGCATGGTTTATCGCAACCTTATTATGGGTAATTTTTATCAATTAGCACGCCCCAAGCCTGCCGACAATAAAAGCCTAACCCCAAACAATCCTGTCGCTTATGACACGGTCAAATCATGGCTTGATGATGGGGGATATACCACCCTTTGCCAGTCGGGGATACGAGTGTTTTCTGACTACGCTCCCTTAAAACGTGGTGGACACAACAACCCTGATGATGTCGTGGCAATGGAGCTTAACTATTCCCAAACCCACCCTTTTTGGCAAATGGGGCGGTATTTGCATATTTTGGCGAAAAGATAACCAATTTTTCATAAAATCATCGCACTGCCTTGCAATTTGCCACGCCCGCCACCATAACAGGCTGACATTATAAGAATTTATTATTATAAGAATTTATTTGGAGTTTATCATGTCTGATAACCAAACCTTGCCCCTACTTGCCGTGCGTGATGTCGTGGTCTATCCGCACATGCAAATCGCCCTATTTGTGGGACGTGAGCAGTCCATTAACGCCATACAGCTTGCCAATGAGAGCTTTGATGGTCATCTGCTTGTGGTCTCACAAAAAGACTCGCTGTCAGAAGAGATTAACACCGACAATCTCTACCGCTTTGGCACGGTGTGCAGAGTCATTAGCACCATGCCCCACGACGCTGACGAAAACTGCCTAAAGGTACTCATCGAAGGACAGACTCGTGCCGAAGTGGCAGGCGTTGATATTGATGAGACGTACAACGCTTTTGTGGCGGTATTTCATGAACAGCCTGTTACCGACACGCTCGGCGATGATGACAAAGACGCTCACAAAAAGGTATTGATGGATTTTTTTGCCAGTTTTGCCGAAGAGAACCTACGCAACGGGCGTGAGATTACCCGTGTGGCAGGCAAGATTAGCGACTTGACCGAACTCATGTACTTTATCGCCACTCGGGTATCCATGCCCCTTGACAAGAAACAAACATTGCTTGAAGATGGCGACATCATGGATTATTACCACACGCTGACCGAGTTTTTTGTGAGCAATCATGCCGAGCAGTCGCTTGAAAATGAACTCCAAGAAACCGTGCGTAAGCAAATGGAAAATAATCATCGTGAGTATTTTTTAAATGAAAAAATGAAAGCGATTAAATCCGAGCTGTCCGATTTAAATGACGGGGCGGACGAAGAAGATGGCGAACTTGAAAAACGCCTAAAAGAAGCCGACCTACCTGATGATGTCCGCAAAAAGGCAGAAACCGAATTTAAAAAGTTAAAGCAAATGCCCCCAAGCTCATCGGAGGCGTCTGTGGTGCGTGGCTATGTGGAGTGGATACTAGATACCCCATGGAAAAAGGCAAGCAAGGTATCTATTGACCTTGCCAAAGCCAAAAAAACCCTTGACAAAGACCACTATGGGCTAGATGATGTCAAAGACCGCATTGTTGAGTACCTAGCCGTGCAGTCTCGTGTCAAAAAACTGCGAGGTCCTATCCTATGTCTAGTAGGTCCCCCGGGGGTTGGTAAAACGTCGCTTGGCGAGAGTATCGCTCGTGCCACAGGGCGTAAGTTTGTGCGTATGGCGTTGGGCGGTGTGCGTGATGAAGCTGAGATTCGTGGGCATAGACGCACCTATATCGGAGCGATGCCGGGCAAAATCGTACAGTCCTTGGCAAAAGTAGAAGTCAAAAATCCGCTATTTTTGCTTGATGAAATTGACAAAATGGCACAGGACTATCGTGGCGACCCTGCGTCTGCCTTACTAGAAGTGCTTGATCCGTCGCAAAACAACAGCTTTAACGACCATTATCTTGACTTAGATTTGGATTTGTCCGAGGTCATGTTTATCTGCACCGCTAACAGCATGAACATACCGCCAGCCTTGCTTGACCGCATGGAAGTCATTCGTCTGCCTGGATACACCGAAGACGAAAAAATGAACATCGCTCACAACTATCTCACCCCCAAAGCCCTAGAACAAAACGGGCTTGGTAAAGATGAGCTGGACATTACCGATGATGCCATTCTTAGCATTATCCGCCACTATACCCGTGAAGCAGGCGTGCGTAACTTGGAGCGTGAAATTAACAAAATCAGCCGTAAAGCGGTGCGTTCGCAGGTTGAGACTTATGGCATCAAACCCAAAAAAAGCACGAAAATTGAGCCGTTATCGGTAACGGACGACAACATTGCTGATTATTTGGGTGTTAAACCCTTTGACTTTGGTTTGGCAGAAAAAGAACCTGAGATTGGGCGGATTACAGGACTTGCGTGGACTTCGGTGGGCGGTGAGCTACTCACCATTGAGACCGCCACCATGCAGGGCAAGGGCGAGCTTGTCTTTACAGGGTCGCTTGGCGATGTCATGAAAGAGTCTATCCGTGCCGCCATGAGTGTGGTGCGAGCTGGGGGCGAACGCTTTGGTATCAGCTATGATAAGTTCAAAGACACCGACATTCATGTGCATATGCCCGAAGGTGCCACGCCCAAAGACGGTCCGTCCGCAGGTATCGCTCTGACCACCGCTTTGGTATCCGCCTTTACAGGCATTGCCATTCGTGCCGACATCGCCATGACAGGCGAAGTTACTTTGCGTGGCAAAGTGCTAAAAATCGGCGGTCTCAAAGAAAAACTGCTCGCCGCTCATCGTGGCGGTATCAAGCATGTGCTTGTCCCCAAGTCCAACGAACCTGACCTTGCCGACATTCCTGACAACGTCAAAGAAGGCTTGACCATTCAATCGGTTGAGACCATTGATGAAGTCCTAAAAGTCGCCCTAGTCGCCCCGCTCATGCCTTTAAAGCCGAGCGTGGTGGTAAAGGCAGGCGAGCAGGCGCTCAGAAGCTGATTAAAAAAGAAGCCTTAAAGAACCCCAAAACCCTGTCCACTGGCAGGGTTTTTTGTGGGTACATTTTGGCTTGTCTCTATATCCAAAATCCGCTAAGATAGGGAGAATTTCTCTTATTTTTCCTAACTTATCTTAATTGGCGATAACCATGAAAAAACTTCTAAACCCCCTTATCATCGCCCTATCCCTTTTACCCTTATCCGCTTTGGCGTGTGAAAGACCACAGGTAATAGGGTATGATGTTGGTTGCTTGCAGGGTGGTTTGGCGACAGTATGGCAACAGGGCAAACAAGGTGTTGTTGATAAAACAGGTAAAATTATTATCCTTGCTCAATATGATTTTGTCGGCAATTTTTCAGAAGGCTTAGCAATCGTAGAACAAAATAATAAATATGGCTTTATTGATAAAACGAACAAAATCGTTATTCCTATTCAATATGATGATGCTTGGCATTTTTCAGAGGGTTTGGCAGGTGTAGAGCAAAATGACAAATGGGGTTTTATTGATAAAACAGGCAAAGTGATTATCCCCTTTAAATATCAGAGCGCTGTTCTTTTTGTTGATGATTTGGCTGTTGTAGAATTAGATAACAAATATGGCTTTATTGATAAAACAGGTAAAATAGCCATACCTTTTCAATATGACTACGCTTCTTGGGGATTTGAAAACGGTAAAGCCAAAGTCTCGTTAAATGGCGAAACTTTTTATATAGACAAAACAGGCAAACGCATTGACTACAAGGATAAATCATGAAAAAATTTTTAAACCCCCTTATTATAGCTTTGTCCCTACCCTTATCCGCTTTAGCGTGTGAAAGACCGCAAGTGGCAGGATATGATTATGTGGGTTGTTTATCAGAAGACTTGGCGGTTGTACAAAAGAACAGCAAATATGGCTTTATTGACAAAACAGGTGAAATCGTCATTCCCGTTCAATATGATTTGACTTGGGATTTTGCAGAAGGACTGGCAAGAGTAAAACAAGAAGGCAAATGGGGGTATATTGATAAAACAGGTATGGTAGTTGTTCCTATTTATTATGATGACATGGAGAACTTTCTAGTAGGCGACTTGGTACTCGTAAAACAAAATGATAAATACGGCTTGCTTGATAACATAGGCAGGATTGTCGCCCCTGTGCAATATGATGACATTTGGAGTTTTTTAAATGACTCTATAAGAGTACAACAAGATGGCAAATACGGTTTTTTTAGATACAACAGGCAAGGTGATTGTTCCTGTTCGATATGATGAAGTTTGGAGTTTTTTCAGAAGATTTGGCACTGGTAAAACAAAATGGCAAATATGGCTATGTTGATAGGACAGGCAAAGTGGTTATTACCATTGAATATGATTATGCTCGGCATTTTTCAGAAGGATTGTCAAATGTAGAGCAGAATGGCAAGTTTGGATTTATTGATAAAACAGGAAAAGTGGTTATCCCCTTTGAATATGATATCGCTTGGTCTTTTTCAAAGAGCTTGGCAAAAGTACAACAAAAAGGTAAACATGGTTTTATAGATAAAACAGGTAAAGTGGTTATTCCCATTCAATACGATTTTATTTTGGGCTTTTCAGACGGTTTGGCAGGAGTAAAACAAAATGGCAAATGGGGTTTTATAGATAAGTCAGGAAACATAGTCATGCCTGCTATCTATGATATGGTTCAAAGTTTTGAAAATGGCAATACCTTAGTAATACCAAACGGCGAAACTTTTTATATAGACAAAACAGGCAAACGCCTAGACTAGCCCAAAGGGTTTGCGATGATTTTCCCCAAATCGCTAAATTTCTAGTATAATAACCCGTTTTAAGTTTTAACATCACTTTTAAGAGCTATCATGACTATCCAATCCCTACTTCACACCCACCTACAAACCGCCATGATAAACGCAGGGGCGGACAAAGACACCGACCCTGTCATCAAGCAATCAGGCAAGCCCCAGTTTGGCGATTACCAAGCCAATGGCATGATGGGCGTTGCCAAAAAACTTGGCACAAACCCACGAGAATTTGCCCAAAAAGTGCTTGATGAACTGGCAAATAGCCAAGCCTTGGACGGCATTGCCGAAAAATTAGAAATCGCAGGGCCGGGCTTTATTAACATCTTTCTTGACAATGATTTTCTAGCCAAGTCCGCCCACACCGCTCGCACGTCCGACCGCTTGGGCATTACGTCCGACCACACTGAGACGGTTGTCATTGACTATTCATCGCCAAACGTTGCCAAAGAAATGCACGTTGGACATTTGCGTTCTACCATTATTGGCGACAGCTCGGTGCGTGTGCTTGAATTTTTGGGCGACACCGTCATTCGTGCCAACCATGTGGGCGACTGGGGGACGCAGTTTGGTATGCTCATCGCCTACCTTGAAAAAATGCAAAACGAAAATGCGTCCGATATGGAATTATCTGACCTAGAAGCCTTTTATCGTGATGCCAAAGCAACTTATGATAACGATGAAGCCTTTGCCGAAAAAGCTCGTGGCTATGTGGTCAAACTCCAAAGTGGCGATGAATATTGCCTCGCCATGTGGCAAAAACTTGTTGCCATTACCATGAGCCAAAACCAAGCCAGTTACGAACGCCTAAACGTAACCCTAACCGATAAAGACATCATGGGCGAGAGTCTATACAACCCCATGCTCCCTGACATCGTCAAAACCCTAAAAGACAAAGGCGTGGCGGTAGAAGATGAGGGGGCAACCGTGGTATATCTGCCTGAATTTAAAAACAAAGAAGGCGAGCCACTTGGTATCATCATTCAGAAAAAAGACGGCGGATTTTTGTACACCACCACCGACATCGCCGCCGCAAGCTACCGCTATCACACCTTGCACGCTGACCGTGCCATTGTCTATTCTGACACTCGTCAAGCCCAGCACATGGCACAGGCGTGGGCGATTGCACGGCTTGGCGGATTTGTGCCTGATAACTTTAAATTAGAACATCACAATTTTGGCATGATGCTTGGCAAAGATGGCAAACCATTCAAAACTCGCACAGGCGGTACGGTCAAACTTGCCGACCTGCTTGATGAAGCGGTTGCCCGTGCCACCGTCTTGATAGACAGCAAAAACCCAGACGTAACTGCCGATGAGCGGACGGCACTCATTGATGCGGTTGCCATTGGGGCAGTCAAATATGCCGACCTATCCAAGCACCGCACGACCGATTATGTGTTTGATTGGGACAGTATGCTCAACTTTGAAGGCAACACCGCCCCTTATATGCAGTACGCTTACACCCGTGTGCGTTCTATTTTTGCCAAAGCAGGGGTAAATCCTGACACACTAACAGGCGAGATTGTCATCACGGACGACAAAGAGCGAGCATTGGTGGTCAAATTATTGCAATTTGAAGAAGCCCTACGCCAAGTCGCCAAAGACGGTACGCCCCATGTGTTGTGTGGCTATCTGTATGAATTGGCTGGGATTTTTTCATCGTTTTATGAAGCCTGCCCGATACTCTCAGCAGATGACGACACCAAAAACAGCCGTCTGCAACTGGCGGATTTGACCGCCAAGACTTTAAAAACAGGCTTGGATTTACTCGGCATTAAGACGGTTGAGAAAATGTAATTGATAAATTCAAGATTGCCATTGGGTTGTCCTAATGGCAATTTTTTAAATTCGAAGCACCTATGTTTGACAAATTTGGCGATATCGGCACCGACAATTTAAACATTACCACCCTGCCCCATTGGTCATTTGGCGACAGCCCCAAATGGCGGACGAACTTGTAGGGCTTGTCCTAGACGGCAAAAAGCGAGCCACTTGCACCGCTCTGCATTGGGATTTGGACGAGCCAGCTTACCCCGTTGGTAACCTGCAAGTCATCACAGACGGACAAAACCGCCCCGCTGTGTTATCTAAAACACCGCCCAATTCATCATTCGCTTTTGTGATGTTGATGAAAAGTTGGCACGTCCAGAAGGCGAAGGCGATTTGTCGCTTGATTTTTGGCGGACGGCTCATCAAGAATTTTTTGAGCGGTTTGGGATATTTGATGATAAAATGTGGTTGTTGTTTGAGACCTTTGATGTTATAAAAATACTGGACACCCCATGAAAAACCAAAACAATCAAGAACCCCAAACCCTAAATAAAGTCCGTGCCGACAAATGGCTGTGGGCGGCACGATTTTTTCGCACTCGCACCCTTGCCAAAGAAGCGATAGAAGGCGGAAAAGTCCACATGAATGGTCAAAAAATCAAAACGAGCAAAGAGCTACAAGTGGGCGACACCCTAACCATTCGCCAAGGTCATGCCAACGTCCAAGAACAAAAAACCATCATCATCAAAGCCTTATCTGACAATCGGGGCAGTGCTACCATCGCCCAAACGCTATACGATGAGACGGACGAGAGCATTGCCACCCGAGAGTTTTTTGCCGAGCAACGCAAATTACAAAACCTTGCCAGACCATCTACCAAACCCGACAAAAAACAACGTCGGGACATTGAGAAATTTAAAAATAATTGGTGAAGATTGTACGCAGGAATGTGCCAAAGAAATGGTATCAGGATAGATTACCCCATTCTCAACTTTATATGAGTGCTTGATTTATCAAGGGTGAATTGCAATTCACCCCCTAACAACTTACAAAATAATTAACTAATAATCAATAGGTTGCGATTTTAAGTTGGGATTGGAGTATAGATTACAAAAAGAGAATTGCCAAATTTTAGGCAAAAAATGACTTCATCAGCACACCTTCGGCACACTTTGGGATTATTACCGTTGCTACCTTCCGGTCCTGGCGGGGTTCATAAATCAAAGTTGCGAAGCTACCGATGAAGCCGAGAGTAATTATACATGATTTTTTTAAAAATGCAAGAAAATTTTTTTAAATTTTATCAATTTAAAAGCACTCAAACCTCACAAATAATTTTAAAAAATAAATCCATGCTATTTGTTAGGGCGTGCCTGCCTTTTGTATTTGCAATGAAAAATGAGAAAAATCGCACGTTTTTCAAGGAAAAGTCCGCCGTTGATATTGGAATATCAACAAGGATTTTAACTTCGAGCCACAAGATTTAGCCATTTTTCATGCAAAAACACCGTTGTACTGCTACAACATTTTCTAAATTTTAAATTGCGTTATAAAGGGCAGGCACGCCCTACATTAAAGCAATAATCAGATACAAATTAGCACAACAATCAAGAATAAATTGTATTACAATAATTTAGTTTTTGTTATATTCTATCACGGAGTAATTCATGCGTGCATCAACAATACCCTTACTGCTTAGTTTGGCATTAGCAGGCACTCACGCTCACGCCCAAAGCTACAACCAAATCAGCTTTAATGTCGAGACCGCCAAAACCATCGCCAACGATGAGCTGACTGCCACACTCACCAAATCAGCGGACAACGCCAATGCCAAAACGTTGGCAAATACCCTAAACACCAACGCCAACAAAGCCCTAGCCATCGCCCAAAAATACCCCAATGTCAAAGTCACCACAGGTCGCCATCACACCTACCCACGCTATGACAACAAAGGCAAAATCAATGGCTTTACAGGTTCATCATCAATCAACATCCAAAGCCAAAACTTCGAAGAAGCCAGTGAGCTCATCGCTGAGCTACAAAGCTTTATGACACTTGGCAGTCTTGACTTTGGTGTATCCGAAGCCACCCAAAAGACAGTAGAGAATGAACTCAAAGCCCAAACCATCCAAAAATTCACCGATGAAGCCAAAACCATCAGCACCGCCTTTGGGGCGAGCGATTATAGAATCATAAAAGTGGACTTAAACAATGCTGGCGGTCGTTTTATTGTCAGTCCCATGATGGGTTATGCTGTCGCTGAAGCAAAAGACAACTCCGCCACCATTCAAAGCTATGAAGGCGGTGAAAGTCGTCTTAATTATGAAGCCCAAGGCGTGATTGAATTGGTTAAATAATATTTATCAGTTTGGGACAGGCACGCACAGCCCCATCAAAAAACCACCAAACGCCTTGTTTGGTGGTTTTGATTTTTAAATACAATATCAATATCTTATCACGCCAATGCATTTTCCCATGTCGGGATGACCGCTTGCATGAGTGGTTTTAGTAGTTTGGCATTACAAGCAAAGACCGAACCTGTACGCATGGCATTGTTTGCCCCTTTGTGGTCAACCACCACCGCTCTAGCTTCACTGGCAATCAGCTCGCCTGCACACACGTCCCACGGCTTGATACTCATCTCAAAATAGCCATCAAAACGCCCTGCCGCCACATAGCACAAATCCAGTGCCGCCGAACCTGTACGACGAACCTGCCCGCCCTGCTCACAAATCACCGCCAAACTGGCAAAGTGCTGACGGATAAAGCTCGTGCGAGTCTCGCCCGTCATGCGTTCATAAGGATGTCCTGTGGTGAACAGTCCGCCCGCTATCGTGGTACGCTCTAAGACCGACAGACGACGTTGGTTCAATCTCGCCCCACGTCCACGACTGGCAGTAAACAACTCATCACGCACAGGGTCATAGACCACGCCATGTTCGGTCACGCCTTTGTGCTGAATGCCGATAGACACACAAAAATGCGGTACGCCATGCACGAAGTTCTGCGTACCATCTAGTGGGTCAATGACAAAGCACCAATCAGCATCCGCCCCCTTACCTTCTTGTAAGCCAAACTCTTCACCCAAAAATGAGTGCTTAGGATAGCTTTCTTTTAACAAAGAAATGGTCAGCTCTTCGGCATAACGGTCAATCTTCGTTACCAAGCCATCAAGCCCCTTGGACTCAACACCCAAATCAATACGATGACGGTTCTCATGAGCCTTTAAAATCTCATGACCGACTTTTTTCGCCACTTCGGACGCAATCACCACCATAGGTTCCATAACACACCTTACAAACGTTTATTGAATTTAAATAATGCTTTTGTATTCATCATACAAAGACGGCCATTATAGCCCAAAACGGGCAAAATTGCGACCAAAATTTACCACTTGCCAAATTAACCTAGTAGCTTGGTTCTGGTATCACAGGCTCGCCAGAGAGCAACTCATGAGCCAAATCCACGGCAGGCACATCGACCGTATCAGGTATTGGCATGACAGGTGTCTCATCTAGCACCCTTTGACCCTGCCCATCCACCATAAAATACTCATCATCCCTGCGAACCAATACCGTGCCATTTTTAAAAAATCCCACATCATCATATTTTAGTGGCACGACCAGTAGTCCTTGATGATTGATAAAGCCAAATCTATCTTTGTACTGCACCCGAGCCACGCCATCATAGAATACGCCCATCTCATCAAACATGAGTGGTGCGATGACAATCCCCCTATCATCCATCATGCCATATTTGCCGTTTTGGGCGACTTTGATTAGCCCGTCCGAGATACACTCACGACTGTCGTACTCTTCACTGGCTTTGGGCATCACACATTCATGAGCCATTGCCGTGTGGCTCATGCCCAAAACAAACATCAAGAACATTACGGGGAATTTAATCATTGGCGTGGATAATCGTGTTATGGAAAATGACGTCAGTCAATCAAACAATCATTAATAAATTTTATCAAACTTTATTCATCAATGCTACTTATTAGCACTCATTGCCATTTGCCACTACCAAATTCATGTCTGTTTTTCCTTAATTTGCCCAATTTATAATTTTATATTATAATTACATTGGTTTTTACTTATATATTATTCTTTTACAGTGATGATTATATTGGCAAAGATTTGCAAGGCGGATTGATGTTGCTTGATTTTGGTATTAGTCTAAAAAGTATGCTGAACTAGGTTTCCGTTCTCCCTGCACCTGCCTGCGAGTAGGAAAATCGTTATGAGCAGGCATGGCTCACCACGAATGGTTTTCTTTATAACATACTTTTTGAACCAGAGCTAAATAGTTATACCCAAGAAACTTTTAAACTTACCACAAACACAATGATGCTTGGATATAAAGGCGTGGCAAGTATCAAGTTTGTTAGGCATAAAAGACATTTAACCAAATTATGCCAAATTTAATAAATCAAATCGCCCAATTACCAATCCTAAGCCCTGACACTCGTTTAAATTCATCGGTATTATTGGTAATCAAGGTCAGCCCCAATGCCCGTGCATGAGAGGCGATATGAATGTCATTTTCACTAATGAGCTTGCCCTGCTTGGTCAAATCAGCACAAATCTCGCCGTAATGGGGCGAGCATTCTGCGGTATAATCAAGCACCGTCAAACGTGATAAAAAATCTTCGACTTGATGTAGATTTTTATCCATAAATTGGCTGTTGTACGCCCCAAAATACAACTCGCTTGCCACGATACTGCTTACGCAAATCCGCCCTGCATATTGGTTAAATTTGTTTAATGCTTTTATGGGGCGTTCTTTTATCACATAAATGTAGATATTGGTATCCAGCATAAAACTAAACATATTCGTCCTAGTTATCAGTCAAAAGTCAATCGCTCGCTTTTTGGCATGGTCGGGCGGTTTGCCATAAAATCATCACTCGCTCGCTCATCACTCAAAAAAAAGCTGTCCCACACACCATCAATTGGGGTCAAAATCCGCTCATTGCCCACTTTTCTAATCATGACGGCTTTGACATCGTCATCAAAGCGAAATTTGGCAGGAATGCGAACCGCTTGGGTGCGATTATTAAAAAAAAACACTGGTTTGCATGGCATTCTCCCATAAGTGTATATGACATTAGTATATGTCAAATTCCATTATTTATCAATATCAAGGCTAGACAATCTCGCCAAAATCCCACCCTTATCCAGTCCACACTCCGCCAACTGCTCATCATGACTGCCATGAGCGACAAACACATCATCGATGCCAATCTGCAAAAGCCAACCACCATAGCCCACACTTGCCAGATATTCGCCCACCGCCGAGCCTGCTCCGCCCATACGCTGATGTTCTTCTACCGTGATAAAATGCGTAACGCCCTGCCCGATAAGCTCGTCTATCAGCTCATTATCAAGTGGCTTGACCCACCGCATATCCACCACCGTCATGGGCGTGTCTGTCGTTTGGGCGAACGTTTGGCTTGCCGATAGGCTGTCGCTTAGGCGTGTACCAAAGGCAAGAACGGCGATTTTTTTGCCTGTCTCTTTTTTGTCTGATTTGTCCGTAAAATTATCCGTCCGCCATACGATTTTTGCCTTGCCGATGACAAATTTTTCATCATCTTTAATAATCTCACGCCCCACGCCCACACCCCTAGGATAGCGAATGGCACTTGTACCTTGATAAGCATAGCAAGCGTTTAGTAGATGATAGCATTCATGTTCATCGCTTGGCGTGGCAATCACCACATTTGGCACGCAGCGTAAATACGCCAAATCAAACACGCCTGCATGAGTCGCCCCGTCTTCACCCACAAGCCCCGCTCGGTCTATGGCAAAGGTTACGTCTAAGTTTTGTAAGGCGACATCATGAATCAGCTGGTCATAGCCACGCTGTAAAAAGGTAGAATAAATCGCCACCACAGGTTTTAATCCACCTGTTGCCATGCCCCCTGCTAAGGTTACGGCGTGCTGTTCGGCAATCGCCACATCAAAAAACTTAGCAGGATACGCCTTGGCGAATGCTACCATGCCCGAGCCTTCGCACATGGCAGGGGTAATGGCAACCATATGGGGTTCAGCTCCGTTATCCATAAGCCAGTCGCCAAAAACGTCTGAATATTTTTTGGCTTTGGGAGCGTTGTCCTTTTTTAGCACATCTTTTTTGGGTAGTTTGCCAATGGCGTGATAAGTAATGGGGTCAGCCTCGGCAGGCAAAAAGCCCTTGCCTTTGACCGTATGGACGTGAATCAGCACCGCCCCTTTTAACTGTTTGGCACGTTCAAACACTTGCAAAAGTTTTGGCAAATCATGTCCGTCAAAAGGCCCAAGGTAGGTGAAACCAATCGCCTTAAATAAATTATCAGGGAAAATATGGTCATGCACTTTTTCGGCGATTTTGTCCGACAAGGGCATGGGCGGAGCGTTTTTGCCAAAAAGACCGCCGATATTTTGCACAAGATTACCGCCCAGTTTGGCAGGGATTTTTTCTAGGGTTTCTTTTGCCCCATTTGCCATGTGCAGATAGTGGCGAACCCGTCTGTCATCAGGGCTAATCTCACGCTTTATCATGAGAATATTGCCGTGTTTGTCAATGTCAAAGGCAAGCCCACGTTGCCACAGCCGTGCCAAATGGCGACTAAATCCGCCAATCGCTTGCGAGATTGACATGTCATTGTCATTTAGCACCACCGTCAAATCGGCATTTTGTTGCACCGCATCATTCATCGCTTCAAACGCCATGCCCCCCGTCATCGCCCCGTCTCCGATGACCGCCACAACCTTGCGGTTTTCGCCCTTGATACGGCTCGCAAGGCTCATGCCAAGTCCTGCCGATATGGACGTGGAACTATGCCCTACGCCAAAGGTGTCGTACTCGCTCTCGCTCCGCTCGGGAAATGCCGTCAGACCGCCTTTGGCACGGATACGAATTAGCTCATCACGCCGACCTGTCAGCACCTTATGGGCGTACGCCTGATGCCCAACATCCCAAACAAGCTTATCATAAGGTGTATCATAACTGGCGTGCAGAGCAACCGTCAGCTCCACCACGCCCAAATTTGCTCCAAAATGCCCACCACTTTGACCGACCGAGTAAAGCAAATATTCACGGAGTTCGTCCGATAATTGGCACAGCTCATCGGTGTTTAACCCCTTTAAATCTTTGGGCAAGCTAACCTTATCCAAAAGGGGTGTCGTGGGGCGAGACGTGGGCAGGTGCGTGAAGGTGCGTGGTGCGTGGGCAGAAGTTGGCATGGGGCTAGTATTCCAGATTTTGATTTTTTAAAAGTTGTCTTTAAAAAGTTATGTTAAGTTATAACAATTTTTGCGGTATAATGCCAAACTTGGCAATGGCAAAGCCAAACTTGAATCAGGGGCTTATTTTACAAGATAGCCTTTTAATTTGCCATAGTAGCACCATTTAATTCACAAATTATTCACAATTTACCATTTATTATACGTTTTGGGGAAAATTTTGTACCAATTTATCAGCAAAGCCAATCTGCCTACCGTGCATGGCGATTTTATCATTCATGCATTTGAAAATGAACACGGTCAAGAACACGTCTTACTAAGTGTCGGCTTGCCGTCCACCGACCCCGACAAAATTCCGCTCATTCGCATTCATTCTGAGTGTCTGACAGGGGATGCTTTTGGCTCATTAAAATGCGACTGTGGCCCCCAGCTCAACACCGCCATGCAAATGATACAGGCTCACGGCTGTGGGGCAATACTCTACCTACGCCAAGAAGGGCGTGGCATTGGACTGGTGAACAAAATCCGAGCCTACGCCCTGCAAGACCAAGGGCATGACACGCTAGATGCTAACCTTATGCTTGGCTTGCCAGCGGACGCACGCACCTATGAGATGTGTGAGATTATGCTAAAACACGTTGACGTCACCAAATTATCACTCATGACCAATAACCCCAATAAAGTCAATGATCTAAAGTCACTAGGGCTTGACGTGGTAGAGCGCGTTCCGCTCATCGTCGGTGTCAATCCACACAACCAAGATTATCTCAATGTCAAAGACTCAAAAATGGGACACTTGATTAATCACCAATAAAGATACAGTAGGCAACATCATGACTAACAACAGCAACACCACAGCGACAGATTTTGATGCCAAGCTTGGGCAAGTACGAGAATTTTTATTAAACCTACAAGAGAGAATTTGCACCGCCTTAGAAAATCAAGAAAAATCAGGCGGCGTTGATGGCAGCAGCGATGTCAAGTTCATCATCGACGACTGGGAGAGAGCCGAAGGCGGTGGCGGTCGCTCGTGCGTGATGTCTGGCGGTGAAGTCATCGAAAAAGGCGGCGTGATGTTCAGCCACATCCACATCAGCAAGCTCCCCCCTTCTGCCACCGAGAGACACCCACAGCTTGTCGGCGCAAAGGCTCAAGCAATGGGTGTATCGCTAGTTATCCACCCCAAGAACCCACACGTCCCAACCAGTCACGCCAATGTGCGACTGTTCGTGGCACAACTAAAAAATGGCAGTGAGTCCATTTGGTGGTTTGGCGGTGGTTTTGACTTGACACCTTTTTATCCCAACATGAATGATGTCATACACTGGCATCAAGTCGCTCATGATTTATGCCAGCCATTTGGTGAGCAAATCTACGAAAGATTCAAGACTTGGTGTGATGAATATTTTTATCTACAACATCGCAAAGAATGCCGTGGTGTCGGCGGTCTGTTTTATGATGATCTGAATACTGCCAGCATGGGCTGGGATTTTGATCAATGTTTTGCTTTCATGCAGGCAGTTGGGCAAGGCTATCTTGAAGGGATCGTACCAATCTTCGAGAACAACAAGCACAAAGCCTACACTCAAAGCGAGCGAGAGTTTCAGCTGTATCGCCGCGGACGCTATGTGGAATATAATCTCGTCTATGACCGTGGGACAATATTTGGACTACAGTCAAATGGACGCACCGAATCAATTCTGGTATCCATGCCGCCGCTAGCCAGTTGGTCGTATCGCTATGAGCCTGAAGTAGGCACGCCTGAATTTGAACTGACCGACTTTTATTTAAAGCCTAGAGATTGGCTGGCATCACAACCAACCTGATAGTTATTGGTCGTGTGATTGGACACGGCGTATTGATCTGTTTGAACATAGGCAACATTCATGAATTTCATTGAAAATCAATGTTTTGTGTGTTATATTGAAAAACTCATCTGAATTCATCATCAAGCTGCTGGTGAAAACAGGTATGATTTTTCTATTTTAGCCACCTTGCGAGGAAGCCATGAACATATTGCCAATCAGTAAAGGTCTTACTATCGCCATTGTCTCCGTGTTAACCGTTACTGCTTGTAGCTCAAAACCCACAACACCAAACGATGTCAGTATTCGCCAAGACATCATGCAAGACTGGCGCATATCAAGCGACATTATGAAAAGCATGCTTTTTGAAGATCGCTTTGATGCAAAAGCCTTTAAGGAACAAGCCGACGCCATTCAGGCCAGCACACATGTTTGGGCACATTTTGATAATGATGCAGAAAAAGGCAAGGCACAAGATACCGTTTGGACAGATTCTGCAGGATTTAAACTTAAAGCACAGATGTTTGATGACGCTGTCGGCGAACTGGTAAGTGCTGCCGACAAAGCCCAATCTTTTACTGATGTTGAAAAAGCATTTGGTAAGATGAACGAAAGTTGTGGTTCATGTCATAAATCTTATAAAAGTAGATGACTGGTCAATAAAAAACGCACTGTTAAAGTGCGTTTTTTATTGATTCTTTTAAAACTTGGTCTGTACAGACAGTACAAAATTACGACCGCTGGCAGCATATTGGCTGGGCAATCCTTGAGTATGCTGATTACCAGAGACAACCGAGGTCTGACGCAAAGACTCCCATGGGCTATATCGATAATTAAAGACATTATCAATACCAGCTCTTACAGTCAAATTATCAGTTGGTTGATAAAATGCCGACAAATCCAGCGTTCTCCAAGCCTTACTATTGACTGTAGTGGCAACTTTTTCATAAGTACCGCTCGGTGATGCGACTAATGTGGTTAATTCAGTGTCTTTTTTAGCATCGCTAAAAATCCAAGTCGCACCCAAGCCCCACTTATCGCTATCAGCAGTATAATCAAGCGATAAAGCATAACGAGTAGGTGAGATGGTGTCTAGGAAGTAGCCAGAACCGTACTCAAAACCCTCTTTGATGTGGCTATCTTTAACTTTGGTTTTTAGATAGTTAGCAGATGCAGTCAAACCCACAGGCAACTTATCCCAAAGCTCACCAAGATAGGCCTTAGCTTGAACACTATGGCCAGCCAGATGCACATCTTGATAGTTGCGATAGCCCCACTGATCACCTTTGAGTGTCAAGTCAATCAGATCACTGTATCGGTTATCAAAGTAAGTGGCCGTAACCTCACCCAAATTGCCATGAACAGCGATACCAAACTCTTGGTTGCGAGCCTTTTCTGGTTTAACATTAGTGCGGTAATGCTGATCGTCGTTCTCCCCTTTGGTCAAGCCATCTAAACGGTAGCCGAACAGCTCTTTAAAGCTTGGCACACGATAGCCAGATGAGATGCGATACAGCAAGTCAACATGATCGGTTGGTTTTAGCACAAGACTACCATTGTAAGATAAATTACGATATTTGCCTGTACCAGTCCAATCATCATCACTGTTAAAACGATGGGTGTCATGACGAACACCTAGGGTAATGTTCGCAAGGTCTCCGATAGAGATCGTATCTTTAAAGGTGGCATAAGCATTATGACCTGTGATTGGTCTGTCGCCACATTTGCGAGCTTCGCCTAAATACTGCTGAGCTTCTTGGCAAATGTCCGTACCCTCTTGATACTGATTAATTCGGTAGGCTTCAATAAAGTTGCCATTTGAATCTTTGATGTCATCTACAAACTTAAAGTCTAAACGATGATATCGCTCTTTAATATCACCAATCCATAGATTGGAACGGAATTTATCTAAGCCAAAACCTAAATTGAGACGATGATTGATGATGTCGCCTGATAGATTTTTGGAGAAATCTCCTCGCCACAGCAAATGGTCCTCACTGTATACTTTACGATTTTGGCGTTCGGCAGAATTTGGTTTGTCTGCACTGGGTGTACAGTTTCTATCAACCGTAGGATAAGGCGAACAGTATTTCTCAATTTGCAGATGATCGATGGTGACAGTTTGCTTATCAACACTTAAATTCAACTCATCAAACCAACGAAAATCTTTAGGACTTTGGTAACGATAGTTGATACCATAACGACTTTTATCGTGTTTTTCATCAAAAAACTGTGTCTGCGTCCAAAGTCCAATTTTAGCATCTGTCACATAGCCTTCTTGATAGCTTTGTCCGCGATAAACGAGTGGCGATTGTGCCAGATTACCTCGACCGTGATTGGCGGCCAAGTGGTAGGCCGTTTTGGTCATATCACGACTGTTATAGTTTTGAGTGGTTTTTTCGGTCAAAAGCTCAACTCGTTGCGTAGACGAAGGATTAAAGCCTGCCTTAATCAATACAGATTTAGAATCGTATTCCATAGGGTCAGGCAATACTCGCTTGTCGCCAGTGTATTCTTTAGCACCCATGGTCTCTAATACAGGCTTGATGTCCAGCTTTGGCTTGGTACAGCCAGCCACACTGCTAGGGTCTTTGTCCACATAGGTAGGGCATTCATCGATGATGATAAATTGGCGTTTTGGATCATTTGTAGGTGCAATTGCCTGCTTATCAAAGTCCACCTGAGAGCCGCCCCAACGCCACACTTCATAATTGGTCTGATAGATGTCGCTATGCGGTTTGACGGTCTCTTTGGTACGATCGGTATACTGCACAAAAAGATCGGCTTTTTTATGGCGTAATGCCGCACCAACGGAGTGCATTTTTTGCTTGTTCTTGCTGGCGTATGCACCTTTATAAAAGGCTGAGAAATTATCGTCTGCATCTAGCACATCGTCAATGCTTTTGGTGCGAAAGCTCACCGCGCCACCTAGTGCACCACTGCCAGTCTCAGAACCACTCGCTCCTTGGCTGATTTGTACACCGCTGACATTTTCAAGTTCAATCTCATTGATTGCCCCAGAGCCTTCTCTGCCATCACCAAACTGGCGTTTTTGGGTCAGATAAGACTGGATTTGAGCGATGCCATCAACATTGACCGCCACTCGGTTCTTGTCCATACCACGAATGGTGTAGCCACTGCTGGCTCCACGACCTTGCTCAACAACAGCCACACCAGCAACATCTTTTACCATATCTTTGACGGAAAGTACTTGATTTTTATTCAAATCATCCATCGTTTTAATGGTTTTGCCAAGTCCTGTTACCTCCTCAGATTTGGCATGCAAGCGTTTTTTGATGATGATAGTTACCGTCTCAAGCTCAACACTTGGATCATCCTCATTATTATTGGCAAATGCAGGCAAGCTACTGCACAGCATCGCCGTGATGACCAGCGGCAGATATTTTGGGCGAAAATTCATCGTCTCATCCTTACTTCTGTTTCTTTTCATCTTCTGTGGTTTTTAGCTATTCTTTGGTTCTTGTGCCATAGAATACCGCACCACCAACAACCGTCTCATCATCATTTAAAGTCTTCTCAAAACTGAACGACCCACCCAAATGTTTGGCATTCTCGCCATAGAATGCTCCAGTCAGATTGTTACTCTCAACTGTTAGGATTTGTTGGTTTTGCTGACGACCTTCATCCAAATAGATGCCATTTGAACGAGAGGTGGCTGTGCCACTAAATCCATTGCCGTTAATTGTGGCTTTTAGATTAAACGCAGGCTCAATGCCTGATTTTTCAGTCAGTGTGCCAGTCAACTGTTTAGTACCAAAATCCACTTCAAATTTTGCCTTACCGTCGTACTCGCCATAGCCTGCTTGCGACTGCCAGTGATGACCGATTCTGCCATGCCAAGTACCTTGATAATTCGCCTGACCTTGTACAGGAACCTGGCTGACTGGCGTGCGTTCACCAAGCAGGTACAGCCCTGTCAACGACTCTTCAATGCCAATCAAGCCAAACCCAGCTTGAGATGAAGAGTTGTTTTGTGGCAAATAGGCGGTGAGATTTGCCATGTTTTCGCCATCGAATTTGTCGCCTTTGGCAAGAAATTCTACCAATTTGGCAGTTGTTTCTTCATCTTCAGCTTTTAATTGTTCAATTAATAATTTAGCCTGCTTTTCAACCTCAGTGCGTTTGTCTTCTGTGTAGGCATTTTTAATTTTATCGATGATTTGTGCTTTTAGTTTATCCAGCTCTTTAGCATCAATCTCTTCGCCATCTTCATCACCAAGAATCTCATTACCAATCACAAAAGTTGCTAATAATTCTTCTAGGTCCTGCTTTTCGGTTTCAAGCTGTGCCTTTAATTTATCTCTAGCAATGGCAAGCTGCTCTTGTGTGTGGTTTGTCGTTGATTGAACCAACGGACTTTGAACCAAGAATTCTTTTAAGTTATCCTCATTGTCAGTTTTATATTTGTCGCCAGTGATAAGGATATTTAAAATATCTTCCGTTGCATTTGCTCTTTCTTCCGCCACATCTAAAGCATTTAAGAGCTCTTTTAAGTCATCTTCTGCATATTCCCTTTCTTTTACATCTACATAACCCGCCAAAACCTTATCGGTGATTTGTTTTTTTAGAGCAGATTTATCTTTGCTGTTTGGGTAAGTTGCGATTAAATCAGAAAGATCTTTTTTTAGCCTCTCAACCTTTTCAGTCAATTTTTGCTTCGCAAATTCTATTTGATCCTTGGTTGGTTTGGTAGACTTAGATATTACCCCAGATTTGTTTGTAGTTTCAGCATTTTCAGCAATCTTACCATTCTGCTCTGCACCAGGCTTAGCAGTTTTACTTACTGAGCCCAATCTTAGAACGCCATCACTGCTGCCAAAACTGGTAATGACAGCTGTTTGTCCTGTTGGCAGTTTAACAGATTGCTGAGTTGTTTTTCCTGCCTCTTGAGGTAAGAGCGTGATGGTATGATCGCCCAATTGCAGTTGGTCGACATTACCAAAGTTCACCAGCGATAACACTTGTGACTTTTGTGCAGGGTTGACAGCCTTGTCTTGGGTCAGCTCAACATAGCTGCCACCAAATACCTGCTCAAGCTTCTCAACTTTCTCTGGATTGTCCTGTTTACCAGCAAATACCGCAAAGACAGAATTATCATTTGTTAGAAACTTACCTGCCAATTCCTCAGCGTTTTCACCATAAAACCCACCTTCTAGGCGGTTATCGGCATTTTTATTAAAGAAGTTGGGTTCTAGAAAGCTACTTTTGGTATTCTTAGCAATGGCAGAACCTGCAAATCGATTGCCCTTGATGGTCGCATCAATATCATAGCGGTCTACATAGGTCTCTGGACTGCTGGCAATCGCTTTTTGCTTGGTAGATAGTGTGCCAGTCAGCTTCTTGGCGTCAAAATCAGCTTTAAAGACCGCACGATGATTGCCCTGTCTTGGTGCATATTGACCAAAGACTTGCTCGGCAAAGCTGGTCGCACCGACTTCATCGCCAAAGCCACTGTCCATCTTATAGCCTGAACCACCACCGAACGCTTGGCGACCTGTCGTCTCTGTGATGGTAGACTCTCTTTCTCGCTTGACATCAGTCACGAAATCCCAATGCCCCGTATAGTTTGCCACACCTTTGGCAAGCCCTGTGGTTGGATTGTCGCCATAATAGTACAGATAGCCATCGCCTTTGGTGTATTGCTTAGGCTGGTCTGTATCCTCATCAGTTTTAATCGTCTCATCAGGACGCAAACCAGTAAAAATCCAACCAGCTTTTACAAACTTATATTTATCATCGCTCTGATATATCTTTCCACCCTCATAGCGCTCTTGTAACTCTTTGGTTAAAGCTGGCAAAGGGTTGGTATGAGCGGTTGTGATGTTATTTTCATCAAGTGGCACATGCTCTTCTAGATGAGTAAGTTTTTTCTTATCATAAGCCTGATTACGCTTTGGAATCGCCAAAACACTGCCCAACACTGGCATGGTTAGGCGACTGTCTGCTTTATTCTTAGTATCAGCATTGGCATTGTCATCATCCTTAGCGGCTGAAGCATCCTTTGATTGGTCAGACTTCTCAATCATCTTAGACTGACCGATGACAATGGTGCTTGGGTTATTAAAACTGCCACCACCACAGGCTGATAGCATCAATGAAGTCACAGCCACTGCCAAAGGCAATAGGCTAAATTTGGTACTCTTAGGCATGACCACTCCCTACTTTAAAAAGTCAGTAAAACAGCATCAAACAATAAAACAATCATTTGATCCCAGTGACAAAATAATGATAACAATAACAATTCTTATTATATAGTTAAAGAATTAAAAATGCAAACCTTTTTTATAATTTGTGCAATGTTTTTGAAAGATAAGCAACGTGTAAATACAATTCACTTAACAACAAGTATGCCTCCAGCACCTTTGGCATCATATGATGAACGACGAATCAAAATTGGTGAAAGCCGTGTTGAGACGATGACACAAAAAATCAACAAACCAAGACGACATCAATCGTGCAAGACTTGCTGATTTTAAGGATGATATAAGTTTTTTAAAATTGGCGACTCACCTCTAAGAACACACGACTTTTATCGTAGCTGTACAGTGCGATGTTGCTGTCATTTTTTTGGTATTGCCAAGTTAGTTTTGGCGTCAATCCTAAATAGCTCAGCTTATTATGCCAAACACTGATGTTGGTAAAATACTCATCACTTGTTTGTATTTGATTAAAAATCGGCATCGGTCCATGATAGCGTCTTTGGGCAACATTCAGACTGCCACGCACACCGAAATCATGCCACTGCTTGGCAATTGAACCTTGTATGCCGACACGGGTATAAGAATCGTCCTGATCTCGGGTTTTTGCCTGTCGATAATCTGCCCCAATACTAACCCAACCACCACTCCCCAGCCAGTTAGGACGAGTAGAAAAGGTCGCTCTGGCACTGACACTATGACCTGATAGGTGATGTCTGATGTTGTGATGATGTTTGGCAAGTTCAATGTTGGTGGCAAGCTGGCTTTTTTTACCAAGCTGTTTTTGGGTACCAATGCCAACGCCCACACTGTCTGAAAAATGCCTTAATTCATCAACGCCTTTTTTGCCGCCAGCATACCATGAAGTCTCCACAAAAGGTGAGATGGATACGCTACCGCCTGCATGGCTTTTGGTGGCATTGGTGCTTAGACGAAGTTGTGCCTCATTATAATGCGTGGCATCATTAAAAAACTTACCATTCATCGCAACAGAAGGTTCTAGCGTCATGCCATCTTTGAATAAAATTTTCTTTTCCACACCTGCATTGATGGCAATCCCATGGGCTTGCTCAGCAGCGTTTGCCGTCCAGCCACCACCCAAGTCGGTCTGATTGGGAGCGTTGTTGATGTTTTTATCAACAATCACATTGCCAGAAAAATATGCCGATGGCTTGGTTAGATTTGTCAACGCCTTTTGGTAGGCATGCATTTCACGGACAATATAATCTGGCTGTTCTGCAAGCAACCGCCTGGCTTCTAGATATTGACGATTGGCAAACAAACTTTGGATCAGCCTAACGGCAAATAGGGCATTATTAGGATATCGTTCATGCAGCGACTGGTAAATCTTGCTGGATTTGTCATGTCTGCTTTCAGCACCTGCCAACACGGCCCTGCCCCAGTCAACCATTTCAGACTCAATGACTTCACTTGGCTGTTTTTGGTAGATGGGCAATAATAACTGAGTGCCAGCCACATCATTAGCCACCAGCACCGAGAGCATCGCTCGAGACAGTAAGGTTGGGTTAGCAAGAAGCATCTGCTCATCTACCGACAGCATGGCGTTAGCAGGCTGTGGTGGTATTGGCAGTGCTGAGTCAACAGGTGGTATTATGTCAGGTATCTTAACATCTGATTGTAGACGGCGATCATCTTGCGTATCAGCATGTGCAACATGAACAGAAAACAAGAAGACAGATAAGGCTAATCGGCAAAATGGAAAACGCATGGCAACTATGGGCAGTTAGGATAGGGATAAGAAAATAAATGATACTTATTATTATTCTTTTTGTCAAGTCAACCTCACTGCTGGACTATCCAAATTGCCTAATAACTTCCAACACATCAACACGCAACATGTCAATACCGGGCATTTTCTCCGCATGAAAACGCATGATGGGAATGCCTGCACTGGACAACGCCTTATCCTTCTTAGCATCTTGCCTTTGGCGATCTTGACTATCGTAAGTCCAATCATCCAGCTCAATGGCAACCAACACTGTTTGGCAGTCTGTATCAATTAATACAAAATCCACACTCTGGCGACAGACACGATTGAACCAAAACCGCCGATCTTGCCCTGCTTCATCACTTGGTTCAATGATGCGTGAAAGTTGCACTTGACTAAAAATCAGAAATTCAGGCAATGCCAACTGTAATTTTTTAAAAAACAACACTTCACTGTCCGTCATGATTAGCATTGTCTCAAACGGCCAGACGTTCATGTCATCGCCTCTAACCGTTTTTAAGTTAGGCTGTTTTAGACAATGCACCCAAACCACAATGCCTAGCATCAAGAAAAAATACAACCACCAACAACACGATAGATATAGACGACATAAAAACGGTACTCACTGCCAAATAAATACATTAAAAATAAAAAGGGCAGTGGCAGATGACACAATGTAACATACTACAAATAGGAAGATAACCCATACTAAATTAAGCTTGAATTATCAAACCAACTGCAACACTTCATCAAAATAAACTTCATAAGGTGTTTTCCAGTTTAAACACTTTTTGGGTCTATGATTGAGTTCATTTACTTTACTGATAATATCGCTTTCATGCCACTTGCTTAAATCTTGATGCTTAGGGAAATACACCCACCAAACCCC
>NZ_MUXV01000024.1:0-14992 GCF_002014975.1 Moraxella bovis
GGGGTTTATTTTACAGTTTAGGTTTTGTAAAATTTGTTATGCTAGCCCATTTGAGTGAGTACGCCATGAGAACTCTTGGAGACCATTATGAACAGCTCGCCCAAGCGTTTTTGAGACAGCAGGGGCTGACCATCATCACGACCAACTACACCGCACATCGCACAGGCGAGATTGACATCATCGCTTATCATGATGAGCCACGGCAGGCAGGCGGGGTGTGTCCGACGCTTGTGTTTGTGGAAGTCAAAATGCGTAAGATAAGCCCCAATGCTCGCTATGGGCAGGCGATAGAGACGGTAACACGTGCCAAACAAAACAAAATCATCAAGACGGCTGAGCATTTTTTGGCGTATGGCGATGAGTTTTTGCAAAATCTTGGACTCACTACCAGTCAAAAGCAAGCCTTGGCATATCGATTTGATGTGATTGCCTTTGATGTGCCACCAATAGGGCAGGCAGGACAAAAAAGTAATGAAAGTCAGACAAAAACCCATTGGCTAAGAAACGCCTTTTTGGTAGAATGAGAGCCAAACCGATTATTAGGAAGCATCCATGTCGTCTTTACCATCTATTAAAGTGCTTGTGGGCGTGATTGCCACCGCCATGCTCATGACCGCCTGTGCCACCCAAAACGCCAATACCAGCACCAACGCCAGCACAGGCTATTATGGCGTGCCTGCCATGTACCGCACCATCCCCGAGCGTATCAGCGATGAAGCCATCGAACGCACCAGTTATAAGAATCTGACCAACATTAGGGATGTGAGTGAGAATAATGTACGCATTGCCATTGACAGTTTTCGCCGTGAAGTACTGCTGACAGGCGAAGTACCAAGCCAGCAGGTCAAGGCAGACGTGGCGAATATGGTGGCGTCGATTAATGATGTCAAGCAAGTGTATGACAATCTAACCGTAACCAATACGCCCAAGGCTCAAAGCCACACCCTGCACGAAAACTACCTAAAATCAAAAATCATCGCCAAAATCGTGAGTGCAGGCGGTATCAGGTCGTCGCAGTACAAACTGGTGGTGCGAGACAACATGGCGTATGTGGTCGGATTTTTGACCGCTCAGCAAGAGCAGACGATTGTTAATATTATCTCATCGGTGCAGGACATAGAAGGGGTGCGAATGCTTGGCACACGCATAGATGGCGATACATCAGCTCTGCTTGCTTTGACAGGCGAGAATGTCGCCATTGATGACAATCCCAACGCGGGGGGCATGGTCTATGGTGGCAATGCAGTTGTTAATACACCTGCTAGTCCTGTTTATCCGAACGTGCCTACTAACTCTGTGTCAACCACGAGCTATCCGCAGAGCATGTACCCCAACACGCAAATTGCACCGACTGTGCCAACTCAGCCAAATACGGGTTATGCACCTGTCAATAATTATCCCATTAATACCCCTGTAAATAACTATCCTGCAAATAATTACCCTGTGAATAATCACGGCACACAAAATCGTGATATTCCTGTGATCAGAATGGAAGGTAACCCAACATCAAGCTATGTGAATCTGTATAACAATACCAGCAAGCCCTAACCAACAAATTTTAACAATGTGGTTAGGGCGTGCCGAATATTTATAACACAATTTAAACTTTAAAAAATTGTAAAATAAAAAGATATTTTGCATGAAAAATGGCTAAATCTTGTTTTTCTGCGTCAAAAACTGGTCTGATAAAATGACTATAGCCTCAAGTTTTTTCCTTGAAAAACGGGCGATTTTTCTCATTTTTCATTGCAAATATAAATATTCAACACGCCCTACTGTAAAAGCGGGAAATTTGATATAATAACCCGTTTTTACTTTTTTATCGGTAACATGATTTGATGGCGATAATATCGCCCAAAATATAGAGATTTTTTTATGAATGCAGATGACCTGATCGCCTTATTACGCCCCCATTTTCCAAGTGCTGAGATTCAAGCGGTCAATCAAGGCAATAAATTTGAAGTGCTTATCGTGGATGACAGCTTTGACGGTAAACGTCTGGTGCAACGCCAACAGGTGGTATACGCGATTGCCAATCCGCACATCCAAAGCGGAGCGATGCACGCCTTGACCATTCATGCCTTGACACCTGCCGAATACGAAGCCAAAAAGAGATAATCATGGACAAGTTTAAAATCATCGGTAAAACCCGTATCGCAGGCGAAGTTGCCATTTCTGGCTCAAAAAACGCTGCCCTGCCTTTATTGGCAGGTATGCTACTGCCCAATGACGAGACGGTGCTACACAACGTCCCCACCCTAAAAGACACCGACACACTCATCAAGCTCATCGCTGGCATGGGTGTTGCCATCAAAAAAGAAGGCAACACCGTCATCACAGACGCTCGCCACGTTGCCAACTATTATGCTCCGTATGAGCTGGTGCGTACCATGCGTGCATCTATCTTGGTGCTTGGGGCGTTGCTTGGGCGATTTGGTGAAGCCGAAGTCTCCTTACCAGGGGGCTGTTCTATCGGTTCACGCCCTGTTGATCAGCACCTAAAAGCCTTTGAAGCCATGGGAGCGAACATTAGTGTAGAAAATGGCTATGTCAAAGCAAAAGCCCCTGCTGGCGGACGTCTGATAGGTTGTGATTTTACCTTTGACATGATAACCGTTGGCGGTACAGAGAATGTCATCATGGCAGCGTCTCTGGCTTGTGGTACAACTCGCCTTGAAAACTGTGCCTGTGAGCCAGAAGTGGTGGATTTGGCAAATATGCTTGTCGCCATGGGGGCAAAGATTGACGGCATTGGTACGCCGACCATGATTATTGAAGGTGTGGAGAGCTTGCACGGTTGTGAATACAGCGTGATTGCCGACCGCATTGAGACGGGTTCATATCTGGCTGGGGCTTTGATGAGTGAAGGCGATGTCTTGACCACCAACACATCGGCTGAGCTTTTGCACCCTGTCCTAAAGAAATTTGAAGCCATGGGGGCAACCATTACCACAGGTGATGACTGGATTCGTGCTGTGATGACAGGCAGACCCAAGGCGGTGGACATTCGCACCCAAGTCCACCCCGGTTTTCCCACCGACATGCAAGCCCAGCTCATGGCAGTGTGCTGTTTGGCGGACGGCACGAGTACCATTATTGAAAACATCTTTGAAAACCGCTTTATGCACGTCCCTGAGCTAAACCGCATGGGGGCAAATATCCGCATTGACGGACATACCGCCATTGTTACGGGCGTGGATAGCTTTATGCCTGCTCCTGTTATGGCAACCGATTTGCGTGCGTCCATGTCGCTTGTCATGGCGGCGGCGTGTGCCGATGGCGAGAGTATCATCGACCGCATTTATCACATTGATAGAGGTTATGATAATGTGGAGAGCAAACTTAAATCGCTTGGGGTCAATATTGAGCGGATTAAGGGTTAAAAACTGTAATTACTAACAACTTCATTCTCAACTTAAAATAGCAACTTTTTGATTCCCCAGTAATTATTTTTTATTTATAGGGGTGAATTACATTCGCCCTTGATACATCAATCACTTATACAAAATTGAGAGTGGCGTAATAATAAAATAAAAGGGCGGTCTTGATGATTGCCCTTTTATTTTGGGTTTGTCAGCTAAGCAGGCGCCGACTGCGATAAGTGCGAGATAATCTGTGCCTTGTCCTTTTCTTTTTTGACAATATCCCACAGTTTATCTGCTTCATCATAGCCTTTGGTAAGCATACCGAGCCATTGTTTATAGCGACCGATGAGTCCGCTTTGGTTGTCGGTGGTGTCATTCAAAAAAGCGATTTGGTGGGGGATTAGCTCCGCCCATGTCAAGGTTTTGTCTGTATTTTCAATACTCGCCACAAGGTCTGGGCGAGTGACTGCCCCACGCCCTAGCATAAGATGTGGCGTGTTCGCCTGACGGATGCAGTCGTGGGCGTGAGTCGCATTCCAAATCTCGCCATTGGCAATAATGGGCAAACCAAGCTCGGTAAAAGGGGCGATTTTGTCCCAATAGGCAGGGGGCTTGTAGCCTTGTACTTTGGTGCGGGCGTGAATGGTAAGCCAGCTTGTATTCGCCTGTTTGACCGCTTGCCCGATGTCGCTCATTTTGCCCATATCGGTATAGCCTAGGCGGATTTTTGCCGATACAGGAATATGAGCGGGGACAGCCCCACGCACGGCAGAGATGATGGCGTACAGCGTATCAGGTTCATCAAGCAGTACCGAACCACCTTTGTGGTTATTGACCGTTTTGGCAGGGCAACCAAAATTTAAATCTATCGCACACGCCCCAAGCGACACCGCTGTAACGGCACTTTGGCTCATGGTGTCAGGGTTGTTGCCCAGTAGCTGAACATGAATGGGCGTGCCACTTGCTGTCTTACCGTCCGTGAGTAGCTCTGGCACATATTTATAGAACACATGGGCAGGCAAGGGATAATGCGTGACACGAATAAACTCACTCACTGACCAATCATAAGGGCGACCCAAATCATGAGCAATCTGTGTCAAGATCTGTCTCATGAGTGGGTCGGTCAAGCCCTCCATCGGGGCGAGCAGACGGACAGGGTGGGCGAACAAATGGGCAAAAACACTCATGTTGGCTTAAACCCATTGGCAAGACTGATGGCTTTTTGTTCATCGCCTTTGATGAGTAGCTCTAAGGCGTCAATGCCACACTCTATCGCCTTATCTATACTAATGCGGTCATCGGACGTGGGTTTTGACAGTACCCAACCGCTGACCTGTGATGAGTGAGCAGGTCTGCCAATGCCGACACGCAGTCGCCAAAAGTCCGCTCCGATGTGGGGGGCGATGTCCTTTAAGCCGTTGTGTCCGCCATGCCCCCCGCCCTTTTTTAGGCGTAGGCTACCTGCCGAGATGTCAAGCTCATCATGAGCGATGAGTATCTCATGGGGGGCGATGTTATAGAATTTGGCAAGGGGGGCGACCGCCAGTCCTGAGCGGTTCATGAATGTATCAGGGGTCAGTAGGCGGACATCTTGTCCGTGTATCGTGCCACGCCCGACACTGCCATGGAATTTTTTGTCATGGGTGAGCGTGATGCCAAATTTGTCGCACAAAGCGTCCACGAACCAAAAGCCTGCGTTATGGCGAGTGTCTTTGTATTCTGCACCGACATTGCCCAGACCGACGATGAGTTTTATCATGATTGCCCCATAGATGATGAAATAAACAAAAAGCCAATAGATGACCCATTGGCTTTTGTTGAGAGTGACGACTTATTCAGCGTCTGTGCTCTCTTCGTTGGTTTCGCTGTCAGCAGAAACAGTTGGTGCTTGTACGCTAACCACAACACGGTCGGTGGCGTTGCTGTCAAGCTCAATGATGGTAATGCCATCGGCAAGTTTGATGTCAGAGAAGCGTAGTAGGTCGCCGATTTCTAGGTCGGTCACGTCCACTTCGATAGCTTCTGGCAGTTGGCGTGGCAAGCAGTTGATGTGTAGCTCGGTCACGTTGGTTTGTAGGATACCACCTGCTTTAATGCCTTTGGCAGTACCAGTGAAGTGTACAGGCACGGTAAAGTGCATGGTTTGACCACGAACAACACGTTGGAAGTCTACGTGAAGTGGTGTGCCTTTTGAAGGGTGGCGTTGTAGAGCCTTAATGATGACTTCTTGGTCATTACCATCAATGGCAAGTGTGGTCACGCTTGAAAAGAAGCTCTCGTCTTGTAGGGCTTTCACCAGTTCGTTTAGCTTAACGCTCACAGATAGTGGCTTAGCATCACCGCCATAAACGATGGCAGGGATAAGATTGGCTTTACGCAGGCGGCGGCTCGAACCTTTGCCCTGCTCGTCGGCAGCACGTGCTACCGTAGTTAGAGTATAGCTCATAAGGATTTCCTATATTAAAAGGCTACAAAAATGATGATTTTCGACCAATCATCATACAAAAGTGCAAAAGAATTTGCAAAATGGCGAACTATTATAAGCCAGTTTGGGCGATGTGGCAAGTGGTTTTTGCAAATCAGCCAAACCATTTGCTAATACCTGATAATTTTTATAAAAATAACAAGTGTTTAAATAAGGTGCACCCCATTTGCAAATGAATTTAATTTTGTTATAATCGCTTGTTACTTTTTTGTTAAACAATGTAAGGAGTGTGTCATGGACGCTGTAACATCAGGCGGGGCGGGCGTATGGATTTCGCTGTCAATTTATTTTTTGGGCATGATTGCCATTGGGGTGTATGCCTATTTTAAACAAAAAAAAGATGTCGAAGGCTATATGCTCGGTGGGCGTAACTTATCGCCTGCGGTAACGGCACTCTCGGCGGGGGCGTCTGATATGTCGGGCTGGCTACTGCTGGGGTTACCTGGTTATATGTATGCGTCAGGCATTGTGAGTTTGTGGATAGCAGGGGGGCTGACGGTCGGGGCATTTGCCAACTATCTGCTCGTTGCCCCACGTCTGCGTGTGTACACCGAAGTGGCAGGTAATGCCATTACTTTGCCCGACTTTTTTGCCAATCGCTTTGATGATAAAACGCACCTACTTCGTATGGTTTCTGCCATCGTGGTCATCATGTTCTTTACGGTCTATACGGCGGCAAGTCTGGTTGGAGGCGGTAAGCTTTTTGAAAGCTCGCTCGGGCTTGATTATGGCTTGGGTCTGTGGGTGACGGCAGGCGTGGTCGTGGCGTATACGCTCTTTGGCGGATTTTTGGCGGTGTCCTTGACTGACTTTGTCCAAGGGGTGATTATGCTCATTGCCATGCTGCTGGTGCCGTTTGTCGCCTTCAATGAAATCGGCGGTATCAGTGCTGGCATGGACGTGGCACGTTCTGTGAACCCTGAGCTGTTTAACATCATGAGTGGCGTGAGTGTCATGGGGGCGATTTCGCTAGCAGCGTGGGGTCTGGGCTATTTTGGACAGCCACACATCATCGTGCGGTTTATGGCGATTCGCTCGGTTAAGGACGTGCCTGTGGCGTGCGGTATTGGCATGGGCTGGATGATATTGAGCTTGATTGGGGCATTGTTTGTTGGTGTGTCGGGCGTGGCATATATCCATAATAAGGGCATGAACCTAGATGACCCTGAGACAGTTTTCTTGGTGTTCTCACAGCTTTTGTTTCATCCGCTCATCGGTGGCTTCTTGCTGGCGGCGATATTGGCGGCGATTATGAGTACCATTTCTAGTCAGCTACTGGTGGTGTCAAGCTCTCTTGCCCGTGATGTGTACAAGCTGTTTTTGGATAAAGAAGCGTCCGAATCCCGTCAAATCATGGTCGGGCGTATCTCGGTGGTACTGGTGGCGGTGCTTGCAATTATGCTGGCAGGGGACAAAGACAGCTCGGTGTTAAAGATGGTCTCGCACGCGTGGGCAGGTTTTGGGGCGGCGTTTGGTCCGTTGGTGCTACTCTCGCTTATGTGGAAACGCATGAACTACCAAGGGGCTTTGGCAGGCATGATTGTCGGGGCATTGACCGTCATCGTCTGGGTGTATGGGGGTATTACGATTGGCGGACAGCCTGCCAATGACGCCATTTATTCCATCATGCCTGGCTTTGTGCTGAGTACCATTGCGACCGTGGTTGTCTCACTTTTGACCCCACCGCCCAGTGCCAAGATTATGGGCGAATTTGATGAGATGGAACGCCAGTTAAAGGCTTAAAATAAAAATACCCTAATATTCTGTTGGGCATCTTGTGGTGTGATTTACCCAAAACCCAAAAAGTTTATCAGCTTTTGGGGTTTTGGGTATTTTTTGGCAAAATGGCAGGCGAGCTTAACAAGTTTTGTCCTTAGATGACATGCGTTAAAAAATGTTACAATATTTTTATAAAAATTTTTTAAAAAAATGATTATACTAAAAGTATTTACCAAAAAATAAATAGCCAACCACAAACAACCATAAAAAGGTATTCTATGCCCCAAAGACCTTATAACAAACCAATCAGTCGTGAACAAAAAGTTCGTACGTCATCAGGGCTTATCAGCCTGCTTTGGATGTTTGTGGGGGCGGTGATTGCGGTGATGATAGGATTTTTCTTATACTTATCGCCTTTGTTTGATAGTTTTAAGACAGAGGTAGAAGTCAATCCGCCTACCAAAGTTGAGCCATTGCCACAAAAAGAGCAAGCAAATAACTATGAGTTTTATGAAGTGCTACCAACACGGGAATTTCATACAGGGGAGAATGTGGCAGGGGGTGAGCCAGTGACAGATGAGGCGACCATAACTGAGCAACCTGAGGTTAAGCCTGATGCGGTGGTCATTTCTGACAGCCATCAAGAGAATGACAATGTAAGTGGTACTAACGAGACGGAAATAGCCATCACCGAAGAAGATGCTACCTATGAAGGTGAGTCAACTTCTGGCAACATTGAGATAACGGCTCATAAGAATACTTATATCTTACAAATTCGCAGTTATGACAACCCCGATGAAGCTGACCGCATGCGTGCTGAGGTCATGATGTCGGGTATAGATGCTCGGGTCATCAAGCGTGTGGATGACGGCATGGAGCTGTATCAAGTCATCTCCAATACCATGAACTCTAAGGAAGAAGCACTGTCTGCCAGCAGAAGATTGAGTAATAACGGCATTGATTCGCTTGTGGTGGAGCAAAGACGTTAAGTTTATAAGAGAATGCCATAAAGAAAATACCGCCTGCTTGTGACAGGCGGTATTTTTATGATTATTGTTTGGTTTCGGTGTCGGCAGGAGCGGTTTCTTTTGCTGTTGCTGTTTCAGCGGGGGCAGGAGCTTCGGCAACAGCCATGGTCTCTGCCATCTTTGTGCTTGCTGGCTTCGCCGTTTCTGTCGTCTCAGGAGTGGCTGTGGTGGTTTCTGCTACATCAGTAGCGGGGGCGACCGATGCATCTGACGCTCCACCAACACCACCCATTGTGGGCTGTCCGTGGTCGTCAAATTTCACTTCTTCGGCTTTTGGGGCGTTGGCTTTGGCATTTGCCTCGGCTTCTTCTAGTTTGTCCACGGCTTTTGGGTTGTTATGACCCCCGCAGGCACTAAGTAGTAGGCTTGTGCTGATGATGGCGGTAAATAATTTGGCTTTCATGAGAACTCCTAACGGATGACTATTCAAATAATGCTATTATGCCACAAATGGTAGGGAATTGACAATTTGTAATCTTGCACTCTGCCATTTGTGGTTTGGCTTTATTATTCTAAACTTTCTAGGCGGATACGCACCACAGGCTCGGTGACCGCCCCAAGGGTTTCTATCTCTTTGATGGCTTTGTTCATCTGTGATTCAAGTACGGGCAAGGTCAAGATGATGACAGGTACAAGCCCTGATTTGTGAGCGTCACGTTGCATGATGGCATCAATATTAATGCCGTTTTCACTCAGAATGCGAGTGGTGTCAGCCAGTACGCCCAGCTCATCTTTGACCGTCAAGCGCAGATAGTAGCCACAGGTCATCTCATCGCTAGATAGGATGCGAGTGTCGGACAGCTCTTCGGGGACGAACGCCAAATGTGGTACGTCGCTTGGGGTGTTGGCATTGATGACATAAATCAAATCCATGACATCCGCCATGACTGCCGATGCCGTCGCCCCCGCTCCTGCACCATCGCCATAATACAACGACTGCCCCAGCGGGTGAGCGTCTACCATGACGGCATTTTTTACGCCATTGACATTGGCAAGTAGGGTGCTGTTGGGGATGAGCGTGGGATGGACACGTAGCTCAAAGCCGTGTTCACGACGAAACGCAAAGCCGAGATGCTTGATGGTGTAGCCAAGCTCTTTGGCGTAGACCACGTCTTGCAAGTTAATTTTGGTGATGCCTTCACAGTACACTTTGTTAAACTGCAAAGGAATGCCAAAGGCAATCGATGCCAACAAGGACAGCTTATGAGCGGCGTCAATACCTTCAACGTCAAAGGTGGGGTCAGCTTCGGCATAGCCTAGGGCTTGGGCTTCTTTTAGTACGTCGCCAAAACGACGGTTTTTTTGTTGCATTTCAGTTAGGATAAAGTTGCCCGTGCCATTGATGATGCCTGCCACCCAGTCCACTTTGTTGGCGGCTAGGGCTTCACGGATGATTTTGATAATCGGAATGCCACCTGCCACCGCCGCTTCATAACGCACCTGTACGCCATGCTCTTCGGCAAGCCCAAAAATCTCATTGCCATGTTCGGCAAGTAAGGCTTTGTTGGCGGTGACGACGTGTTTTTTGTGTTCGATGGCGTGGATGATGACGTCTTTGGCGACGCTCTTACCGCCAATCACTTCGATGACGATGTCCACATCATCATCGGCGGCGATTGACATCAAATCATCGCTTTGTTTGATGGTAGGGTCAATGTCATCTCGCCGCCTCCTTGTGCCGACGTGAGTGATACAGATGTCATGACCGCTACGGCGAGACAGCTCAACGGCGTTGTCTTTTAGTAGGTTGACCACGCCTGTACCAACTGTTCCCAGACCCAAAACCGCAATGTTAATTTTATCTTTCATGAATGCCCCAACTGGTTATCTATAACAAAAATTGACGGTAAAACCGAATTGCTTAACTTATCATAAGTTCATGGCTTATGCTAGGGGTTTGTAAAAATTTTTATGGGTTTTGTCAAAATTTTTTGTAAAAATTGTAACAGGTGATGGGATTTGATGAGTGTGGTGATTTGTTTTTAAAATCTTATAAAAAAGGGCTAAAACCGAGCCCTTTTGTTTGTTATTTATAAATTAACCATCAACGGTTGGCAATAGCCTCTTTGGCAAGCTCAGCCGATGGCAGATAGCCCCCAAGCTGTTTTCCATTTTCGGCAAAGATGGCAGGCGTGCCTGACACGCCCAGCTTATGACCGAGTACCATGTGTTTTCGCACGGGGTTGTCACAGCTTGGAGCGGTGACGTCTTTGCCTTGTTTGGCATTGCTTAGGGCGGTTTGGCGGTCACTGCTACACCACACGCTCTCGGTCAGACCTATCATAGACTCGCCACGAGGCCATGCCAGATAGCGAACTTCGATACCAGCGGCATTGGTTTGGTCAATCTCTTTGTGTAGAAGTTGGCAATAATGACAAGTGGGGTCTGAGAAAACATAGATGGACGCTTTGGTCTCGCCTTTGGCAGGGAAGATAATCATTTCAGATTTGTCCACGGCTTGTAGCTCGGAGACGACCGCTTTTGACATCATGGCACCACTGATGTCCACAGGTCTGCCATCGCCCAGCTTCATGACCGCACCTTGAATGACGTACGTGCCAGTTTTATCAACAAAAAATGGCGAAACGCCATCCAAAGTCGCCCAGTACATCTCGGGCATGTCGGTTGGGACGACGGACTGAACCTGAGCGTTCAGACCTGATTTGTTTAGGTTGTTTTGTAGAGCAAGGGCGACATCGGGCTGATGGTTGGGGTCGTCATTTTGGGCAGGGGTGTTGTCCACTGGCTCGGTGCTTGTTTCTTGGGTTTGGTCAGTGGCAGTTGCCGTGCTGTCCGTTTTCTTGTTGTTCGTTTTGTTGTCTTGGTTGCACCCGACCAGCAGTAGGGCGGTCATGGCGACGGTTAAAGCGGTGTGTGATAGGGTGGGTTTGATGGTCATGATGATAAATGATAAAAGAAAAAAGGGTTATTATACCAAACTTTATCAATTTGCCTAATGATTTTATTGATTAAAAAAATCAAAATCAGTATTTTGTTTTGCCAGTCAAAAATGCCGCAAAACTACAAAATCACTAAGGAAAGTTTGGTGGCTTATGCTAAACTACGCTCTTTATTAAGACAGGCAATAGGGTAACTATGGCAGGCAGTTTGCTGATACTACTAGATGACATTGCAACCTTGCTAGATGACGTGTCAATATTAACAAAGGTCGCCGCCAAAAAGACGGCAGGTGTGTTGGGCGATGATTTGGCATTAAACGCCCAGCAAGTAACAGGCGTGCGTGCCGACCGTGAGCTTGCGGTGGTGTGGGCGGTGGCAAAGGGGTCATTTATCAATAAATGTATCCTTGTGCCAGCAGCTCTTGCCATCAGTGCGGTGGCGGCGTGGCTCATCACACCTTTACTTATGATTGGTGGGCTGTTTTTGTGCTATGAAGGCTCAGAGAAAGTCATTCATAAATTCGCCCCCAAGCTCTTACCCCATGACTTAGACGATGAAGACGCTCATCAGGCACGCCTAGAAGCCAACGCCAACGATGAAGATTTGGTGGCGTTGGAGCAGGACAAAATCAAAGGAGCGATTCGCACCGACTTTATTTTGTCGGCAGAGATTGTGGTTATCTCGCTTGGGGTAATGACAGCGACGACCTTTATGATCAAAGCCTTGGCACTATCTGCCATTGCCATTTTGATGACAGTGGGGGTGTACGGACTGGTGGCGATGATTGTCAAAATGGACGATGTGGGTATGCATTGGGCGGCACAACCTGACCCTGCCAAACAAAAAATGGGTAACCTGCTCCTTGCCTTTGCCCCCAAACTCATGAAATTCCTATCTATCGCAGGTACGCTTGCCATGTTCTTGGTTGGTGGCGGTATTTTGGTGCATGGCGTGGATATACTACATCATCAAGCCGAGCATTTGTCGCACTTTTCGGGCATGTTTGACGGTCTGACCGAGACCATCTATAATGGCGTGGTGGGCTTTATCGCAGGCTGTCTGGTTGTGGCGTTGGTGGTGATGCTTAAAAAAGTCAAAGGTGGGCATTGAACCGTTGGTTTGTTATTTTGTTTTGTGATGTAAGTAGTGTGTCTGTCTGATGGTGTCCTAAAGATATGATGAAAAGGTCAGATGTATCCTTTGCTATCATCATTACAAACACCAAAGTCAGGCATGCTTAGATGGTTGTTGATTTCATGAAGTCATTGCAGGCTAGTCGGTAATGACTTTTGTGTTTGCAATAATAGAAGTAGTTTTATTGCGAACTGGTAACATTTTCTTAATATTATATCTGTAGAATGTTACATAGATTGGCATGAATCTTGCGGTACTAATAAATACAATCGTTTTTTGACAGACAATTGTTTTATTTTGTTATTTTATATCAAAATAAAACACAAAAAATTACGATGACTGTACTTTTTTATGGTGTCAACATTAAGCCTGATTTGGTGGTTTGTGCTAAACTATAGGCAAGGTTTGTGTTATATCATCTTCAATCTTTTTATGACACCAGAAACAAGAATTGTTATTAATTCTCACAGGAGAGATTATGAAATTTACTAAAATTACCTTGTGTCTAGCCATGCTCGGTGCGATGTGTGGCACAACCACGGCTCATGCTGTTCGTATTATTGATAAGGAAAATACAAAAGCTGTCGGTCATGTTAAATGGCATAAAGAAGCGAGTGTGGATGCAGACAGTGTTATTAATGCCAATGTCCCAGACAATGCCACTAACTTGGTTTTTATTCGTCAAGCTGACCTTGATCCGCTACAAACCAGTACCAATATTGCTGTTAACGACCGTTTTCAGGTAAGTCTGCAACCAGGTAATCACAGTCAAGTTTACTCCTGTGCTGGCATTAACGTACTAAGCTCAGACATCACTGGTGTTAAACACAATGACTTATATATTAATAACCAGACGCACAACCTAGCCGGTGGTGCAACATACTATTTCTATCTAGAAGTGGATGAGCAGGGCAAATCTACTCTAAAACAGGTTGATAATGACAGTGCTAAAGCACTTCTAGAAAACACCAACCGTCAAGCACACCAAATCAGCCGTGTGGTACCAAACTGCCCAGCACCTGCCACGCCACCACCGCCAAAACCAGTTCCAGCTCCTATCGTTGAAGCTCCAGCGAAGCGAACGCTTGCCATCGAGCTCGAAGTGCTTTTTGATACCGACAAACACTTTGTCAAATCTAAGTATCACGAAGAGATTAAACGTGTTTCTGATTTTATGCAACAGCATCCACATGCTACTGTAGTCATCGAAGGTCATACCGACAGCCGTGCCAGTGAGGCTTATAACCAAGCTCTATCTGAGCGTCGTGCCAAGGCGGTTAAGGATGTATTGGTTAAGACCTATGGTGTTGACGAATCGGTTGTTACCACCGAAGGTCATGGAGAACTAAGACCACGTGCCACTAACGACACTGCTGAAGGTCGTCAGCTTAACCGTCGTGTGATGGCTGTGTTTACTTACTGATAACACCTTTCATTATATTCACTAAGGTTGGTGGTTAATAATACCTACCAACATAACTAGATAAAAAGAGAATAATTATGGTACCAGTTACTGCAAAAAATGTCACCATCAAAGTTCACAGCCATGTGGAGCAAATTAAAGAGTTGACCCTTGCCACACATGATGGTCAGCCTGATGTGATTAAAGCTGATAAAAATGTCAACTATGAGTTTTTTGACCACTCTATCGGACGTGCTCCCAACCATATCATTGCCAAGCGTAAAGGCAAAGACCTGCACGTTTCTTTTGAGCGTGAAGGGCAAAATGACGACCTTATCATCGAAGGGTTCTTTGAGGATGAAGATAAGGCTCTTATCGGTGTTGCCGAAGATGGTCACTACTACTACTATATTCCTGATACCGGTGAGGTGGCAGATTATGTCACTCAGCTTCAAGACGCTGACGTAGAAGGTCAGGCACTAGGTGGCGAGCATCATCTAACCCCACTATGGCTCATGTTGCCCACTGGTACTTTCCCATGGTGGCCACTACTTGGTTTGGGTGTGATTCCTTTTTTAGGTAAGGATGACGATGATAAACCTGCCCCGGCACCAGATAGTGTTATTTCTACCACTAACGATTCTGAAAGAGGCGATGCTGACAACCCCGTGCGTGTCAATGTACTAAAGAATGATGCGGATAATGCCGTACCAGAGACGTTGAGACTAATCGATCCAAAAACTGGACGCCCGACAACTGAAAAAGTTGTTGTATCAGGTCAGGGCACTTGGGAGCTTGACCCGAAAGAGCCAGGTGTGGTTATCTTTACCCCAGAGAAAGGGTATAATGGCAATCCAACACCTATTAACTATGTGGTCAAAAATAAAGAGGGTAAAGAGAGTCAGCCCACCCCAGTTTTTATTATTTATGATGCATCAACCACGCCCGACACCAAACC
>NZ_MUXV01000024.1:15110-25851 GCF_002014975.1 Moraxella bovis
GACACCAAACCAGGTACTCCAGGACAACCTGTGACCCAAAATGTCACAAACAATGACGGTGATGTAGACCCATCAACGGTAAAACTTGTTGATCCTAACAATCCTAACAACCCACCTAGCAACGAAGTTAAAGTACCAGGTCAAGGCACTTGGACTGTCGGTCCTAACCCAGGCGAAGTAACCTTCACTCCTGAAGATGGCTTTACTGGTGACCCAGACCCGATCAAATACGTGGTTAAAGATAAGGATGGTAAAGATTTGCCACCTACAAGCGTGGATGTAACATATCCAGAACCAACACAGCCTACACCAACCAACCCCGACACCAAACCAGGTACTCCAGGACAACCTGTGACCCAAAATGTCACAAGCAACGACGGTGATGTGGATCCATCAACGGTAAAACTTGTCGATCCTAACAACCCACCTAGCAACGAAGTTAAAGTACCAGGTCAAGGCACTTGGACTGTCGGTCCTAACCCAGGCGAAGTAACCTTCACTCCTGAAGATGGCTTTACTGGTGACCCAGACCCGATCAAATACGTGGTTAAAGATAAGGATGGTAACGACCTACCACCAACTGATGTGGATGTCAGCTACCCACAGCTTACCAACCCTGACACCAAACCAGGTACTCCAGGACAACCTGTGACCCAAAATGTCACAAGCAACGACGGTGATGTGGATCCATCAACGGTAAAACTTGTCGATCCTAAGACAGGTGAGCCAACCGACAAGATTGTTGTGCCAAATGAAGGTACTTGGACTGTCGGTCCTAAGCCAGGCGAAGTAACCTTTACTCCTGAAGATGGCTTTACTGGTAATCCAGGTCCAGTTAATTATTATATTAATGACAAAAGTGGTAACCAACTTCAGCCAACACCAGTTGCGGTAACATATCCATCCAAGCCAGTGGCGGATGTTAAGAAGGGCAAAATAGGTCAGCCTGTACCACAAAAGGTAACTGATAACGATGAGAATGTCGACCCGAGCACTGTCCGTTTGGTTGATCCTGTTAGCAAGGAGCCAGTGCCAGTGGGTACACCCATCAAGGTGCCAGGTCAAGGCACTTGGACTCAAGACCCTGACGATCCAAGCGTGGTAATTTTCAAGCCTAATCCAGGTTTTGAACAGAGTCCAACACCCATCAATTACATTGTCAAAAATAAGAGCGGTTTGGATTTGAAACCTACCCCAGTAGCGGTGACCTATCCAACAATCACCACGCCCGACACCAAACCAGGTACTCCAGGACAACCTGTGACCCAAAATGTCACAAGCAACGACGGTGATGTGGATCCATCAACGGTAAAACTTGTTGATCCTAACAACCCACCTAGCAACGAAGTTAAAGTACCAGGTCAAGGTACTTGGACTGTCGGTCCTAAGCCAGGCGAAGTAACCTTTACTCCTGAAGATGGCTTTACTGGTGACCCAGACCCAATCAAATACGTGGTTAAAGATAAGGATGGTAAAGATTTGCCACCTACGAGCGTGGATGTAACATATCCGCCAGTTGACCCTGCAAACCCAAATCCAATCGCTACCACTCCTGATAGTAAATCGGGCTATAAAGGCGAACCCGTCACCCAAAACGTAACTGGCAATGATAACAATGTTAAACCTGATACGGTTAAACTGGTTGATCCTATCACAGGTCATCCAACCGACAAGATTGTTGTGCCAAATGAAGGTACTTGGACTGTCGGCCCTAACCCAGGCGAAGTAACCTTTACTCCAGTACCTGAGCTTGGGGATAAAGACCCATCACCAATTAACTATATTGTTGAAAACGATAAAGAGCCAGGCACATTCTCTAAGCCAACACCAGTTAATATCACTTATCCTGAGATTGTCAAGCCCAAGGTTTCTATTACAGGTCTGACCAATGTTAATGAAGCAGTTGGCGAGATTGAATACACCATCAGCCTAGACAAGCCTGCCAAAGAAGACATTACGGTTACTTATGTAACTAAAGCAGGTGCGAGCACCAATCCTGCCGAAGTTGCTGACCTAAAAGACGGCTTTGTTACCAAGACTGTTGTTATTAAAGCAGGCGAAACTTCTGCTACCGTTAAAGTGGGTATTGTCAACGATAATGAATATGAAGTTGCTGAGGATTACAACATTGCCATTACTAAAGTTGAGGGTAATGCAAGTATTGATACAGCTAAGGATAATGTAACTACCACCATTCATGATGATGGCAAAGGCACGCCTGATGGTCGCGATCCAAACAATCCGGACAACATCAGTCCAAACGTGCCAAGCGATCCTGCTAAACCACCATTTAACCCAGCAGATCCAGACAACCCAGACAACAATCCTGATCCACGTCTGCCACCAACCAACCCTGTGCCAGATGCGGATAATGATAAGCCGACTGTAAATTTGTCAGGTGTGAGAACTGTGTTAGAGAGTGCGGGCACTGCCAAATATACATTTACACTGGCTAATGGCAAAACTGCTGATAAAGACGTTGTTATTGAGTACCAGGTAACTGTTCCTGCTAATGCGGCAGGTATTAACCTAGCAGAGGCTGCTGACTTCGGGAATGGTACTTTTGGTGTCACTAAGACGGCGATTATCAAAGTGGGTACTAGTTCGGTAGATATTAATGTGCCAATCATAAATGATGAAGTCTATGAAGGTATCGAAACTTTTGTGGTTAATATGACTAGAGTATCAGATAACGCCAGTAAGGGCGTAGATACAGTTACCACTACCATTAATGACTTTAATGGAGAGGTCGGTGTTAACAAAGACAAACCAGTGATTAAATTGGATCCACCAGCACATGTATCCGAGGAAGGCTTACCGGGTGGTAATAAAGACAACGATCCTGTTGGTGTGGATAAGACGAATGCTACCACTTCTGATGGAGAGATTCGTATTACAAGCATTGATACAAGTCTATCCAAAAATGTAACATTGGCTTTAACCAAGCCTACTACAATTGTTACCAGTGGCAAGCAACCAGTCACTTGGACAACACCAGATGAGGGCTTGACATGGATAGGCAGAACTCCTGATGACAAACCTGTTCTTACTATCAAGCTCAAAGAGCAGATTGTAAAAGAAGGTAACACCATTGCTTATAAATACACCACAGAGCTACACGCACCTATTGATCATACGGAGGGTGATAACAAAGAAGATAATCTAGAAGTTAATTTTGGTATCGTGGTCAAAGATGGCAAAACTGAGATTGCACGTGACAATAAGATCGTTACGAGGGTGGAGGATGACTCGCCTGTATCAGGTGTTAGTATTCACAATATCGATGTACCTGTCGATGATGTTAGACTGATGGATATCGTCACAGGCTTTAGCAACCCTGATTCAAGTAATGAAACGGACAAACGATATTTTGTGTCTACCAATAATGATAAAGATGTTTATGCTGAGACTATCCAGTGGGGCAATCCAAGTAGGAATGTGCAACCTAGAGCAAGCTATGGCATCGCAGAAGATGTCAGTATGATCAATAAGAAGTTAGATGGTTTTAATATACCTTTTAGTTTAGGTACGTTTAACCATGACAACCAAGGTATTTATGTCAACAAAGGCTTGGAGTCTGTTAATATGCACGTTGATTTTGTGGTGAGTATTAACGGCGAAAAACAGACTGTTAAGACCATCTTTGATCTAAAGCATATCGAGACTCCTAATAAAGATTACGACAACAATGACTTGTTGGATAACTTAATCTATGGTATCACCCCTGATGATTTTGTTATTTTCAAGCCGCAGGAGACAACACTCCTCATTGGCGGTAAACGCTATACATTAAAGTTAAATCAGCCAGAAAAAGTCAGTGGCAATGGTGAGCTACGCGACAGTGTTGATAACTATGATCTGCTTGTTAAGATGGAGGAAAATTATAATACAAGAGGCGGCTCTGATGATATAAGAGGTGTTAACAGTTTGTACAATACAGGTGCTGCCAACTTGATTAAGACTCAGTTGGATGGTATTACTCGAGAGGATGTGGTCTCTGGAAAGGTGGTGATTATCAACACCAAAGAAAAAGCGAATAATGGTTTTAAATTATCTGCAACACTAATCCCACTTGACCCAAATCCAGATGCTAATAACGATCTTGAGCATGCAACCAACTTTAGAACAGGTGGTGATGTTGTGAGCGATGCCAGATTGTTAGATCCTAACGCACAAAAGGTTATTTGGACACTCAAAGACATTACAGATGCCAATAAAAACATTGTTGATAGCGATAATAATCCATCAACATTCACCTTTAAAACCAAATATGGCACATTTATCGGTAATATTAACGGTAGTTACGAGTTTAGAGGTGCTGATAATCTTGCTGAAGTGGTTGATTTGGGTGTCGAGGATCGGTTAGTGTTTGGCTATACTTATCAAGACAACGATGGTGATAGCATTCAAGACACTGTTGTTATCAATTTTAATGATTATGCCAAAGAAACCACAGGTCGTACCGTTAATGGCACTGATGACCATGACTACATTATCGGAACAACAGCTGCAGCTGCAGATATTATTTACGGCGGCAAAGGTGATGATACGTTGATTGGTGAATTGGGTGCTGATAAACTATATGGCGGCGAGGGTAACGATAAGATTGTTTATGATGCTGATGATCTTGTTATTGATGGTGGTGCAGGTATAGATACTCTGCTACTTGTTAGCAAGCCATATAAAGTCGGTGATGAAGTCAAGTTGGATGGAAATATTGACCTAACCAACACCATAGCAACTGGCTTTGAGGTATTGGACATGAATAATGGTACGGCACAAAACCTAACCATTACTGCCAAAGATGTACTCAGCATAAACCCTGAGGGTCGTTCCCTTGATGTTTTGGGTGATGGGCTGGATACGGTCACATTGGATGGCACCTTTACCAAGATTGATGAATCTACATCTGAGGTTAAGGTAGGATTTGATCAGTATATCTCAAATAATGGTGCCACCCTTTTCATTTCTGAGGAGATTAAGAATATTATTATGTAGTTTTTAAAACACCAAAAACGTCCCAGTTGGGGCGTTTTTTGTTTTGTTTAATGCGTCAAAACAACTTGCCTTATTTGGACTGTTTTGGTATAATCGGCAGGTTTTGTAAAAAACACCTTGTTCCAATTTGAGCTGATGCCTACGCCAAGACCGTACCAGCTAATTATAATATACAGCCAAATTGATGTCTTAGTTGTCTTGATAATCGGAGTAAACCATGCCCTTAGTAAAGGTCAAAGAAAACGAACCTGTTGATATTGCGATTCGTCGCTTCAAACGTGCTTGCGAAAAAGCAGGCGTTCTGGCTGACGTACGTAAAAAAGAATTTTATGAAAAACCAACCCAAGAGCGTAAGCGTAAAAAAGCCGCTGCGGTCAAGCGTTATAAGAAAAAAGTATGGCGTGAACAAGCACGCACTGTGCGTAAATACTAATCAGTATTTCGCCACGAAAAGCACTCATATTTGGGTGCTTTTTCTTTTGGCTTGCTATCTTATTTTAAAAAAATCTATTTGCACAGATTTCCTAATCATAGTCATTCATCAAACTTGATAGAAAATTTTACAATTTGTTACAAATTGCTTAAACTCATGACAGTTACGCCTTGTACAATACGAAATATTTGATTTACTTAATTATTGTGTTTTGTTTTTTTAATGGGAGTTCACCATGAAATCATTTTTTACCCCTGCTCTTATTTTATCCGCTTTAACTTTGTCCGCCTGTGTTGCGCCCATTGATACACCAAATACAGGGGCGGTTGTCGTGCCTGTACCTGTGGGCGTGCCTGTGCTTGTCAAAGAAAATAAAGACAGTGTTCATGTCTGCAAAGTCAAAGCCTTTACCGAAACTTACCGCGCCGAAAACACCAGTCGTGGCAAGACTCGCCTAGATGTACTCAAACAATGCCGAGCCGAGCACCATGAGATGTTTTGCCGTGATGAAGACGTGGAATGCACCGAATATGACTAAACGGTAAATCTAAGCCCTGAGCATCAGGGCTTTTTTATGGGAAAATTTTCCCTAATTTTCCTTTTTTGGGTATAATAGTTCAAATTTTATATCAAAAAAGTTATTAAAATCATGACCTACACCGACATCCCCAACCTTGCCACTTTTGACACGTCCGCCATTGATAAATCCAAACCACCTGTCATTCTCGTGGACGGCTCGTATTATCTATTTCGCTGTTTTCACGGTATGCCCCTACTATCCAACCAAGACGGCTTGCCCACCAATGCCACTCGTGGTGTGCTAAATGCCTTGGGCAAGCTCATCAAAAAATACAAGCCCACCCACATGGCGGTCGCTTTTGATACCAAAGCCCCCACCTTTCGCCACGAATTATCGGACGCTTATAAGGCTCACCGTCCGCCGATGGACGATGATTTGCGAGTGCAGATTCCGTATATTCATGATTTGATTGAAAAATTGGGCATTTCCCTCATCAAAATTGACGGTTTTGAAGCGGACGACATCATCGGCACGCTTGCTCACACCGCTTGCCAAAACGGCTATCCTGTCGTCATCTCCACAGGCGACAAGGACATGGCACAGCTGGTTAATGACTGTGTGATTTTGGAAGACAGTTTTAAGGACAAAATCACGGACTTACAGGGCGTATTTGACAAATTTGGCGTACACAACACCCAAATCGCCGATTATCTCACGCTCATGGGCGACTCATCGGACGGCATTGCAGGCATTCCTAAGGTTGGGGCGAAGACGGCAAGCAAGTTATTGACCGAATATGGCGATATTGACGGCATTTTGGCAAATCTTGCCAATATCAAAGGCATGGTTGGGCAAAAAATATACGAACATCAAGGCGAAATCCCCCTAAATCGCACCCTTGCCACGATTGTTACCAATCTAGAACTGCCCATTTCATTTGACGAATTAAGATTAGACAATGACAAACAGACACAAATAAAACGTGCCAAAGCGTTATATGAGTTATTTAAGACATTAGAATTTAAAAAAGAAATGGCGGAGCAGTTGGCATTATTAAAAATGGCGGAGTTGCCTGTTACTGATGATTTATTTAATAATGACAATGCCGATAATGAATTAAACAATCCTTTTGATGATAATTTGGCGGATAACAGCGATGAATTAACCGTTAAACCCTTACCCATTAAACAAGGTACTTATAAAACCATAAATAGCCTTGATGAATTTCATAAGCTTATTGATAAATTAAAGAGTGTGCCTTATTTTGCCATTGATACCGAGACGACTAGCATTGACTGGCAAAAGGCAGAGTTGGTTGGGGTATCTATCGCTACAACCAATTATGAAGGCTATTATATCCCTGTGGGACATACGGGCGATTTTGATATTTTGCTTGATAATCAATTAGATAGGGACTTTGTTTTAAATGAGTTAAAACCCATTTTAGAAAATCAGAGTATCGGCAAAATCGGACAGCATATTAAATACGACAGTCATGTTTTTAAAAAATATGGCATTGAGCTAAATAATTGGCATATGGATACCATGTTAACCAGTTATGTCATCAATGGCGTGGCGACACGGCATAACATGGACGATTTGGCACGACACTATCTGGGCGTAAATACCACCACCTTTGAAGACGTGGCAGGTAAAGGGGCAAAACAGCTTAGCTTTGATAAAGTGGACATGGACAAGGCAAGCGATTATGCGTGCGAAGATGCGGACATTACGTATCGCTTGTTTAGTGTGTTTGACGAGTATTTACAAAAAGATACTAATGCCAATAGCCTTTTGCACAAATTAGAAATCCCCACCGCCCAAATCTTAGCCCAAATGGAGCATGACGGCATTTTGATAAAGACCGAATTTTTGGGTAAATTATCGCTTGCTTTTGACAATCAAATCAGTCAATTAGAACAAAAAGCCTTTGAGCTGGCGGGCGAGAGCTTTAACGTGGCAAGCCCCAAACAGCTTGGCGAGATCTTGTTTGACAAATTAGGCATATCAGGCGGTAAAAAAACCAAAACAGGGCAATATTCCACATCGGAGGCGACCCTTGCCAAGATTGACCACCCGCTTGTGGACGTGGTGCTAGAACACAGAAGTCTGTCCAAGCTCAAAAGCACCTATACGGACGCTCTTGCCAAAGTCGCTGACAAACAGGGGCGAGTGCATACTAGCTATCACCAAGCCTTGACGAGTACAGGGCGACTGTCGTCATCAGACCCCAACCTACAAAATATCCCCATTCGCACCGACACAGGGCGACTCATTCGTGAAGCCTTTATCGCGCCGACAGGGCGTGTGATTATGGCGGCGGATTATTCGCAGATTGAGCTGCGGCTCATGGCTCATTTTAGTGGCGATGAGAGTTTGATTAATGCCTTTAAAAACAACCTAGACATTCACACCGCCACCGCTGCCGAGATTATGGGTAAGGAGCTATCAGACGTAACGCCAAACGAGAGACGTTCAGCAAAGGCGGTGAATTTTGGGCTACTATACGGCATGGGCGTGTTTGGGCTTGCCAAACAGCTTGGCGTAGAAAACGGCGTGGCAAAGGACTACATCAAGCGGTATTTTGCCCGTTATCCTGCCATACATGATTACATGGAAAATACCAAAAGTTACGCCAAATCAACAGGTTATGTTACCACCATTTTAGGACGTAAGCTCTACGCTCCCGACATCAACTCATCAAACGCCATGATAAGACAAGGGGCGGAGCGGGCAAGCATTAACGCCCCACTACAAGGCTCTGCCGCCGAAATCATCAAACTTGCCATGATAGCCGTGGATAAAATCCTACCCAAAGACCATGCCAAACTTTTGCTACAAGTGCATGATGAATTGGTATTTGAAGTCGATAGCGATAAGGCGGACGAGATAGGCGAGCTTATCAAAACCGCCATGCAAAACGTACTGACCGACACCGCCAAAAGCTTAGGCTGGGACGTGGATTTCGCCGTGCCACTTGTTGTGGAGATTGGCGTGGGGGAGAATTGGGAGAAGGCTCACTGATACGCCATGCCAAGACGACTACGTTCAATGCTCGCCTCCACATGGCTCTCCCCCTTATTGGCAGAGCCAAAGCGTGCCTTGCCTGAGCTTAGTACAGGGCTGATGATGGCGGTGCTGGTCATTCCTCAAAGTTTGGGCTATGCACTGCTGGCAGGGCTGCCGCCTGTCATGGGGCTATACAGTGCCATCGTGCCAACGATGGTGTATGCCTATGTTGGTTCAAGCTCGGTCAATGCCGTCGGGCCTGTTGCCATTACCGCCATTATGACATCAGGGGCGTTGTCGTCCTATGCGTTGGGGAGCTTGCAGTATCAGGCGATGGCGGTAACGCTTGCCCTGATGGTTGGCATGCTACTCATGCTCGCCCATGTGATACGTTTGGGCTGGATTATGCAGTTTGTCAGTCGTGGCGTGGCAAGTGGCTTTATCAGTGGGGCGTCTGTGCTGATTATCTTGGGGCAGTTAAAACATCTCATCGGCACGCCCTTATCAGGCGATGGACTCATTGACATGATGGGCAAGATGGCAGGGCAGGAGCGACTGTTTCATGCCCCGACTGCCATGTTGGGACTGGGGGCGTTGGGGCTACTCTTCATGAACCGCTACCGCCCCACACTCATGCACGGCGTGCTGTATCGCCTACTGCCTAAGTCCGCCCATGCTCACATCGCCCGTTTTTTTATCGTGGTACTCGTTGGTATCAGTATCATCATCGCTCGGCAGTATGACTTTGCCAATCTCGGCATTGCCACGCTCGCCCCCTTGCCGACACATCTGCCCCTGCCTGCCTTTCCTGTGGTTAGTCTAGACATCATCATCACACTACTGCCGTCTGCTCTGCTCATCGCACTCATCGCCTTTATATCCAGTGCCAGTGTGGCGGGCAATCTGGCACGCATTCGCCATGAGTCATTTGCTCCCAACCATGAGTTAAAAGGGCTGGGACTTGCCAACATCGCAAGTTCGCTCTTTGGCGGATTTGCCGTCTCAGGCGGTATCTCTCGCACCAGCATGAATGTCGCACTCGGAGCGAATACGCCCCTATCGTCCATGGTCTGTGCCATAGGCGTGCTGATTATTGCGTTATTTTTGGGGCAATTCATCACGGGGCTACCCTATGCGGTACTCTCTGCCATCATCATCACGTCCGCGATTGCCATGATTGATGTGGCAAGTTTTAGGGTTGCCCACGCCCAAGACAAAAGCGAAGCCTTAACCCTTGCCATGACTTTTGTGGCGTGCGTGGGCTTTGGGCTGAACATCGGGCTTATCACAGGGCTACTGGTCAGCTTTGCACTCATCATCTATCGCTCGCACCGTGTGCATATGGCGGTTGTGGGGCAGGTTGAGGGTAGCGAGCATTTTCGGAACATCCATCGCCATGACGTACAGACCTTTGATAACATGATACTCATTCGCATTGATGAGAGCCTGTATTTTGGCAATATCGCCACCGTCCGCACCGCCCTAGATGACATCTGCCGTGAGTATTCTACCGCTCGCCACATCGTCGTCATCATGACGGCGGTCAATCACGTGGATTTATCCGCCCAAGAAATGCTTGCCGACTTTAACCGCACACTCATCATGGATGACAAGCAATTACACTTTACCGAAATCAAAGGGCCCGTCATGGATGCTCTCATGCACACCCCTGTCATCACAGCACTAAGCGGTCAAGTGTTTTTAAGTACAGGTATGGCGGTAAACACCTTAAAAAATACTTGACAGCCTGCCAAATCCGCTGATAATCTTTTGAAAATTGA
>NZ_MUXV01000024.1:26089-63406 GCF_002014975.1 Moraxella bovis
AAAATTGAAAATTGAAAAATAGTCTGATTAAATTTTAATCAATTTTACACCCCTTATTCCAAAATTTTTAAAAATCCCCCAAATTTTAAAATTTTTTCATAAACTTATGCCAAATTGGCGTTGAACGTCCGTCTGTTTTTGGGTAAGATAAGTCCTATTATAAATCGCCAAGTATGGGGAATCACATGCACACAAACATCACATTGTATAAACAAATCTACCCTTGTCAATGCCAAGCCTTGTCCGAGCTGGGTTTTAAGAGTTTGATAAATTTGCGTTTTGATGATGAGATGGCAGGTCAGCCCAAGACTGCCGAGCTGTGCCAAAGTGCCGAGCAGGTTGGCTTGTCCTATCGTCATCTGCCCGTGGATGGCGAGAGTTTGCACTTGGAGACGGTGACGGCATTTGCCCATCTGTTGTCTGATTTGCCCAAGCCTGTCATGGTGTTTTGTGGGACGGGCAGCCGTGCCAAACGCCTGTATCAGTCGGCAGTGGTAAGTGGGCTGATTTGATGATGACCGCCAAGTGAGAGCTTAGGCGGTTTTTTTATTGTCTTTTGTCATGCGTTTTGGGTTATAATAATAAAAATTTTTTAGGACTTGTCATGCTATCTTTATCCAACTTTCACGCTCTTGCCGAGCAAGGCTACACCCACATTCCACTTATCAAAAAACGCTTAATGGACGATGCCACCCCTGTGTCGGTGTTTGCCAATTTGCGTAAATTTTTTGCGTCCGCCTATCTGTTTGAGTCGGTGGTGGGGGGCGAACGTTGGGCAAGATATTCCATGATTGGACTGGGTTCGGACATTACTATTGAGTATCATGACGACAAGGTGGTGGTAAAGGATGCTCGCAAGGACGAGACGACCACGCACGACACCGACCCCTTTGATTTTATCCGCACCTTTATGGCGGAGTACAAAACCCCAAGCCAAGATATCATGCCTGATTTGCCTGCATTTAGTGGCGGACTCGTGGGCTATTTTGGCTATGACATGATACGAGTGATTGAGCCGACTGTTGGCGTGTCAAACTCGCCCAATCCTTTGGCTCTGCCTGATATGTGGCTGACCCTATCATCGTCTGTCGTGGTATTTGACAACCTAGAACATACCCTATCTGTCGTGGTCTATGCGGACGTACAAGCCAAAGACGGCTACAAAAAGGCGGTCAAACAGCTTGATATTATTGAAAATCTACTCTCGCACAAGCCTGATTTGACCGTCAAAAAACAGCCCTTACCGCATTTTGTCTCGCAAACAGGGCAAAACAAATTCTGCACGGACGTAAACCGCATTAAGGAATACATCAAAGCAGGAGATGTCATGCAGGTGGTTCCCGCACAGCGACTGTCTGCTGAGTTTGAGGGAGATCCTTTGGCGGTGTATCGAGCCTTACGATACCTAAACCCTTCTCCATACTTATTTTTGATACAAGGCGAGCTTGCCAATGATGAGCCGTTTCACATCGTGGGGGCGTCGCCTGAGATTCTCTCTCGTATTGAGATGGTGGGTGATGAGCGTAAAGTTACCGTGCGACCTTTGGCAGGCACTCGCCGTCGTGGCGTGGATGCGGCAGAAGACTTGGCACTAGAAGCCGAGCTACTCTCCGACCAAAAAGAAATCGCTGAACATCTGATGCTCATTGACTTAGGGCGTAATGACATCGGCAAGGTGTGCGACATTGGCACGGTCAAGGTAACCAATAAAATGTTTATTGAACGCTACTCGCAGGTCATGCACATCGCCAGCAACGTAGAAGGTGTGGTGTCGGCTGATAAGGACGCTCTGGACGTGTTCTGTGCGACATTCCCAGCAGGCACGCTGTCAGGAGCTCCCAAAATCCGAGCCATGCAAATCATCGATGAGGTTGAGCCTGTTCGCCGTAGCGTGTTTGGTGGGGCGGTGGGCTATCTGGGCTGGTCGGGCAACATGGATACCGCCATTGCCATTCGCACCGCCGTGCTAAAAGACGGGCAAGTCCATATCCAAGCAGGGGCAGGCGTGGTGGCGGACTCCGACCCTGTGGCAGAGTGGGACGAAACCAACAAAAAAGCCCTCGCCATCGTCAAGGCAGTGGAGATGGCGTGCGGAGGACTTGTTGTTCAATCATAGTTTTTCGCAGATTTGCAGATTTAGCCGAACAAACTCGTCCCAGGCAATATGTTCGGCCAAGTGCTTTTTATAATAATTCTCTACCTGACAAATAAGTGGGCGGTCATCGTAAATCAAACACAGGTTGGTGTCATCATTAAAATGCTGACAAACACCATCGCCACGGTCTAAATAAGCAGTATGTTCACTTAGGTTGACATGGCGACAGCATTTGCCACAGGATGTGCATGGAAAAGGCGTGAGATTATCCATGGATCTTTTTGGCTTTGCTTTGTAGCCATGACATGGTGCTGTCGCCATCCCCCATTTCATAGGGTAATTCTATGCCACGCCTGTCTATTTCGGCTTGTAAGACTTGTCCTTTTTGGATTTCATTGCTGGCATGGCTAAGAGCGTTAGATAAATCCCTTAACTCTTGGGGGTTGAGATTAAACTCTATTTTGGCAAGATTGGTAACATAAGCATTTAGCTCAGCATTAATCTCTTTCATATGGTCTAAAAAGACATCATACTTATTTTTAAGACTGTTTAAAAACCCCCACGCTTTTTTCATAGGGGAACTATAATCAATAAAATAAGCAGTGCCAACCATCAAAAGACCTGTAAATAATGCACTGATAAAAGCAGCAATCTCCGTGCCAAAAGGCATGGTTAAGACTGTCGCCAAATGCTGATTGAGCATAACGCCCAATATGGTAGAAACACTTGCAAAAATAGGTCGGGTAATCTCTCTCATCAAATCGCCAAATGCCAACTTTTGGGGATTTAATACCAACAGTTTGATGACTTGCACCAAGTTATTCCAGGATTCACGGATAAGTTTCCCCATTAATTTGGTACTGGTTAAGAAAATATTTAAAATGGTGTTGGTAATGCTAGACAAAACCCCAGCAATAAAGCTGTCTTTAAAGGTGTTTAGTACATCTTTAAATCTTAATTTTACCCTTTCAAAAATATTGTTTAAGGTATTTTTTAGTTCCCCCCAAAATATTTCAAGGCTAAAATTTATTTGACATTTCCTTAAAAGATTTGGCAGAGCTTCTTTTAATTCAAACCAAATTTCTGCCAATACCAAGCCTATCGCCTGTCTTGCTCCCATACGAAAGCCTTGGCTAGCAGCAGCCTTTGCGGTGTTTTTAAAAAATTTACTACTGGTGTAATAAGCCATACCAATTTCATGATTGTATTCAGCCCGTGCTTTCTTGTCAGTTTCAATCATGGCTTCTTTGTCAATATTTTGCAAAGCCTCCAAATCTTCCTTGGCTTGGCGTAAATTCTGTTTTAAATCCAAAACATCTTGACCGTGAGCATCTTTTGGAAGTTTTGCCAGTTGTTGCTCGTAGTTTTTAATTTTGGCTTCATAATTATTAATGCTTTTTGGTAAAACTTCATTCAAAAATTTTTCGGTAGAATGTTGTTTTTTGGCAATATTGATTTTGTCATAGGTGGATTGAAAGTTGCTATTTTGATTGGCAAGTTCTGAGCCGTCCAATCCTGCCAAAACTCTACCTGCATCATCATGAATTTCTTTGGCGGAGATAATATGGTCTAAATGACGTTTCTCGCCGTGTTTCATTGTGGTGTTACGGTAGGCATCATGCAATTTGCCCGATTGGTATTTTTGCTTATCTTCTCTGCCTTTGTTGATATAATTTTCATGCGAATGATAAGCGTGTGAATTGTAATCGCCACGATTTTCATAGGCAGAACGAGCTTCATCGGTTGCCCATATGCCTTGACGGGCATTGTGAATGGTATCTACATCACCGCCTTTTTTATCTTCAAATAATAAAAAGTCCAAACCGAAGGTTGTTACAAGGCTATGAGTAACAGTTTTGTTAAGCTCATTACGCCAATCAAAGTGTTGGGTGTTTGTCATTTGATTTCTCCAAGGGATAAGATGTCCTATGAGTTAGGACATCTTAAAGAGTAGCAAAGCGTTAATATTTTCTGGCATTGCTTGATGATGATTGCAGTTTATCGCTCATCTCTGCGGTATTTAGCACATTGCCATGCGGACCTTCTTCGAGTTGTGGTACATTATTTTCATCATATACAATTTCACCATTTTCTTTTTTTAATTTAAAAATTGGCGTTTGGATAATATCAGTCAAGATTGCCGCCAAAGCGTAACCATTATTGATTGATTGAATAATGGTATCTGTTTCCTTGATGGTATCCAATAAACCTTTTCTTATTAACTGTGCAGCCCGTTGCAAGTCTTTTAGATAATGTTTAAATTGGAGATAGATATTTTTGACGTTTAGGATAATGTTGAGAACATAAGCACGAGTATCGTTAAGATGTGCAATGGCAGCATCGGCATTGCTTTCATACTCAGCAACCTGCGTGCGAATTTCTTTGGCTTTTTCTAGGGCATCTTTGGCATGAGAGGCGAACGCCCAACCTGCTACAGCAATAACAGGGGCTGCTACTACACCGCTTAGAATCATCGCTCCACCAGCCATACCTAAGCCGCCTGCTGCCAGTGAGCCACCGCCAATAGCTGCCATTGTGGCGTTATAAGCTGCCGCACCTGACAGAGCAGCGATTGGTGTGCCTGTAGAGGCAGCGGCCAACGCCATGGTTCCGCCATAAACAGCATAGGCTGCTGCACCGCCGCCAATAGCAACCTTACTTGCATACGCAACCGAATTCATTGAAAGTGCTTTAATTTGATTTAATTTATATTTGGGCAAATTAATTTCTAAGTGCCTATTCGAGTGTTGGTTGAGCTTATTTGATAACTCATCAGCTAATTCTTCAAAGGTTTTAAAGTCCTGTCCAATCGTTAGATAAAGCTCGCCCAACTGATTAATTTTTCCTTCGGTTAATTCATTGGCTTCTTCTAACTCTGATTTTTTAAGGTCATATCTGTATTTGGCATTTTCTACAATATCATCGGCTTCACTTTTGTCTTGATAGCCGTCATAGGCTTTTTTAGCACCAGTAGCTGCGGTGGCAATGGCGATACCGCCTAGGATAAATGGTAATGGCATGGTTAGTTTCCTTATAAAAATGCTGATATTCAGCGGGGTTAAAATAAATTCTAATCTAAATATGACCTTAGTTCACTCTCCAACCTATCCTGCCAGTCTTTTGGCTCGATAATGGTCAAATGCGGTATCCAACACCGTATAATGGGCGATAATTCATCATAATGCCAAACCGTGCTTTGTATAAGCCAGTCGCCATTGGCTTGTTTGGCGATAATGGATTGTTTGGGTAAAATCTGTCTTTGCTGAAAATAGGATATGACCTTTTGACTGACATTGATAAGAACGGTCATCTCTTGTTGCCCAAGCCAAATGCTGTCATCGTTATTGATGAGCGTATCAATTTTATCATTGCTATCAAAGCATTCTTTTCTGATGATCAAATCAACAATTTTACTTAACCGATAACTTTTTAGTTGGTCATTTTCCACACCTGCCAAATACCAAAATCCTTCTTTAAAAATTAGTTTGTAAGGATAAATGGTACGCTCTTTATTATCATAACGGCAGTGTATGATTTGGCGATTATTGATAGCACTGTCTAACTGCTTCATCATTTCATCAAATGCTTGACTGTTTTCATAGGCATAATGATGAATATGATATGAGCTGTCCGACTTTTGTTTAATTAGCTCCCTTAAAAAACCAATATCCATATTTGGCAACAAATGATGAATACCGATGAGTTTAATCAGCTCGCCAAATTCTTTGTGGGTTAAATCAAATCGTCGGCTATTATCCAAAGACACGACCCCACGGTCACGCACCAACGGCAGATAGCACTCCATGCGATTCAAATCACGGCGAATGGTTTTGTCGCACACGCCATATTCGTCCGCCAGAGCCTTGGTGTTTAGGCGTTCGTTGCTGTTTAGACGGATAAAGATGTCGGCAAATCTGTCCGCCAGTCGTTCATGCTTGTTGCTCATGAGCTGTCAAATAAATTCCTTGTGGTGCGTTATCACTTTATGCCAAGAGCAATGAGCGAATAAACGTATTGTACCTATTTTGGATAAATTCGTCAATATGGTGTAAATAGGTCTATTATTTTCCATGAGTTCATGGTAATGACCAGAAGTATTCACACCGCCCAGATGATAGCCTTGCGAGCGTGGCTGTATGACGCACGCACCGCCCAAAACTTACCCATGCGGACGCTTGCCGAGCGACTTGACCGCCCGCATTCGTTCGTCCAGCGGGTGGAGAATGGCGACCGCCGTCTTGATGTGGTGGAATTTATCCAGTATTGTCAAGCACTAGGTATTGACCCAAAGGTGGGGTTTGACCTAGTGTTGCGGACAGAATAAGTCATGACATGGACAGGTTGTGTCCTTATTGATGGCAGATGTGTGATTTGTGATGTATTTTTGGGTATAAAATCCCCAAAAACATCTGGATTTTGGGGTACGGTTAATAAATGCTTTTTGGCATAGATGTGCAAAAATAGCCGGTCTATATATCTAAAACTGGTTCTGGTTCAAAAAGTATGCTACAAAGAAAACCGTTCGTGGTGAGATAAGTTGAACCATAACGGTTTTCCTACCCGCAGGCAAGCTCAGGGCGAACGGAAAACTGGTTTTTTAGGAAGTTTAATTTATCTAATTTTCCAATTTCTCTGTATCCAAGACAGGCTTGGGCGTTGGGGTGTCGGCAAGTAAGGCTTTGCCGTCCGCCACAGGGACAATGCTGTCTTTGGGGGTAAAAATCTCATTTTTGTGCTGACTTATCCACTCTCGCCACACCGCCAAGCCAATCGCCAGCACCACAGGCCCGATGAACAGCCCCACAAACCCAAATGCCGTCAATCCTCCAAGCACGCCGATAAAGATGATGATAAAGGGAATTTTGGTCGCCCCACTAATCACAATCGGACGAATAAGATTATCCACCCAACTAATGACAAGCGTCCCCCACAGGGCAAGCCCAATGCCTTCTGCTGTATGCCCCTGAGTGAGTAGCCACACCGCCACACCGCCCCACGCAAAGGGCGTGCCAAAGGGGATGAGTGCCACAACAAAGGTAAGAAGTGTGAGCAAAATGGGGTTTGGGGCGTTGGCAAAAGCATAGCCCACCCCTGCCAAAATCGCCTGAGCCAGTGCCGTCAATCCAATGCCATACACCACCGCTTGCGTGGTCGCCCCCACCGAGTCGATGTAGTCGTCAATGCGGTCGCCGATGATGTTTTTCATGGCTTGACGGATTTGGTGAACTAGACTTTTGCCGTCCCGATAAAAGAAAAACAGGGTCATCAGAGCCATACCAAGTTTGGCAAGGTTTTTTAGCACCGCATCAAACGCCATTTTGCCATAATACAAATGCGACTGCATCCACGTTCGCACCGTCTCCATGGTCGCCTCAGGGTTTTTGTTAATCTCCCAAAGCGTGTCCTTAATCGTCTGCCCGATGACAGGTAAGTTCTTGATTTGACTAGGTAAATCCAAATAGCCTGCTTGCAGTCGGCGAATTACCGTACCAACAAAACTTACCACTTCATGTTGCAAATAAAACACGCCCACAATCAGTGGAATGCCAATCATGAGCGAGATACAAAAAGTCATCAAAAACGCACTAAAACTAGGGCTTAGGCGGACCTTGGTGTGAAAAAAAGTATAAACAGGAAAAGTAACATACGCCAAAATCCCTGCCCACAACGCTGGCACGATAAAAAATTGCACCACTTTAAAGCACAGCACAATCAAGATAACAAGCAAAGTCAAGGCGAGCAGGCGTTGTAAGACGAGTTCTTTATTCCATTGTTCAATCATAGTTTTGGCGTAAAAATGCGTAAAAAGTGTTATGAATGGGGGATATTATGCCAAAATTTTGACAAAAACGCATGGGAATTTTGTGGTGTTTGCGTGTTTATGTTGCTGAATTTTGATGACTCAACCAAAACAATTTAAATGCACACTTAAAATCACCACACCAATCTAGCATCATGAACTCTTTCTCAAATCCGCATCATTCTTATTGCTTTTGCCGATATTGCAAATATGGCAAAGTGTTTGGTAGTTTTCATAAGTATCCGTCCCGCCAATCGAGCGTGGAATAATGTGGTCAATATGCAAAATCACATCATCATGAACCGTGCGACCACACGAAACGCATTTCCAATTATCTCTTTGAAAAACCCGCCAACGAATAGAAGGCATAACTTTAAAATGTTGTTCTGCATTTTGAATTAAAACAGTCTGATTGATAATTGGTTTTTGACAACTTGTTTGTATGGTATTATCTGTCAGTAGCCATTGATTGAGTTTTTCCAATAAATCATTAAAACGAATTTTATTGCCCTTAGCAATTTGTATATAACTGTCATAAATGAGGTAAAATATAAAAAATTTCTAATAAGTGTATATATTGTATTTTCTTGAATGGGATAATGAATATTTTGACCAATAAAACTCATATCAATAATATCATTATTTTTTACAAAGGACAAATGTTCGGGTATGGTTAATAAAGGATTTTGATTATCAATATAATCCAGTTGCATACCTGACAACAACAATAAAGAAGTGATTTTTTCTTGATGATTGAAATGAAATTTTAGTAATTTATCAAAAGAGTTTTTATTAAGATTTTTTAACCAACCGTTTTCTAATAATAATTGAATGCCATTTTCCGTTGCAATAAATCCCAAACGAAATGGTAAAACCATAATAGATTTGCTATTTTTATTAGCAAACCCATTCCATTTATCTGCACGCTGTCCGCCAATGCCAGCAAACACCTGCATATAATCAATATCAAAATCATTCATTCTTTGATTGCGAAAGTTTGGATATTTGTTAATGATTGAATCTTGAAAGACATCAATATCATAAACTTCATTGATTTTGGTAGTACAATGTTGAATAAGAGCTTGTAATCTTGGTAATAAGGAATTTTTTAAGGCGTTGGCTTTTAAAAATAAATCATCAACCAAAAATAAATTGGCATCATCATTATTAAAATTAAATATTTTCAATATCGGTTAAAATCATATAAAATCACCAATCATTTTAATTAAATTTTACTTTTATTTGTTGGTTGGTTTGACCAGCCGATTTAACCCATTGGCAAAGGCTTGTTTGTCCTTATCGCCATAGGGTTTTTGTCCGCCCATATCGGTAGGGTCTAAGACACCAGTGCCACGCAAGGATTCCATAAAATCACGCACGTTTAATTTGGGTTTGATGTTATTGGGGGTAAGCTCTTCGCCTTGTGATGTCAAAACTTTTGCTCCTTTGGTCAGCACTTTATCGGCAAGGGGAATATCTGATGTAATCACCAAATCACCCACGCCCACATTATCTACAATAAAATTATCCGCCATATCAAAACCTTGACTGACCACCACCGACTTTAAATAAGGTGATGGCGGTAATTTGACATAAGCATTTGCCACAAAAATCGCCTGCACCTGTGTGCGACCCGCGGTTTTGATAATCAGCTCTTTGGCGATGGTGGGAATGGCGTCTGCGTCTATGTAAATAATCATACTATCCCCAACTTTTGATAAACCCCAAACCCCTCCATCATACAGTCGTGAATTAGGGTCAAAAATTTATGGCGGTTGCCTGTGGTTGCCCAGTCATCAATCGCCTCATAATAGGCAAGGCGTTTGTCCACTGTGATAACACAAGGCGGGTAGCCGTGTTTGATAAGTTCAAGATTTAACAAAAGCCGAGCAGTCCGCCCATTGCCATCAATAAAGGGGTGAATAATCACAAAATCCGTATGGAGCTGGCACGCCTTTTCTATAGGGTGTAAATTTGTCTTGGTCTCATACCACGCCATAAGCCCGCCCATTCGTTCATTTAACAAAAAATGCTCAGGCGGTGTGTGGCTTGCCCCTGTGATGATGACATTGGCACACCGATACCGCCCTGCATTGTCTGGGTCAATGTTTTTTAGTACCAAGCCGTGTAGGTTTTTGATGTGCCATTCGCTTAGGGGTTCATTTTTATCACAAAGTTCATAGACATAATCAATCGCCTCTTTGTGATTAATCGCCTCAAAATGCTCACGCAATGCCTTACCGCCCACCGTAATGCCTTCTAGCACGACTTTGGTTTCAAGCAAAGTCAGCGTATTGCCCTCAATGGCATTGCTGTGGTAAGTCCAGCGAATTGTCAAATCTTCTGCCAAACTTTTGACCAAATGAGATGGCAAGGGGCGGTTATTATCAAGGGCGGATTTTAGGCGGTCAATGTCGGTAAACATATCATCTCATGATTTTAAATTTTTAAAAAACTCTCTTAAACTTTTGTTTAAAAATTTGGTAGTATCTATAAAATTGAGAGTAAACATTATTGCAATTGAGACAAAAAGAAGTTTATTTACCATTTCAGAAAAATGCTGACCAAAATTAACCAAAATTAAAAATAAAATAAGACCAATCCAAAATGGATATCGTTGCATTATTACCCTCCAATTGGTCTATCAATAAAATCAATAAACCAATTATTTTCAATAATGTAAATCACATTCCAAGCTTATTCGGCAACAGCCCCACCACCTTTTCCACCGTCTCGGTAAGTTTCTCGCTGTCGGTTGGCATTATGGTAATGTGGGCGATTTTGCGTCCGTGTCGTTCTTCTTTGTCATAGCCGTGATAATGCACGCCGTCAAGGGTAAGCACTTCGCTGATATTGGGATATTCGCCAATAACATTGAGCATTACAGACGGCCCCGCAATGCTGGTATCGCCCAAGGGCAAACCTGCCACCGCCCGCATATGGTTTTCAAATTGGCTACACACCGCCCCCTCAATGCTCCAATGCCCAGAATTATGTACACGGGGAGCGATTTCGTTGGCAATCAGCCCTTTGTCCGTAACAAACAATTCTAAGGTCAAAACACCGACATAATTTAAATGTTCCAAGAGTTTTTTGATATTACTTTGGGCTTGTTCGGTCAAATTCTCTACATTGGGGGCAGGGGCTTCTGTTTTGGCAAGAATGCCATTGTGATGGACATTTTCCACCAAAGGATAATAGCGGATTTCGCCTTGCTTTGAGCGAACGGCGATGATGGAAACTTCACGGCTAAAATTGATAAACCCTTCGGCAATTAAGGGGGTAGTTTCACACGCCTTGCCCAGCTCGTCCCAAGCGGTTTTGATGTCGGTTTCACTTCTAATGACAAATTGCCCTTTGCCGTCATAACCACCCCGAGTGGTTTTTAACACAAGGGGCAAGCCTAATTTGTCGCACGCATTTTGTAATTCATCAAACGAATTGACCGCCAAAAATGGCACGGTGTCAATGGCGAGCGTATTAAACAAATTCTTTTCATTTAAGCGGTCTTGGGCGATAAATAGGGCGTGAGCAGGCGGAAACAGTCCGACCGTTTGCTCCAAAACTTTGGCACTGTTTAAGGGCGTATTTTCAAATTCTAAGGTATAAGTGTCGCAGGCTTTGGCAAATTCATCAAACTGCTGACTGCTATACACCTTACCCAAAAGGCGAGCAGGACAGTTGGGAGCGTCTTCTAGGAACACACAGCGAATGCCAAGTGGCAAGGCACTTTGGGCAAGCATTAAGCCTAGTTGCCCACCGCCTAGAATGCCGATGGTTTTGACGGGGTGTTTGGAGTGATTGACGCTATAAAAATTGGCGATGGAGATGGGGGTGTTTGGCATAGGGGTTCTCAATTTGGTTTTTGGTGTTTTAGAGTTAATACAGAATAAGGGCGGTTTGTAAGGTGCGTACCACGCACCATTAAAGTCCAAATCCCAAAAGGTGCATCATACACACCTGACGGTTTCTTTGACGAATTTAACCAATAATCCCCGGAACAGGATTATCCAAAATACTTTGTGTTTGTTTGGCACGAAATTCAGAGACTTTTTGCCCTAATTTGTCATCAGAAATGGCAAGCATTTGCACCGCCAAAAGCCCTGCATTGTACGCCCCTGCCGTACCGATGGCAAGCGTTCCCACCGCCACGCCTTTGGGCATTTGTACGATGGACAAAAGACTGTCCCAACCGCTTAACATGCTTGATTTGACAGGCACGCCAAGCACAGGCAAATCTGTCTGGCTGGCACACATTCCCGGCAGGTGAGCCGCCCCGCCTGCCCCTGCGATGATGACGGACAAGCCACGAGATTTGGCGGTTTTGGCATAATCAAAGAGTTTGTCAGGCGTGCGGTGGGCAGAGACCACTTCGCATTCAAAGGGGACGCCAAAATCCGCCAAAATCTGTGCCGTCTCACACATGGTCGCCCAATCGGACTGACTGCCCATGATGATACCGACTTTTGGGGTGCCGTCTGGCGATGAAATGGGGGCAGGGTTTGGGGCGTGGGCGTTTGACATGATAATCCTTAAAATGGCTAAAATGGTTGAAAAAAGTATTATAGCAAATATTGGGGCGAATGCTAAGGGTGTGGGGAAATTTAATCTTTAAAAAATTTGGTATGGTTAATCTAAATAAAATTGTTAAAGTAAATTATAGATTTTGGGGTGAATAAATCATTATTGTATGTCTGTATTCTAAAATAAACCCATTAAAATTATTAGGATAATTTTAAACAAAATTCCCCAGATCATTTACCCCACAAATTGCACAAAATTATCATCATCTAATATCGGATTATTGGTATCAAATTGATAAGCGGTTAAATGACCACCCCTGCCTGCCGAATAATCAATACACACGACTTTATCGGATAAAATCGTGGGCTTACCATGTAACCAATAATGCCCGATAAATATTGGTTTGTTGGTTGTAACGCTAAATGCCAATAATTCATCAGACAAATCATTAAGATAAATCTCAGGCAAATCATTGGCAAATAGCGTTTTGTCAATGGATTTATTTTGCCAATCGTCTATCCACCATTTGACACGATCATTTGTGCGGACAATGCCTGTTTTGTCGGTCATGGTTAAGCCAGTCGGCAGGGGGCTTTCTATGCCTTTTAATAAATGTTTTATGGCATAATAAGGCTTGGTGTTTCTTTTGCCTGTGAGCTGTAAGGCATTGGGGGTTAGTTTATTATTATGAAGTAGGGGTGTTAATATCTGTATGCTATATTTGTCATAGCAGGCGTGAATGCAAATGAAGTCGTCTAATTCTATCCATAATGGCAATTCATAAAACCGCTGTATCCAATATCTATGCAACTCGCTATCAAATCCTACTTCATCAATAAAGGCTTTGTGCTGAAAGTTATTATTGTCGGTATGCGGACGTAGATATTTGCCATTGTCATTTTGGGTAGCGTAGCATATGGCATTGTATTCGTGATTGCCCATGACGGCAAGAGCCTCATTATTATCAATCATATCAAAAACGATTTGGAGTGTGGCTAATTGCTGATTACCCCTATCAATAAAATCACCCATAAAAATCGCTTGATGACCGTGCGGGGCGATATAACTTGTGCCATTATGAGTATAGCCCAATTTATCAAGCAATCCTGTTAATTTGTCGGCGTGTCCGTGAATGTCGCCAATGATGTCGTAAATCATAAATTTGCCCTACACCAAAATTTTGCAAAAGTTAAAAACCAATTTTTAAACCCACCGATGATTATAACAAAAATTTTTGGCAAATTTGCCACCAAAAACCGCCAAATTTGTTACAATAAATATTTTTGGAAAATGCCGTGTCCGATTTACGCCCTAACTTTTGGCAAAATTATCCCCTATCCGCCTTAACCGATGACGAATGGGAAGCCTTGTGCGATGGCTGTGGGGTGTGTTGTTTGGTCAAATACCTAGACGATGATGACGTGCGACAGACTGAATATACAGACGTGGCGTGCAAACTCCTTGACACTGCCACAGGGCATTGCTCGGATTATCCCAACCGCAAACGCTTTGTGCCTGACTGCATTCGCCTAACGGTGGATATGCTCCCAAATATGATGTGGTTACCCCGTCATTGCGCCTACAAGCGCCTACATCTAGGGCAGGGCTTACCGCATTGGCATTATTTGAAGGCAGGGCAAGACAGGCACAATAAAGAGATGAAAAAGTTAAGTGTGGCGGGGCGATGTCATTCGGAGCTAAACTTTCGTGATGACGAGATAGAAGAGCGGGTGATAAGATGGGTGAAGATTTAATCCCCTTTGGTAAATTTCCCACCATGACAAACTTTATTAATTTCATCAAAGGAAATTCGTATCATTCCCAAAGTATCTATAATATTGACTTTACCATCTGAATTGATATTGGTTTGATTTTCTTGGCATTCTATTTCAAGGGGTTTTTGGTTAAAATTGGTTTGCCATTTGCCACCTTGTAATTTAAATTCTACGGGATGCAATTGACCTATAAATGGCGATAAAAATAACATCACACTAAATATAAATGCCGTTGTTATGGGCACAAATAAAACAAGAGATACCGCCCCTTGCCATTCTTTATTTTCATTATACACATAATAAAGCCCCATAATGCCAACCAATACCGCCACGCCCATAAAAATAGATGACATATTGCCAAAATCTAGGGTAATAAATTTATCAAAATAAAATAACACCCCCATTATGATAAATAAGAAAAATGACGAGTAAGCCAAATACCCCGAACGCTTGCCAAGTTCTTGTAATTGTGGCATATTGTCTTTGATATAAGTTTGATTGTCAATGGCGGTGGGTGTATGTCCATATTTAGCAAAAACTGTCAAGAGTTCATCAAAATTATCAATTTCCCACATATGATGGCTAATCATAAACTTTTGGCTGATTTTGCCAAAGCGTTCTTTTTTGCTGGCGTGAATGATTAGGGTTTTATTAAAGTCTTTTAAATAAGGGTCACCTTTTGATAGCAATTTGCCCGTCATTTCTTGGATTAAATTTTCGGCGTAGTCTATCCTATCAATGTCTTTTAATAAAATGGGCGTGGAATTGGGTAGTTTATTTAAAAAATTGCTGTTGGTTCTAATGCCTTTATCGTCAATGATTAAGGCAATGCCATACATTTTGGGTTTAAAATACGCACGCACCAAAAAATAAAACACAAGCCCAATACTTGTAGCAATGATAAAATTTTGCCAATAAGAAAGAGCATTGTCTTTTAGAAAAAAAGTCAGCACAAAAGTTGGCACAATGTACAAAATGGGCATGGAGAGTACCATCAGATAGCCTTGTGCTTGTTTGGGGCGGATTGGGTAGTGTTTGGCACGCATTTTTTAATCCTTAAAAATGGGATAATGAAGCATTATGGATATTTTTATTTTGAAAGTCAAGGACTTAAAATTTTACAAAAAATGATTGAATATTCACCCAAAATCCGCTAAATTAAGCACATATTTTTAAACAACAAAGGAAAGTATTTCCCATGTCTGATGACCACAGTTGGCGACGTGGCTTAAAACGCTGGCTCTCCACCGCCCCCGAAACCCGTGATGACCTGCTTAACCTTGTCCAAGACTCTCGGCGGTTCTTGGATTCGGACATGGTCGATATGCTTGAGGGCGTGCTTGATTTGCCTGCCATGGCGGTCAAGGAAATTATGACCCCACGCCCTGATGTGAGAGCCATTACCAGTAGTGATGACATTGAGACGGTGCTTGCCACCATTTTTGAGTCCAATCATTCTCGCTATCCTGTCATCGATGAGGCGGACGACAATGCGGTCATGGGCATTTTGCTGGTCAAAGACCTAATTCCTTATCTTGCCCAAAAATCGGCAGGGCAAAACCCTCCATTTTTGCTCAAAGACCTAGTACGAAAGCCCCTATACATCTCGGAGACGGCACGCTCGGATACCCTGCTACGCTCACTGCAACGGGCTCAGGTGCATATGGCGGTCGTGGTTGATGAGTTCGGTTCGGTGTCGGGCGTGGCGACGTTGGAGGATTTGTTAGAGGAGATTGTTGGCGACATCGTTGATGAGCATGATGACATCGATGAGGACAGCACTATTAACAATATCATCACCCACCCCGAAAAAGACGGCGTGTGGCTCGTGCAAGCGTCCACACTCATCGGCGACTGCAACGAGGTGCTGGGGACGAGCTTTGATGATACGGATGTGGATACCATGGGCGGTCTGGTCATGCAGGCGTTGGGGGCGGTGAGCAACTTAGAGGGGCAGAGCGTGTCTATCAATGACTGGCAAATCACGGTGGTGGACGTAGAAGGGCGGTATATTCATCTGTTGGAATTAACCTTAGTGCCACAATTAAATGATGAAAATTAAGAAAAGTTAAAAAGGGCGAGCAATCGCTCTTTTTGTTGGGGAATGTGTGGTTTTGTAAGGCGTGTACCGCACACCAATATATTTTGATTTTAAAAGATGAGTATTGCACATTCCCCTTTTCTTTCAATCTCACCCATGCCGTAACTGTCTTGGTCTAAACCCACTGGCAAGTAGCACCACCCCATACACCACCGCACCTGCCACGCAGATAGCGATTAGCACGGCAAGTTTTGCCCATGCCGAGCCGTCTTGGGGGTAGTAGGGTAGCACCGCATACAGACTTACCGTCATGGCAAGCGTGGCGATGACAAACTGCGTGCCCATTTTGTACCAATGTTTGCCAAAGTGCCAAATATCCCGTTTTTGTAAAAAGTAATACAAAAGCCCTGCATTGACAAAGCTCGCCCCTGTCGTGGCTAGGGCAAGACCGCCATGCAAGGGCAATTTGGCAAGATAAAAAATCCCAATAAACACCACGCTAAACAGCATATTGGCAAACACTGAGACGATACCGATTTTGACAGGGGTTTTGGTGTCTTGCCCTGCAAAAAACGCAGGGGCGAACACCTTAATAAGCATAAAGCCCAAAATCCCGCCCGACAGACAGCGTAGAGCAAGAGAAGCCATGTCGCCGTCTGTGGCGCTAAATTCGCCACGCACAAACAGGGCATTCATCAGCACGTCCGACAGCACAAACATCGCCACGGATGCAGGCAGACCGATAAGAATAATGAGACGCATTGCCCAGTCTAGGGTTTTGCCAAATTCTGTCATGTCCGCTTTGGCACGGCTTGCTGACAGGCTGGGCAAAATGACCGTGCCGATTGCCACGCCAATAAGACCGAGTGGCAACTCGCTTAGCCGCTCGGCAGAGTAGAGCCACGAGACCGAGCCGTTTGCCATTTTGGATGCAAAAATGGTGTTGAGTAGCAGGTTAATTTGCGTTACCGACACCCCAAAAATGGCAGGGAGCATGAGCGTCAAGATGCGTCTGACCCCTTCATGTTTAAAGTCAATGCTTGGGGCGACCAGCAATTTTTTGCGATATAAATCAGGCAGTTGAATGATAAGCTGTAATACACCTGCCACCGCCACCGCATAGCCTAGTGCCATGATAGATTTGTCAAGCATGGGAGCGATGAGCCACGCCCCGACTATCATCGAGATATTGAGTAAGACAGGGGCGAAGGCAGGCGGGGCAAATTTACCATAGCTTTGTAAAATACTGCCAAAAAATGCCGTCATCGAGATAAAAAACAAATAAGGAAAGGTTAGGTACAAAAGCTCGGTTGCCGTGTTAAATTTGGCAGGGTCGTCCACAAACCCAGGGGCAAAAAGCTGTATCACAAAGGGGGCAAGGGCAAGCACCGCCACAGTGAGTGCCAGCAATATCACCCCAAGCACGCCCGAGACACGGCTGATGAGTAGCTGAATTTCGTTAAAGGTTTTCTGTTCTTTATATTCGGTCAAGACAGGCACGAAGGCTTGCGAGAATGCTCCTTCGGCAAAAAGACGGCGTAAAAAGTTGGGGATTTTGAAGGCGACCAAAAATGCGTCCATAAGACCGCCTGCCCCAAACACGCCCATAAGGACGACATCACGCACCAAGCCTAAAATGCGTGAGAGCATGGTCATGGAGCTAACAACAAGGGTGGAGCTAAGCAGACGAGATTTTGCCATGATAAATTGCCAACAAAAATTTGTGCGTATTATAAAGGATTTGAGCGATGAGTGGATGAATTTTTGTGAATTTGTGGGGTGTGGGCGGATTTGTTAAATCAAAATTGGGGCTGTTTAAATTAAAAATAATAAAAAGAGTGAATGATTTTTTAAAAATATTGTAACTTAAAAATAAAGATTGTAGCAACTGTATCCCACGCATCTTTTAATTTATATAAAAAATGATTTTCATCAATTTTATTTTTAAAAATATGTTAATTTAAAAAATACAAATTTTAATTGGATAAAAATTTTGGATAAATTGTAGGGGAAAACTGAATTAACCCTGTGATAAATATTAATTTTGGGAGAATTTCAATTTTCCCCCACACATCAAATTTTAAAAAGTATTTTATTGAACATACCATATTTTAAAATAATGCCATTCAAATAAATAAACCATTTTTAAAACTTCTTATCAAACCACCGTCCGCCCAACAAATGCACCCCAAGCCCAAACAATACCGTCAAAATCCCCACATAATGCCACAAAATAAGACGCTCTTTTAACGCCACGTAGCCCACGACCAACGCAATGACAGGCACAAGCATGATAAAGGGCGTAACCTTGCTTGCCGAATGCCGAGCCAGCAAATACCCCCAGCCTGTATAGCCGACAAAGCTCGCCACATACGCCAAAAACATGACAGCAAGCACCCCTGACAGGCTAAAATTTGCCAAATGGCTTATCACACCGCCCACGCCATACGCCACGAGCGAGCCTAGCGTAAAGGTGATGAGTTGCCCCAAATGACGAGTGATAAGGGATTGACTTGTCCGATTTTTTTTTGACGATGACATTGCCAATCGCCCAGCTGAACGCCACACCCAGCACAGGGAACATACCGATGAGCGAAAATCCGCCTTGATATTGCCCTACGCCGATGAGCCCTAAGCCCACACCAGCCATTATCATGCCAATCAGATGATTGGGTTTGATGGATTCTTTAAAATCAATAAAAAACGCACCATGCCTAATATCAAAGGCGGTACATCATTTAAGCCGATTTTTATTGCCAAAAAATTGACATCCCAAATCAAAACCACGCTAAATAAGACTAAATAATCTTTGGTGTGCATATTAATTCCTTTTAAAAATTGGTAATAAATTTGGGGTATTTTTTAATTAAATTTTTAATAAGTCTCCTAAAAACTTTTAAAAAATTAAATCCATTATTTTTTGCATAAATCATCGACCATTTTTCTTAATTTTTGCCAATCAAAAAATTCGCCAGGGTCGGTTTTGCGAGCAGGAGCAATATCGCTATGTCCCATAAGATGTCTCTTTGTGGCAGGATAGGCGGTATAAATGGCGTGGATAATATGAGCAAGAGCGGTATATTGTATCTTAGTAAAGGGTGAGTAATCATCGCCTTCTAATTCTATGCCAATGGTAAAATCATTGCAATTTGACCGCCCAAGGTAAGCGGACTTCCCTGCGTGCCATGCCCTGTTATTAAAATTGACAAATTGACTAACAGACCCGTCTCGCTCAATAAATAAATGAGCCGACACTTCTAAATCGGCAATGGTTTTAAAATAGTCGTGGTCATTGGCATTTAGGTTATTTTGAAAAAAGGTTTTGACAAAATGCGTGCCAGTCTTATCTGTTTTGCCAAATTCGCTTGGGGGCAGGCTGATATTATGAATGACAATGCCCGTAATGGGGCAGTCGGGGCGGGCATTAAAATTGGGGGACGGCACAAAGTCCGCTCCGTGTAATATGCCGTCTTTGATAAAAAAAGTGGTGAATTTTGTCATGATGATTTATACTTGTCAAAAGTCTATTCTATCAATTTTTATTTAAATTTAACACTTGATTTAACACTTGCTATGAAAAATTTTTACCAATCCACCCCCACACTACTAGCCCTTAGCCTAACCGCCTTGATGAGCGTGCCAGTGTATGCCGTCTCATCTGGCAATGCCCTAACGGACGGCACCAACGTGGCGTATCGAGACAGTCGTGTGGTTTTTGATGAGATTCAGCATTCATTTTTAACAGATAATTCCCAACCTAGCACCGCCCCAACCGCCAGCCAATCTGGGTCTTTGGCAGACGTGGCAAGCTCCCCTGCATGGCGAAAATTGTTACTGCTTGACAAAAAAGGCAAACCCACTGCCAAAGACCCTCATTTTTTACTGGCAGGGGGTGACACCAGAGCCGAGCTTGACGCTATCATCAAGGCGATAGATGAACGTGATGATAAGGTGCTGTGTGCCTTTCCTGCTCGCACGCACTATGTGGCAGAGCAGTTGGGCTTGGCGTTAGATGACAGCGGTTGTGATGAATTTCATGCGTGGGCGAAACAGTATGACGCTCGGGCGTTGTCGCTGACCTTTGCCGATGAACACCCCAATTCGCTCGGCTCGGCGTTCGCTCATGTGATGATAAAGGCGGACACCGAGCAAAGTCTGGCAAGTGGTCGTGATGATGACGCTTTTGCCATTAACTACACCGTTGCCCGAGATAAGGCGGACGGCGAAGCCGAAGCCAGTGCCCGCTCGCTGGTGGGCGGTTATGCAGGGATCATGGAGTTTTATGATTATGATGAAAAGCGAGATGTGTACTTGCTTGATGATGAGCGAGACATTTGGGAATATCGCTTAAATCTCACCACTGCCGAAGTCGCCCAAATCATGCGACACGTGTGGGAGATTAAAGACTTAAAACGTCCGTATTTTTTTACTCATGACAACTGTGCCAGTGAGATATTACGCCTGATTGATGTCGTGCGTGGCAGTGAGTTGCGTGAAGCGGTTGGCAAAGTCGTTATTCCTAACGAAGTGGCACGCGTGCTGACCGATAAGGGACTGGTGCGTGATACCAAATACCTGCCGTCAAAGATCAGTACCGCGCAAGCGGTGCAAAACGGCACACAGGGTGTGGTTACAAGCCCTAGCAACCCCGCCCATGCCAGTCCCACGCACCGCATTGGCTTATCGGTCGGCTATGATGACAGTTATCATGGTACACGCACGGGTGATAATGACGGCACAACTTTTGGACTGTCGTTACGCTCGGCATATTATGATGTGCTAGATAGACCTGTGGGCGTACGCCAGTATCTTGATGTCGAAATGCTCTCGCTCGATGTACGATATGATGATAGGCTAAAAGTGGATAAGGCAACGGTATTTAGCACACGCAGTTATAACCCAACCAACACCGCCAAAGCCCATAACGGCATGGCATGGGGTCAGCACGCACGGCTCATGCAGGTCATGGATGGCTCGGATAGGGATAATGATGACCATATGGTCTTTGATGTTCGCCTAGAAAAGGGCAAATCATGGACACTTGGGCAGGGCGAGCTAGGTACGGGCAGGCTTGCCGATACGCTCTGCTATGTGTTTGGCGGTTATGGCGGACAAGTGGGGCATATCAATAAGGGCTATCGTGTGGGGGCAGGCGTGAATGTCGGCTGTATTCATCATGCCAGTGATAAGGTGCGTGTCATGGGCGAGCTTGCCCTGCCAGTGTGGTATCATCACAATCAAGGCGAGACTCGCTCGACATACGTTCAGCCTGCTCTTAATGTCGGCGTGCAGTACGACATCAGCCCCACATACGCCCTACGCTTGACAGGTAAGGCGGAGCGTGGGCGTGATGACACGCACGAGCAAGTGGCGTTGGCGGTATTGCGGTATTTTTAGATTTCAAGTTTGTGCCTAGCGAATGCTGTGGGTGTTTTTAAACCTTCTCTGCCTTAAAATCTCATACAAACACACGCTCCCCGCCACACCGACATTTAGGCTTTCTTGTCCGTATTGGGGTAGGGTTAGGGGCGTGCATTCTTTTAATAAAATCTTATCCACGCCTTGCCCTTCGTGTCCCATAATCAGGGCAAGCGGTTTGGTCAAATCCTTATGATAAATCAAGCCATCAGCGTGCGAAGTTGTGGCAAACATGGGCACTTTAACGAAGTCAAAAATCTCATCAATCCCCACATTTTCATAAATATGTAAACTAAAATTTGCCCCCATGCCAGCACGCATTGTTTTGGGATTATAGGCGTGAGCCGTGCCTGTGGTGCAAATCACCGTTTCAAATCCTGTGGCACTGGCGGTGCGAAGTAGCGTTCCCAAATTGCCCGTATCTTGAATGCCATTGATAATTAAGCAGTCGTTTTCAATGGCTTGATTTAAAATCAAACTTGGCATCTCAATGATTGCCATTATGGGCAAACTTTCGCCAAGCGTGCGAATGGCTTTATATAAAGTATCACTGATGATAATGGGATTTTTATTTAACTTGGCAAGTAAACTTTGAATTTCAGTATTTGTCATTCCACTTTCGCTGACAATGGTTGTGATTGGCATTTTACCTGCTTTTAAATAAGCGTCCAATAAATGCGTGCCTTCAATGACCGTTTGCCCAAGTTTCTTTCTTTTTTTAGGGTCGGTTAGTAAGGCGTGGGCGGTTTTAATTAGGGGGTTGTCTTTGGAGGTGATAATCATATGAAGTTTTTTAAATGGGTTTATAAAATTAATTTTTTGCCACTATATTTTATCGCATATTCATTAAAAACTTTTTGAATATCGACATTCTCATTATTTTCAAAATATTGCATATCTATTTTGTGTTTGTTTGTTTTTGTATGAATAATCAATGTTGGTATATTAAACATAAAACTAATATCAACCGATTGAATGTCTTGCCACTCTAATTCAAAACCGTGTTTTGGGTGATTAAACACCATGCCAATTTCATCAAAGATAAACATTGGCATGGGTTTTTGATTGTCTTTGTCATGCAACTTGTTAGGCATGATTGCCTTATAAATCATAAATAAAGGCACGGCGACAATAATCAAATCTTTAATGATTGAAAAATTGTCTTTATTGGGATTGAGTAAATTTAAATATAAGACACAGAGCAAAATGGCACATACCAAAATGCCAAACACCAAAAGTCCCCATAAAAAATAATTGACGGATTCTGAAAGCGTTTTTGGTTGATAATAAAACTCTTGTCTCATTCGCTCGACTTATCCCCATTCGCCAAAATCCCTGCCGTCTCGTGCAACGCCTTGACATAGTTCACTTCTTCTTTTGCTCCTAGCACCACAGGGATACGCTGATGAATGGCGGTCGGGATAATATCCATAATACGCACCACGCCGTCCGTACTTGCCCCGTCCGCTTGTTCAATGATAAAACTCATCGGATTGGCTTCGTACATCAGGCGAAGTTTGCCCGCCTTACCTGCAATTTTGGTATCATACGGATACATAAACACCCCACCACGAATCAAAATACGATGCACATCGGCAATCATCGCCGCCACCCAGCGTGTGTTGTAGTCTTTTTGGCGTATGCCTGTGTCGCCTTGCACCAACTCTTCAATGTACTGCTGGATTGGTGGTAGCCAATAACGGCGGTTGGAGGCATTAATCGCATACTCGGCAGTCTGCTCGCTGATACGCACATTGTCGTTAATCAAAATATAAGTTTGGGTCATCGGGTCAAAGCTAAACATGGCAACGCCTGCCCCAAAAGTTACCGCCAGCATGGTGGACGTGCCATAGATAAAATAACCTGCCCCAAGCTGATTTTCGCCTTTTTGCAAAAAGTCGCTCTCACACGCCTTTTGTCCTTGATTGCGATAAGGCAAAATAGAAAAAATCGTCCCCACCGTCATATTAATGTCAATGTTGGACGAGCCGTCAAGCGGGTCAAAGGTAACGAGCAGGGTGCCGTCATCGTTGGCAGGGCTAATCTCATCAAGCTCTTCCGATGCCACCCCTGCACAGTTGGGGTTGTGGATTAGGGCGTTTAGTAGCAGGTTGTTGGAAATCACGTCCAGCTTTTTTTGGGCTTCGCCTTGCACATTTTGTCCGCCTGCTTCGCCGTGAATGCCTGCCAATGCCCCTTTATCTAGTAAATGACTAATAGCAACGCTCGCTGTGGCAAGCGTGGTCATGGTGCTGGCAAGCTCTGGCGTGGCGTGGGATTCTAGGTATTGGGCGAGCGTGGTTTGTGCGGTCATGGCAAATCCTTAAAGTCATAAATGCCCTTATTTTATCATGAAATGGGTAAGATGTCAGAGATATTTTATTTTTTGATGATGGGATAAACTCATAAAATACTGAGAGTAAAAAATGAATGATGAGTAAATATTCATCCTTAAAACTATTTTTTATAGGCATGCTATAACGGGCTGTTTTGTCAGCCCATGGGGATTTTGATGGAATTAACCAAATTTATTGATGAATTACTTAACGTCAATCAGATAAAAAAATCTCATTAAAATTTTTCATGTATTTTTTATCATCTCTTTTATTTTATGTTCTTTAACCGCTTATATTTTTGGTGGTGTTGTTGAGATGGTTTTATTTGTTTTATTTTTCTAATAGAATACTTGTTTATATAAATTAGAATAAAAAAATGCAAAAGAAAACAAAGAAGTAATTATAGAAGACTTAAAATTATGGTAGTAGTCTAAAAAGTATGCTGAACTAGGTTTTCCGTTCGCCCTGAGCCTGCCTGCGGGTAGGAAAACCGTTAGGTTTCCCAAGCTCGCCACGAACGGTTTTCTCTGTAGCATACTTTTTGAACCAGAGCCAAAATTATATTTATTATCTCTCCCACATCAATCATTGTACTGATAGTAATTTTTAATTTTTTTGCAATTTCCTTATTATATGATAGATTTTAATAAGGATAAAAAGAATGAAATACCATAACTGGGGTGGTTTCTTCGTCACTTATGGGTGGTAACCATAAAAAACTGAAAAATATTTTGTTGTAAATAATCATAAATCAAAAAAACTAGCTAATGACCAAGCCTCTCAATTAAATTATCCATATTATAAATTTATGAATAAAAAGATAGAGCTACCAATGGTTGAAAGTATTGAAGTTGTTTATCACACTTATAACAGCCCATTTGATGGTAGGCTGACAACGTTTTAAAAACGTGTGATTTTCCTATTTTTGAAAACACAAAAGGGGCAGGCTTGATGGATAAAGTCATCACGCCTGCCCACGTCAGTTAAAGTAACGATAAGTGATTGCTTTTTGATGTCAATCAATAATCAAACATCGCACTGATGGATTCTTCGTTGTTGATACGACGCAGGCTCTCAGCAATCATTGATGCGATGGTCACTTGACGGATTTTTGAGCAGGCTTTGGCTTCGTCCGTCAAAGGAATGGTGTCAGTAACTACAATCTCATCTAGGGCGGAGCTTGAGATGTTGTCTAGTGCCTTGCCCGAGAGTACAGGGTGCGTGATGTAGCCGACCACACGTTTTGCCCCTTTGTTTTTTAGGGCTTGGGCGGCTTTGCACAGTGTGCCTGCGGTATCTACGATGTCATCGACAATGATGCAGTCACGTCCTGACACGTCGCCGATGATGTGCATGACTTCGGATTCATTGGCTTTGGCACGGCGTTTGTCGATGATGGCAAGGTCAACATCACCCAGTGATTTGGCGACGGCTCTGGCTCGCACCACGCCACCGACATCAGGGGAAACGACCATGATGTTCTCATAATTTTTTTGTTTTAGGTCGCTAAGTAGCACGGGCGTGGCGTATAGGTTGTCCACGGGTACGTCAAAGAAACCTTGGATTTGGTCAGCGTGCAAATCCACCACCATCACACGGTCAATGCCAGCGATGGACAGCATGTCTGCCACCACACGAGCCGAGATAGGCACACGAGCCGAACGGGGGCGACGGTCTTGGCGAGCATAGCCAAAATAAGGAATCACGGCAGTGATACGTCCTGCACTAGAACGGCGTAGAGCGTCCGCCAGTAGCACCACTTCCATCAGATGGTCGTTGGTCGGGGCACAGGTCGGTTGGAGGATAAAAACGTCTTTACCACGCACGTTCTCTTTAATCTCAACGGCAATCTCGCCATCAGAGAAACGGGTAATATCAGACTTACTTAGGGGGATGTGAAGATGGTTGGCGACGGTTTGAGCAAGTTCAGGATTGGCACTTCCTGAAAAGACGGCCATATATGACATGAAAAAATCCTATGGTTGGGACAGTGGGGTTAGCAAGATTATTTTACCATTTTTTACCATCATTGCAAAGACTCAAACGCGGTAAAATAGCAATGTGTAAACAACAAACGTAAAAAAACCAGTCTTTCAACTGGCTTTTTTACTCTTCTCAACCAAAAGAAGATGGCAGAGGCGGCTGGACTCGAACCAACGGATGTCAGGATCAAAACCTGATGCCTTACCAACTTGGCGACGCCCCTATAAAGTGTGATAAATTTTTTAAAAATTTACAAAAAATGGCAGAGGCGGCTGGACTCGAACCAACGGATGTCAGGATCAAAACCTGATGCCTTACCAACTTGGCGACGCCCCTATATAGGCGGACAATTATACCGAAAAATTAAAATTATGCAAGGGCTAATTTTTAAAATTTTAAAATAAATTGCTAAGTATTTGAAATTTATCAATTTAAAATGCCCATTTAGTAAAGTCCCCGAGCAAAGAGTGCAGGACAGGGGGCATTGTCTATCAAGCGGTTGATGGCGGTGTCAATGAGCTTATAGGGAATGGGCAAAAACACCGCCGAACCTGTGCCACTCATGCGCACCTTGGTGCCAATCTTGTGCTCTAAGTCACACAGATAGCCAAACGCATGGGCGACTTTGGCAGAGCGTGCCAGCACCAGCGGGGTAAAGACGTTGGTAAATAAGGCATTATCGCCAAAGAAGTTGGCATCCGATAGGGCGTGATGGCTATACACAGGGCAGTCCCGTTTGAGCTCATCACAGCCGAACAGCGTGGCGGTGCTGACGTGTTCATCAGGCAGTAACACCAGATAGCCACAGTCGGGTAAGTCAATGGCACTTAGTATCTCGCCAATGCCCGTGGCGATGGCGGAGGTTCTGTGAAAATGGGCAAAAATAAAAAACGGCACGTCCGCCCCAAGGCTCGCCCCAATCTTGATAAGCTCATCGGCAGAGAGCCGAAGTCCCCACAGCTCGTTGATGGCGATGAGCGTGGTCGCGCAGTTGGAGGAACCCCCGCCCAGTCCTGCCCCTGTGGGGATGTGCTTTTCTAGGACGATTTGGACGGATGAGGCATAAGCAGGGTAGCGTTTGGCTAAGGTCTCGACCGCCTTGACGATAAGGTTATCATTGATGTCGTCGGTCAGTTCATCCGCTCCTATCAAGGTCACAAGCTTCTGGCTTGTGGACGTGCGAAAAGAGAGCGTGTCACCAAAATCAATGGCGGTAAAGACGCTTTGCAGATGATGATAACCGTTGTCCGCCCTGCCAGTGATGTGCAAAAACAAGTTGAGTTTGGCAGGCGAGAATAAAGTAAGCTGACTCATGATATCAATTCGGATAAACGATGGTCATCACCACACGATGTCCGTCGGTGTGATTGATGATAAGACGGCTGGGACGTGGGCTGTTTTTGGGGTATTCAAAACTGGCTGTCCACTCATCATTGGTGCTTTGGGTGAGCCTGCCTTGCTCGTCCTGCTGACTGTCGGTGTCGCCTTGGGCGGTTTTGCCGACAATCCAGTGGGGCAGATGACTGATGGGGGCGTGCCATCCTGTGGCTTTTTGGAGCAACTCTTCGGGGCTGTCCGCCTGTATCTCGCCCTTGTCGTTGGTGAGTGTGGCTTGCTGTCCGTCATAGCGGATTTGGGTTGCCCCCATGCCAAACGCCCCTGTTAGGTCAATAGCAAACCGCTCATCTTCTTGTCCCCAGTTATAAAAAGCACTGCCTGCCTGTTTGCCGTTGGCGGTGTTTGTGGTAATACCGATTTTACCCGTGATGGCAAAGCGTAAGACATCATCATGAACCTGCTCGCTGATGACAGGGGTGGTCTTGGGCAGGGTTTGGCAGGCGGTGAGCGAGCCTGTGGCGACTAGGGTAAGGATAAGGGGGCGGATAAATTTCATAAGCTTTTTGATGATTAAATGGTAAATAATGATGAGTAAAGAATTAGGGTGTGTTGAATATTGGTATTTGCCATGAAAAATGAGAAAAATCGCACGTTTTTCAAGGAAAAAACTTGAGGTTGATAGTTATTCTATCAAGCCAAGTTTTTGACGCAGAAAAACAAGATTTAGCCATTTTTCATGCAAAAATAGATTGAAACGTTAAATTTTCATCTTATTTTATAAAAATGTTATCAATGTTCAACACGCCCTAATGAATAATGAGTGTTAAAGAGTTTTTAAAAGTTATTTAAAACAAAGATTGGGCTAAATACAAGATGTTACTTAATTCTCCACTTAAAATGGTAACTTATTGATTGTTCCATAATTATTTTTTTCGGTAGTAGTCTAAAAAGTATGCTGAACTAGTTTTTCCGCTCTCCTTGAGCCTGCCTGCGGGTAGGAAAACCGTTAGGTTTCCCAAGCTCGCCACGAACGGTTTTCTTTGTAGCATACTTTTTGAACCAGAGCCTTTTTTCGATTGTAGGGGTGAATCGTTCGCCCTTGATAAATCAATCATTTATATAAAGTTGAGAATGGGGTATAAGTTGTCTTTTGCTTAAATGATGGTTAAAAAGATTTTTTAAAGTTGTTTAACAGTTGTTTAAGGGTTAATTTAATAAGGCATTGTCAAATAAAAATACATGTTAAAATTTGGATATATAGGGCAAATCATTTATCCAAAAATCATTCCCAAACCCTAATATTCTTGCACTTCCTGTCCTGTCCGATTTTGTCCAAAGGCAAAGCGGTTTTGTAGGTCGGCAAGCAGGCGATCGACCTTATCAGACTCGCCAAGCCCTTGGTAGGCATGCAGTAGGGTTATGCCTGCGTTTAGGTCGGGGGCGACTTCATAGGGCATTTCTAGGTAGTCCAGCACCGCCCGATAGTTGCCCTGTGATAGGGCGTGATTGCCAAGTACGATAAGAGCTTCAAGCTGTAACTGTGGGTCGTAATTGGGGTCGTCCGAGCTGATTTGGGCAAGGCTCATCGCCCCTTCGAGTGCTGATAGGTCGTTGGGGTTTTGGCTTAGGCGAAGTTTGATGTCGGCTAGGCGATATGCAGGGTTCATACGGTCAAGCTCCAAGAGCTTATCGATGGCAAAGCGTTTGTCATCATCGCTAAGCTCATTTTGCAAAAGCTGAAAACTGGCAAAGAGCAGGCGGTCATCATCGGGATATTCACGATTGGCGACGGTAAGCAGGTTTTGGGCTTCGGTTTTTTTGTCTTGACGTAGCAAAATCTCGGCATGAAGCAGATAGCTGTCAATGGCATAAATCTCAAAGTCATCACGCAGTCGCACCAAAGTGGCAATCGCTTTGTCCACGTCATCTTTGGCAAGATAGTAGCCGACCACTTTGGTGCGGGCGTCTAGCACATGCTCGGAGTCTTTGACCTTTTCATAATGCTCTTTGGCAAGGGTAAGGTTGCCCGAGCGTTCGTAGCTGATGGCAAGGTAGTAATTGGCACGGCTATTAAAGGCAGGCACGTCAAGTAAGGGGGTTAAGACCGTACGGGCATTTTCATATTTGCCGATGTCTAGCCCGACCAAGGCGGTCAGCAGGGCAACATCGGGGTCTTTGGTTTGACGGTTTGCCACTTGTAGTAAATCCCACGCCCGTCCAAGCTGACCCATGTCTATTTCATGGCGAATCTCGTACAGGTGTAGCTCTTTGATGGTGGGCAACTCCTTGACTTTTTGGCGGATAAACGCCCACATGGCGGACTCTTGTCCGCTCTCTTTTAGGATGTCGATTTTTAGGGTAATAAAGGCAAGGTTATCGGGTTCGTCTTCTAGGGCTTTGTTGATGTAAGCCAAAGCAGGGGCGTAGTCTTGTAGGCGTAGCAAAAGACCTGCTCGCAGTACTGACAGCGATGGGTTGTCGTCTTCCATGGTTTGCAAGGCGGTAAAAAGCTGTCGCTGTTCGTCAGGGTTTTGTGGAAAAATCCCTGTCAAAATCCCCGTCAAATCTGCTTTTTCATCATAATCCAAAATCATCGCCAGCATGGTACTGGCTTCATGATAGTCGCCTGCTTTTAGAGCCAGATGGGCGACATAGAACCACGCAGGGATATGCTCAGGGTTTTGGCGTTGCCACGCCCGAGCAAAGGCAAGCGACTGTTCGGGGGTCTCGTACTCGATGGACAGTGCCAATGCACGCTCAAAGACGGCTGTGGCATTGGCGGTAAAGCTCTCAGCTTTATAAATGGTCAAAGACTCACCAATCTGCCCCCTGTCCACGCCAAACTCCGCCGACAGCAGGGCGTACAAATCAGGATAGCCAAGCATGGGCGTGCTGTCGTGGGCGTTTAGGATGTCATCAAAGATGATGTCGGGGATGTCTACCGTGTCGGCATTGGGCAGGTAATCATCATCGGTGCCGTCATCGATATACTCGCCCATGTCAGGCTCATCAAGCTTGTTGGGGGTGCTTAGTTCGGGCTGAGATGGGGCGACAGGCATAAAAGCAGGCTCTGCCGTCTGTGGCGTGCCTTCATCGTTGTCTTTATTGGTGTCTTGGGGTGAGTTATCGCCAAGACTGCGGTCACCATCATAAAAGGGCAGGAGAATTTTTAGCAATGAGTCAAAAACCCCTGCCTGTGCCGTGGACATGGTTTTCTCGGCAAGGGGCAGAAGTGCCAACACGCACAGCACTAGGATGAGACGTTTTTTATAAGTGGGCTTAGTTCTCTGATGAGACCGCTCAATATTTGGCGTTGCACTCATGATAAAAATCGATGGATAAAGTGCCTTATTATAAGACGAAATGCCAAAAAGTTGCAATGTTTTGAAACAATTTTAATGTAAAAATTACCAAAAAACATTGGCACAAATTAAGTGTAGTATAGCAATAAAATAAATCTGTACAATAATTCATCAATTTTATATGCAGGCAAAAAAAGACCCACTGAAGGAGGGGCAGTGGGTTGAGGAAAGGGGTTGTGATTATTATTGTTATGTTATTCCTAAATGGGGGTGGGGTGGATTTTTTCAAGGATAAAAGAAGGAAAAAATGATAATTTTTTAAAAAATCCATCATGTCAAAACCCATCATGTCCCAACCTAGGATTTGACGAGCATCATCACTTGGGGTAATCCAAGTATCAGGGTGGGTTGCCCTCCCATATTTGGCAAGGATGGTACTGTCTTTTTTTATCAGTCTTTTGTCTGACCCCCTAAGCCATCAGCATAGTGTTTGATAAAAGCAGGATTGATGGTGCTGACTTTAAAGCCTAAATCGTGTAAGTAATAGGTCAAAGGTTCGTGATACACGTCTGTGGCTTGTAAAATGAGATGAATGTCGTTAACGTTGACCTCATCACCAACATTGGTGTTAAGTCGATTAGTCAGGTATACAAGTCATCTGGTTTGTTATTAAAGGTTTGGGTTTAACTTTCATTGAAGTTAAGTCTTTTAACTAAGCCACATCAAGTTTGTGTTTGCTGACATCTACGCCAATATAACACACTCTACAAAATGAAAAAGTACCACGGTTTTCTGTTCGTGGTGAGCTAAGTCGAACCATGACGGAAACCGACCCGCAGGCATAGCTCAGGGCGAACGGTTTGTGTAGTAAAATCAATTTTGTTAGCTGTACAATAAAACGTTACATTATCAAGGACGTGTTCAACACGCCCCTACCAAAACCTGTGGCGAATATTAAGCCTGTTAGGGTCATGATATGATTAATCACGCCTTATTTTGATGAGCGAGCAATCTTATTATCACGAAATACCAAACCGCTATTAGGAAAATCAAGCTCGGTTAAGCGTTTTAATTCACCAAAGGCACGGTTGTTCTTATCTATCATTAGCCCATTTTCTTTGGTTTGATAAATGGACACCACATTTGCCGAGACAAATTTGCCGTCTGCTTGCATGGTGACATTGACAATGGGGGCAATGCCGTTAAGACCACGCACATTAAACGCCCCATAAGTGTTAAAATTCCCCAAGCTATACGCAATAAAACGGTCTTTATAGACTTCTACCGCCCGCGTTACGTGCGGGCCATGCCCGATGATGATGTCCGCCCCCACATCGATGAGACTGTGGGAGAATTTATAGACGTCGCCACGATTTTCATTTAGATACATCTCAGTTGTTTTGGGTACTCGGGTATGCTCTGCTCCCTCTGCTCCGCCATGAAAAGAGACGATGACAATATCCACTTTTTTATCCAATTCCCTAACATAGCGTTTGGCGGTTTCTAAGTCATTGATAGAGAGCGTACCGATGTTTGGGGCAAAGGCGACCATGCCGTATTTTACGCCATTTTTGGTAAAGGTGGTGGTGGGTTTGGATAAAAGACCTGCATAATAAATACCAGCATCGGCAAGCGTGGTTTTTGTGCTGTTACGCCCCACATCGCCAAAGTCGCCTGTGTGGTTATTGGCAAGACTTAACATATTAAACCCAGCATCCTTGATGATTTTGGCATAGCGGGTTGGCATACGAAAGGCATAGCAGGTCATGGCTTTGGGCTGACCTGTCTCAGGGTCGATGGCAGGCGTGTTGGGGCATTTGGTGGAGTTACCATTATCTAGCAGCACCCCTTCTAAGTTGCCAAAGACCACATCGCCTTTTAGGTAGGGCTTGACATATTTAAAACTATCACGACCATCATTGGGCGGTAAAAAGCCCGCATTGGGAAAGGACGACCCTATCATGATGTCGCCCACTGCCACGATGTTGATGAGTCCGTCCTTGTTTGGGGTGATGGTGTCATCGCCATGACCAAATAACAAATAATCATCGCTGATGATTATCTCATCACTGACGATGGTGCCACTGCTTTGATTGGGGTTGTATTCAAAGTCATCAACTTTGCGGGCGACATAGTTCACCACGTTATTTTTATAAGTTGTGGCGGTATAAGTCACCGTATCGCCAAAGTCGGCGATTTTTTGTGAAAAGTGCGTTTGGGTCTCGGCACTGCATGATTGGCATAAGATACCTACTGTCACAAAACACAGCAATGATAATCTTGTCATAAAAATTCTCCTTAATGTCTACTTCAATCTCAACCTAAAGTTACAAATTATTGATTTTCCAGTGACTATTTTTCGGGCTGTAGGGCAAATTGCAATTTGCCCTTTGGTAAATCCATCACTTATACAAAGTTGAGAACAGAGTTAATATCTATAAAATACCATATCACCCAAAACACACCACGCCCAATACCACGCCTTTTTTTGCCCCTGTTACGGCAGGTAGGTTGCCCGTTTGCATGAGCATATTTTGGCGAGCCAGCCACGCAAAGGCGACTGCTTCCACCCAAGCGGGACTGATACCGACCTTATCAGTAGTGTGTATGGTAAAGTTTGGCAGATGATAGCCAAGTCGTGTGAGCAGATGAGCGTTATACGCACCGCCACCACAGACATAGAGCGTGTTGTGGGTTTTGGCAAATTTGGCAATCTCACGGCCTGCCGATAGAGCGGTAAATTCGCACAAAGTCGCTTGCACGTCCACAGGCTCCACATCGGTATCTGCCAACATCTCATCAAGCCACGCCATGTTAAAGGCTTCTCGCCCTGTGGATTTGGGGGCGGATTGCATTAAAAAGGGGTGAGTCATGAGCCTATCAAGCAAGGCAGAATCCACCGCCCCTGATTTGGCCCAGTCGCCATGTTTGTCATAGCCGACCCCCTGATGACGGTATATCCAGCCGTCCATAAGCAGGTTTGCCACGCCTGTGTCATAGCCTATTACATCATCACCCAATACGGTAATGTTGGCAATCCCACCCAAATTTAAAATCACGGTTTGGCTGTTATCGGTTATCTCATCTTGCTCAAAAATGGCTTGATGAAAAGCAGGCACCAAGGGAGCCCCTTGACCGCCCACCGCCATGTCTCGTCTACGAAAGTCCGACACCACCGCAATGCCTGTGCGTTCGGCTAGGATATTGGGGTCAAGCAGTTGTAGGCTAAAACGCCACTCGGGGCGATGTCGCACCGTTTGCCCATGGCAGCCAATGGCGGTGATGTCATCGCTTGTTAGGTCTGTTTTGGCAAGCAGTTCATTGACAATCTCGCTGGCAAACTCACCATACAGACGGCTTGCCAAGCCCCAAAAATCAAGCTCGCTAAATCGGTCAAACTCCCCCACCGCAAGGGGTGCCGTGCCATTGGGTGTGCATAAGGCAAGCAAAATCGCCCGCAATTCGGCAGGAAAGGGCTTACTGTGCGTGGCGATAAGGCGAGGCTTGTCGTCATCAAAATTGCACAACACCGCATCCAACGCATCAAGACTTGTGCCACTCATCATACCGATGTAGTAGTTGTCTGCCAACATCATCGGTTCAGTCGTCATCAGCTCATCTAATTGTTCTAATTGCATATCATCTCTTGGGGTTAAAATGCCAAATATCAGGCTATTATAACGTAAAATCACCCCAAATTTTTGCGATATGCTATAATAATGCTATTTTTCTTTATATAAAAAGGTGTCTTATGTCAAATTTTTTGCCCCCTGCCGAACAACTTGAACTTCTAAAACGTGGCGTGGTTGAGATTTATTCCGAAGAAGATTTGTTAAAAAAACTCGCCCTAGGTCGCCCTTTGCGTATCAAGCTTGGTATGGACCCCACCGCCCCTGATTTGCATTTTGGACATACAGTTGTTCTTAACAAATTGCGTGCCTTTCAAGAATTGGGGCATGAAGTGCTGTTTCTTATCGGCGACTACACCGCTCGCATTGGCGACCCGTCTGGCAAAAACGCAACTCGTCCGCCCCTATCCGAAGAGCAGGTCAAGGCAAATGCCGAAACTTACGCCAAGCAAGTCTTTAAAATCCTAGACAAAGACAAAACCACCATTATGTTTAACTCTGATTGGTTTTCCAAAATGAGTGCAGGCGACATGATACAGCTAGCCAGTCAGCTTACTGTGTCTCGAATGCTTGAACGTGATGACTTTTCTAAGCGTTATAACAGCCAAACCCCAATCGCCATTCACGAATTTTTGTACCCCCTTGTGCAAGGCTATGACAGCATTGCCATGGAAGCCGATGTGGAGATTGGCGGAACTGACCAAACCTTTAATGTGCTTATGGGGCGTACCCTACAAGGTCGCTATGGCAAAGAGCCACAGGTGTGTCTGACCATGCCTCTTTTGGAAGGCTTGGACGGTGTACAAAAAATGTCCAAATCGCTTGGCAACTACATCGGCATTGACGAACCTGCGGGCATGATGTACCAAAAAATCCTATCCATGCCCGACACGCTCATCGCTCGCTATTTTGAGCTTTTGAGCTTTAAGCCGATGAGTGAAGTGAATGCCTTACTTGATGACATGGCAAACGGTCGCAATCCGCAAGAAATCAAAAAAATCCTAGCCCATGAGCTGATTGAGCGTTTTCACGATAAAGAAAGTGCGGAGAATGCCCATAAATCAGCAGGGAATCGCTTGGCGGACGGAGAATTACCGATTGATTTGCCAGAAGTTACGCTAAGCGTTGATGGGGATAAACTGTTTATCGCTCAGCTATTAAATCAAGCAGGATTGGTAAAAAATTCGGCACAAGCCAAAGACGCTCTAAAAAACGGCTCGGTCAAAGTAGATGGTGCTGTCGTTGGAGCAGATTTTGCCGTAGAAAAAGGACAAACGGTGGTGGTACAGGCAGGGAAGAAAGCGTTTGCTAGGGTGAGTGTAGCTTGATTAAGGATAAAAAAGTGAAAGTTATTTCTCTAAAAACAGGTCAAGAGATTTATGGGGTTATTTATAAAAATAACCCTAGCCAAATCCAAGAGATTTTAAACAAGCCAAAAGTTTTGCAAGGTGGACATGCTACAGCTAAAGAAGCTCAGAAGTACGCCCAGCCACTTTTAATTACTTTTAATCTCTGCTATTTTCAAAAAAGCGATATGGACAATGATGAGAATTCTTATTTATTTAATAAAGTACCAAGCAATCATTGTATAGTGGGGGTATTTAATGAAATAGGTGATAAAAATCACATTTACATACTAAGAAATAACAACAATGATATCATTGCTTTGAATAAGAATATTTTGGAAGGTGAAATTAGAAATATCACTGTGAGAAATTTTATTGAGAATTTTTTGTTAATTAACTAAAAAGTATGAAGTCATCAGAAATTATAGATTTGTTATTGCAAGCACAATCTTATGCTGAAAAAAGTCATGGGATTTCAAATATTTTGCAGCCAGGTATTATAAAAGAATTGATCATGGCTGAAATATTAGGTCATCAGCTTATACCGCAAAAAGATCTTCCTGACGCCAAAGATGAGAGTGGTAATTTTTATGAATATTTGGCTAGTATCAGAAGGGTTAATACAAAAACAAATAAGGGTTGCAGTTTTCAAATGGATAGAATTACAAAAAGCAATCTATCAAGAATAACTAGAAATCGTGCATTTTATTTTGGTATTTTTAAGAATCATTTGGAGATTGAGCAAATATGGATTGTTGAAATACCATTAGTATTATCCGAAGTTGAAAGACAGTTAAAAAGATGCAAAAATGATATAGCTCATGTAAATTTTCTATTAAAATGGCTTGAGACTAATGGCAAATTAATCTATCAAGTGCAGAATTATGAATGATGTAAATTTAAAAACAGGCATCTACCGCCATTACAAAGGTAACCTTTACCAAGTCTTACACACCGCTCGCCATTCCGAAACCGAAGAGATTCTTGTTGTCTATCGTGCCTTATATGGCGATTATGGGGTGTGGGTACGCTCTTTGACGATGTTTTGTGAAAGTGTAAAGATTGACGGCAAGACCTTGCCACGTTTTGAGCTTGTTAAGGAGCTATCATGAGCAAATTTGAAATCATTGACCTTGTCATCGGCACAGGCAAAATGTGTGAGCGTGGGGCGTTAATCATGGCTCACTACACAGGCACGCTCACGGACGGCAGTGAGTTTGACTCATCGCACAGCCGTGGACAAGCCTTTGAGACTGTCATCGGTACAGGGCGTGTGATTAAGGGTTGGGATTTGGGCGTATTGGGGAGCGAGATTGGCGAAAAACTGCTTGCCAAATGGGGTATAAGCGTGGATTTGCCAGCGTGCGAGCCGATGAGAGTTGGCGGAAAAAGACGGCTTATCGTTCCTGCTTTTTTAGGTTATGGCGAGCGTGCGGTGGGTAAGATTCCGCCTAATTCGGATTTGGTGTTTGAGATTGAGCTGATTGACGTCAAAACAAGAGATTAAATATTTATAAAAATCAATAACTTATAAATATTTCTAAAAAATTACTACAAAAAGACTTTACAACTCAAAACTATCCTGTATAATACGCACTCATTCAAGCAATGGTTGGTTACAAAACACCAACAAAACGAAGTTTGAATACTTTTGAAAGAATTTAAAAGTTAGTTAAACTAAAAACAAACTTCTAAAAACTTTCAAAAAAATTAAAAAAACTGCTTGACAT
>NZ_MUXV01000025.1:0-11328 GCF_002014975.1 Moraxella bovis
TTAAGTTGAGAGTGGGGTATCCTTTTAAAATCATGTACCACAAGGGTCACAAGGGCAAATTGCAATTTGCTACACGCTTTTCCAAAATACATTGCCAAATAACAAAAACAAAAAGCACCCAAATTACTTTGAGTGCTTAGCCAATGATATTGGCAATTAGATTTTTTCAATCTCTTCGGCTTGTGGGCCTTTTTTGCCTTCGCCTAGAATGAACGCCACTTTTTGACCTTCGGCTAAGGTTTTAAAACCAGAACCAGTAATGGCACTGTAATGGGCGAATACGTCTTGACCGCCTGTATCTTGGGCGATAAAACCAAAACCTTTGGCTTCATTGAACCATTTAACAGTACCAGTAACTTTGTTTGACATGAGAGTTTTCCTTGAAAATGGGGAAATAATGGCAAAATGCCGTGAAAATATTTATGTTGCCAAAACCGCAAAATAAGTTAAAGATACGACGCTTAAACTCTATATCAAACCGATAAGTTGCCTTAATGGTTCAGTAATAAATCTAACATACGCCCTGATACCAGCACTCGTCCGCAAGTTATCAAAGTCGTTTTTTCGCACAAGGCGAACAAAACACAATCTATGGTACATAAATACCGTACAGCTAGTATAACAAAGTTTTTATCAAAAAGGGGATTTATTTTTGTAATTTTACAAAAAAGGCAAATCAGTGTAGGGCAAGGCAAGCATACTCACGCAAAGCACAGCAAAGACAAGGGCAAACGACTGCGTATAAGTTAGGTATTTGGTGGACAAGACGATGTCTTTGGGGTCGTCTGGCAAATCATCGCCCATAAGACGCATACCAACAAACCAGCTCGTGAGCGAATACACACCATAAACCACAGGCACACAAATGAGTAAGCCCTGAAATTCCAAAAAATACAACGCCACGCCCGAGATGATGAACCATGACGATGTCAAAATGCTGATGATAGCAAAGGCGGTACTTTGGGGAAGTTTGCCTTTGTTTTTTGTTACCCAAGCCGATTCCACCCACGTCAACACCGCAATCACCAAACTTGCCAACACATATAAAATGGACAAATCAGAAAGGCTGTTTAAAAAATGTAGAAAGTTATGCGTTATCATGCGTGGGCTACAAATCAGATAAATGAGCAATTATACCTTGATTGGGGCGTGGTGGCAAGGTGTGAATTTTATCAAATCTTTGGTATGATAGACCAAACCACCACACACAACCCCCATGAAACTGTCTTTATTATTGTATTTTATCATCAGTTTATTATTTGTCATTTCTTTTTTGCTCAATTGCTATGGTTATCAATTCGCAGGTTATTGGACAGAAAAAATCATCGCATGGATTTGGCTCATTCATACGGTATTTATCGTGATTTATCATTGGCAACATAAATTGACCAAAATCTATTTATCGGCATTAGGTGTTTTAGTGGTATTAAGTTTATTGCCCATGGGCATTGTATTTTTTGCTTTTTTAAATTTTATTGGGACATTTGGTGATTATCAAAGACTATCTATCAATGATGATTATCGTTTGGAAATGACCCAACATCAACCCTTATCCATGCCCAGAGTTTATATTTATCAAAGGCAATACGTCATCTTTGAAAAAATCATCTCCCGCCCAATCTTTTATCATATCATTGAAAAAACCACAGGATTAGACAAACTGCAATTTGATGAAAGAACCATATCCATTCAACAAGCCACGCTCATTCATCATGATAATCAAACGATTACCATTCGCTATCGCATTCATGATAAAGAAATGATAATGACTCATGATGATTGTTTTGCCCGCCAAAACCACTCTTTGGATTGTGGCGGGCAAAAAACAACCGCCCAACTCTGAGCGAATCGGACGGCTGTTTTGATTGACCATGAAAAGAAAATTAGTTTTTCTCTTTATCAATGATTTTGTTACCGCCAATCCAAGGCATCATCGCACGAAGTTTCGCCCCAGTTTTTTCAATTTCATGCTCGGCAGTGTTACGGCGACGGGCAGTCATAGACGGATAGTTTAGCTGACCCTCGCTGATAAACATCTTAGCGTATTCGCCTGATTGAATACGTTTTAGGGCGTTACGCATTGCCTCACGGGACTGCTCGTTGATGACTTCTACGCCTGTCACATACTCGCCAAACTCAGCGTTGTTAGAAATTGAGTAGTTCATGTCGGCAATACCGCCTTCGTACATCAAATCTACAATCAACTTCAATTCGTGCAAGCACTCAAAATACGCCATTTCAGGGGCGTAACCTGCTTCTACCAGGGTCTCAAAGCCCATTTTGACAAGCTCAACCGCACCACCGCAAAGAACGGCTTGTTCGCCAAATAGGTCGGTTTCGGTTTCGTCTTTAAAGGTCGTCTCGATGATGCCAGAGCGACCACCGCCCACACCACAAGCATAAGACAAAGCAAGTTGCTTAGCAGAACCTGACACATCACGCCAGATGGCGATAAGGTCAGGGATACCACCGCCTTTAACAAACTCAGAACGTACGGTATGACCAGGGGCTTTTGGGGCAACCATAATCACATCAAGGTCGGCACGGGGCTCAACTTGGTTGTAATGAATGGCAAAACCGTGAGCAAAAGCAAGGGTTGCACCTTGTTTGATATTTGGCTCAATGGTCTCTTTATAAAGCTGACGCTGAAATTCATCAGGGGTCAAAATCATGACAACGTCCGCACCAGCGACCGCATCGGCGGTTTCGGCAACTTTTAGACCAGCGTTCTCGGCTTTTTTCCAAGAAGCAGAGCCAGCACGCAGGCCTACAGTCACATCAACGCCTGAGTCTTTTAGGTTCAAGGCATGAGCATGACCTTGTGAGCCATAGCCGATGATGGCAACTTTTTTGCCTTGAATGATAGACAAATCACAATCTTTGTCATAATACACATTTAAGCTCATACGAGTTTCCTTAAAATAATGCCCATAGATAAATATCAGGGGGCGGGGGTTGAATTATTTACCAAAGCAAATTCACATTAAACTCAGTTAATTTACTGTCTTTGCTAATTAAAGTTAAATTTTCACTCATTGCTTGAGCAACAAGCATTCTATCAAAAGAGTCGGCATGGCTTTCTTGAAATTATCCTGCTAGGCGTGCGTGTTGTAATTTAATAGGCATTACTTCAAACTTATTTACCTACACCAATTTTTCAAAATCACGAATTACCAATTTTGCTTCATCCCATTTACCTTTATGGTATTTAATGCTCACCTCCCAAAGGTTAATAGGACTAACAAAAATGTGATTGTATGGACTAATAATGGTTTGCAAAGCAGTTTTTGACAAACTATCTTGCTGTGTCCACCACCAAACCGCGTGTGCGTATCCAACAAATATCTCATAAACTAATGCCATATTTATCGGTTTTATCGCCATTCCACCAAGCCAATTCTTCTTCACTCATTGGCTCAAACCAAAAATCATCATCGGTATGAATGTTCAAATGAGCAAGCAAACCTGAGGTTTTTAACTTTGATGCAAATTGATGTAAGAGCGTTAAATACACCTGTTCGCCTTGCACAACAAGCTGTACTTTCTGCTCATTTTGAATATAAGTCTGCACCGCAAGTGGTAGGCTTGCCAATTCTACGATCATATTTTTCTCGCAAAATCAATCAACAACAATCAAAGGCTCATAATATCTCTGTACACCACAAGAAACACGCCCCCAATCCGACAAACGCACACGAGCTTGATGAAAGTCGAAGGCTTCTTTGTTCACAAATTCTTCATAAACCCAAAACTTATCGGCATCGCTGTTGTCTTGTGTGATTTGAAATATCAAACAACCACTTTCTTGGCATGTTAAGTCAATGTGCTTTTTAAGTTCATCTAAAATAACTTGCCGATTGGTTTTAGGAATGATGATATGACCTTTTAAGACAACTTTTGCCATCACAAAGAAAGCGTCCGCTCGCCCCTTGCAATACCAATCACGCCAGAGCGTACCACTTCTAGGATTTTATCTCGTCCGATGACTTCAATAAAGCCATCTAACTTGCCTGCGTCCCCTGTGATAAGAATGGTGTAAAGGTTTGCCGATACATCCACGATTTGGGCTCGGAATATGTCTGCCGTGCGGTGCACTTCTTCACGGTATGCTCCTGTCGCTCGCACCTTGATAAGCATCAGCTCACGCTCAATCTGACTACCGCCAGAGACTTCGGACAGATTTTGGACTTTGACCACTTCAATGAGTTTATGAAGTTGTTTGGTAATCTGCTCAATCTTATCGGCGGTCGTAATCGTGGTCAGGGTAAGCCGTGATAATGTCGGGTCTTCGGTAGCGGCAACGTTTAGCGTATCAATGTTGTAGCCACGCTGACTAAACAGCCCCACCACACGAGACAGCGAGCCTGCTTCGTTTTCCATAAGTACCGAAATCAAGTGTTTTTGTAACTGTGCCATTAGGTACGCTCCCCTTTTGATAACCACATATCACGCATGGACTGCCCTGCCACTTGCATGGGATAGACGTGCTCACTTCTGTCCACATACACATCAATAAATACCAAACCGTCCATTTCTAGGGCTTCTTTTAGCTCCTCCTCCATAGTAGCAGGACTCGTAATTTTTACGCCTTTATGCCCATAGCTTTCGGCAAGTTTGACAAAATCAGGCAACGATTTCATATAACTTTGAGCATGGCGACCTTCGTACAGCATATCTTGCCATTGTTTTACCATACCAAGTTGGGCGTTGTTTAAATTTAAAATCTTAACAGGCAAATTATACTGCAAGCACGTTGATAGCTCTTGGATATTCATCTGAATGGAGCCTTCGCCTGTGATACAGACGACCGTTTTTTCGGGATAGGCAAGTTTTGCTGCCATGGCATAAGGCAAGCCCACACCCATGGTGCCAAGTCCGCCAGAGTTTAGCCATTGGCGTGGCTTGTCATATTTATAATAAAGGGCTGCGAACATTTGGTGCTGACCGACATCGGAGGTAATCATTGCTTTACCGTCTGTCAATTTACACAGCGTTTCAACAACACGTTGGGGCATGATCGCATGAACATCGGCGTCCGTGTCATCGCCATAACGCAGACCATGACGCTTACGCCATTCGCCTATTTGCGTCCACCAGTCGGCAAGGGCGTGCTCGTCTAGGCGTTTGTCGCTAGATTTGACAATGCTTACCATTTCGGTCAAGACAGGCTTGACATCGCCCACAATAGGGATATGAGCGTTAATGGTTTTTGAGATAGACGTTGGGTCAATGTCAATGTGGATAATGGTAGCGTTTGGGCAGAATTTTTTGACGTTGTTGGTAACACGGTCATCAAACCTTGCTCCCACCGCCAAAATAACGTCCGCATGGTGCATGGTCATATTGGCTTCATAAGTGCCGTGCATGCCAAGCATACCGACAAATTGCTCGCTCGTGGCAGGATATGCCCCTAGTCCCATGAGCGTGTTGGTAACGGGCAAATTTAACAAATTGGCAAGTTCACGAAGCTCATCGCTGGCATTACCTTGCACCACGCCACCGCCAGAGTAGAGTACAGGGCGTTTGGCAGACAGTAACACGTCTAGGGCTTTTTTGATTTGACCGCCATGTCCTTTTGATGTTGGCTGATAAGAGCGAATGTGAATCTCGCTTGGCATAAAATAGTCAAATTTATCGGCAGGGTTCGTCATGTCCTTTGGAATGTCCACCACCACAGGGCCAGGTCTGCCTGAGCTTGCGATAAAAAAGGCTTTTTTGATAATCGTGGGAATCTCGGCAGGGTTACGCACAACAAAGCTGTGCTTGACCACAGGGCGAGACACGCCAATCATGTCGCATTCTTGAAAGGCATCATCGCCAATCAGCGTGCTTGGCACTTGCCCTGCCAATACCACCATAGGAATGGAGTCCATGAACGCTGTGGCAATGGCGGTTACGGTGTTGGTAACGCCCGGCCCTGACGTGGCTAGCACCACACCTGTACGTCCTGTAACACGGCTATAAGCGTCAGCCATGTGTCCTGCCGCTTGCTCGTGGCGAACTAGGATATGCTCAATTTTGTCTTGCTTAAATAGGGCATCATAGATATGTAGCACCGCCCCGCCAGGATAGCCAAAGATATGGGTCACACCTTCATCAACTAAGGCTTGCACAAGCAGTTCTGCCCCGCTCATGGCAACGGTTTCGCCACGGGCAAGTTTGGCTTGATTTTCATGGAAATGTTTGGCAACGTCTGCCGTCTGAGTATGCCCCGTCATGTTGGGGACTTGGGTGGTTTGCTCTGTCATATCAATCCTTTTCCCAAATGGGGTGAAACAAAACAACTTACCAAAGACGTGGTACAAGGACTGACAAAAAGATGAAAATATCGTCTTGCAGACCGGTAAGTCTTGGGCAATGTTAAGTCGGTATGAATAAACGGTAATTTATTCGCTTGGGCTTAACAAACGTCTTTTTTGATATAAAAAACGCTGACTTATATAACTAATTTTTATAAGTTAAAAAAACTTTTGACAAATTTAGTTATTAAAACTAAGATTTTGCTATCTTACCCTAAAATTTCGCTTTTGCCAATACTTTTTTAAAGATTATTGTTAATTTTTTCAAATCACGCCAAATTTTGCCAAAAAGCGACAAATACCGCATTTATTTGCCTAATCGGTCTTGATTTTATCGTGGTTTTGTTGCAATATTAGCATTATTTTTTGCCGACTGTGGAGATGTGTTTGACATCATCCAACATTAAGGACTTTTCATGAAAATTCATACTTTAACTGCCCTACTTAGCATTGCCACTTTTGGTATTACCGCCAACGCCAACACCACCACGGTTTACAAAAGCGTGGGTAAACATGGCGAAGTACGCTATAGCCAAATGCAACCCAAAGACACCCAAAACTTTCAAATATTAGAGATGCGTAGCGATGGACGCACCGCTGACGCAGGACAACTGGCACAACAGCCTGCCACGCCTGCCCCTGCTCCAACGTCAGAAGCTCAGCGTATTGCCGACTTAGAACAGCAAAATAAAGCTCTACAAAACCAAGAGCTTGCCAATCGCTGTCAATCACTGCGTACTAACTTTGCCAACCTAACCATTGGTGGGCGTATCTTTGAAACCAACGCTCAAGGCGAAAAAGTCTATCTTAACGACCAAGAGATTAGTTCACGTCGTCAACGCCATCAACAGATGATTGACCAATACTGTCAAGGCGTCTAACTCTTTCATGTCACCCTATACCAAACCCTACCACCATCAAGTTGTAGGGTTTATTTTTTACTTAAATTTTTTGCTTACGCAATGTTGATGGCAAAATCCCCATCGCTTCACGGTACTTAGTCACGGTTCGCCGTGAAATACTCACGCCCTGCCCTTCTAACACGCCAGTAATATAAGCATCTGACAGGGGTTTTTTGGGGTCTTCATTTTGAATCATGCTTTGAATTTGGGCAGAGATGGCGATTGATGACACCTCGCCATCTTCACTATCCACACTAGATGAGAAAAAGTATTTTAATGGGTATAAACCCTGCGGGGTAAACATGCTCTTATTGGTGGTCAGTCGCGAGACGGTGGACTCATGCAGTCCAATCTCATCGGCGACATTTTTTAGGGTCAAAGGAATCATCGCTTCCACGCCCCGCTCCAAAAATCCCTGCTGACGGCGAACGATACAACTTGCCACTTTAAGTAAGTTTTGGTTGCGTTCATCGATACTGCGAATGAACAGGCGAGCATCATTTAGTTTATCTTTAAGATAAACATTATCATCGCCATCATCACCTTTTTTGATGAGACTGGCGTATTCTTGATTGATTTGTAAATTGGGGATAATGTCTTGGTTTAGCATCACTCGCCATGCGTCGGTATCGGTGACATTAACCAAAGATTTTTTGGCATATCTGCCTTTGGTCTCTTCTAAAGCGATGACTAAAATATCAGGAATATCAATACTTTGGTCAATACTACCTTCATTTTTATAAAACTCAGAAGCAGGCTCGGGATTAAGACTGCGGATAATCGCCATCGCCCCTTTTATCTCGGCAGAACTTAGGTCGGTATCCTGCATGAGTGCCTTGATGTTGTTCGTCTCCAAATGAGTGGTTGCCCCAAGCACCATATAAGCTTCATCGGCAAAAGGCAAATCAGGGTCATCTTTGGTCAGCTCGTCAAGTTGCAATCTTAGGCACTCAGGCAAGTTTCTCGCCCCCACGCCCGTTGGCGAACACGCCTGAATGCGTTGTAATACCGAAACAATCTCAGGCGGGCTAACCACCTCTTCCCACTGATAAAAGCTGGCAAGGGTCGCCAAATTCTGATACAGCTCATCCACGCCCAAACGGATATAACCCATCTCATCCATGGCATCCAGCAAATAATCCAAAATCAGCGACTCTTTGGCGTTCATGGGACTAAAATTCATCTGAAAACGTACGTGTTCTTGAATGCTAGTATGAGTCGCCCCCAAAAACTCATGCTCATCATCATGCCTGCCCGATGCACCAAAGTCGCCATCATACTCAAAATCAGGGGTATAGACATTATCCCAGTCGCTGTCCATCGCCCCGTCATCCAGCCCCGATTCAGTCAGTTTGTCATAACTGTCACTTTCAAAGGGCTCATCAAAACCATCTGAGTCTTGACTGTCATTTTTTTGCCAATTATTATCCGTCCAGTCATCCAAACTTAGCTCATCACGGTCAAACTCTACCTCAAAACTCTCATCAACCTGTTCAAGCAAAGGGTTGCTGTCCAGCTTCATCTGCACTTCTTGCTCTAATTCAAGGTGCGACAAAGCCAGCAGACGAATCGCCTGTTGCATTTGTGGGGTGAGTTTTTGGGATTGGTTTAAGCCAACGCCCAAGCCAAATGAGAGGCCCATGGGTGTACTACTGTCCTACTTATTAACATCTACCAATTTAAAATATCTACCAACTTTTAAATTTTACAACATTTTGGCATAATTTTTGCATAGATTTTGCTAAAAGGCGTAAATTTTACGACATAACACCCCAATAACGCCCATTATTGTTATTTTATAACTCATTTTCCTGCCTAAAATCCCATCACAACCCCATCCATCATAAAGATTACACCAACCATCAAGTTACCCCAAATTTGTCCAAAAGTTGCCTAGCTTGATAAATGGCTTTATAATAAATTCAAAGTTATTTGCCAGTAAGGACAACCATGCCAAAAATTGCCAACATTCAGCTAAATTCCCAAGATAACATTGATAACAATCTAGCCATTATCAAACAGGCTGTCTCTGTCGCCAAAGACAGCGGGGCGGATTTGGCGGTTTTGCCCGAAAATGCCTGCGTCATGGGGTCGCAAAAAGAGCTTGCCAGCCGTTTTGATGAAATGGTGGATTTTTATGCACGTCTTGCCCGTGATACCGACATTCATATCTTAGCAGGCACACTCCCCTGCCCTACTCGCCCTGATGGCACGCCCATAGACGGCAAATTAGACGGCAAGTTCCGCCAATCTAGCCTACTGTTTGACAATACAGGCACGCTCATCACCCGCTATGACAAAATCCATCTGTTTCGGGCGTCGGTGGCGGACGGCGTGGGCAGTTATGATGAAGGTCGCACCTTTGAAGCAGGCGATACGCCCGTGGTGGCTCACTGCATACTAGGCGGTGTGGCGGTGGGCATAGGGCTAACGGTGTGTTTTGATGTGCGATTTCCCACGCTTTATCAAAAAATTAGAGATATGGGGGCGGACATCATCACTGTGCCGTCTGCCTTTACCCATACCACAGGCAAAACCCATTGGCAATCCTTACTGACCGCTCGTGCCTTGGACAGTCAATGCCTCATCATCGGCTCAGCACAAGGTGGCACGCACCATTTTACCCACAAGGACAAGCCCCAAACCCGTCAAACATGGGGGCATGGCATGATAGTCAATGCCAATGGGCAAATCGTGAGTGGTACAGACACGACAGACGGTGGCGACTTTATAATCATTTATGCTGATTTTGATAAAGATGAGCAAGATGATATTCGTAAAAATATGCCGATATTTGAATTTCGGGTGGAATTATAATTAAGGCTTTTTGGCGGTCGCCCTAGGGTGCGTTTTGTCGTAAACCTTGGTCAATGACCCAAAGTCCACATGGGTATAAATCTGCGTGGTGCTAAGGTTGCTATGCCCCAACAGCTCCTGCACCGCACGCAAATCACCACTAGATGACAACAGGTGCGACGCAAAACTGTGGCGAAGCAAATGTGGATGCAAACTCTGGGCGATACCTGCCCGAGTGGCACACAGCGACAGACGAAGCTGTATCGCACGCTCGCTTAGTCTTTTGCCATGTAGCTCACTGATGAACAACGCCTTGACGGTACTGGCAGGCGTGATGTCATCAGGCTTGGCAGTTTTGGCGACTTTTTTGGCTTGCCATGATGTGCGATAAGGCAGGTAGGCATTGATGGCTTGTATCGCCTTGGTACCAACAGGAACGACACGCATTTTTTTGCCTTTGCCCAGCACCCTAACCGATTTGGCGGTCAAATCCACATCCGCCACATCAAGCGATGCCAGCTCCGCCAAACGCAGTCCGCTACTGTACATCAGCTCAAACATCGCCTTATCTCGCACCCACAAATCCGCCTGCTCGGGGTCATCGGGTGGGGCTTGCTCCAAAAGCTGTGTCATCAAATCCACATCCAACACCACAGGCAAGGGCTTGGGAGCGGATTTTAGGCGATAACCGATGGTCGGGTTACAGATACTCGCTTTGTCGTCTGTTGTCCGCTCCTGCTCGTTGATGGCAAACTGATAAAACCGCTTGATGGCAGAAATGTCCCGTTTGACACTCGCCGTCTGCACCCTATCCTGCTCCAACCGTGTCACGACATACCACTCCAAATCCTTGGGGCGACAGTCCTGCCAGTCCACGCCATAACGCCCCAAAAACTCGCCAAAGCGGTGCATGCTCGCCCGATACGCCGACAGCGTGTGGGGCGAATAATTCTGCCCTGTCAGTGACGACAGCCAACGCTCTATCGCTGATAGCAGAGTCTGAGCCGTGGCTTGTCTTGGGTCTGTATCATGGCTAATGGGCATGTCATGAGCCTGCTCTGCTTGCCTAGCTAGGCTTGGCGGATGAACGCCACTGGATGATTGGGCGGAGTGGGCTTGGTTTAAAATGGCGGACAGTCTCATGGCTATGGCTATTATTGGATAAATGCTAGATAAGTATTGGATAAATATCGGGCAAATTATTTGGGTGGATTTGGTAAATTGGTAAAATCAGACTAGGAAATTTAGGAACAACTATCTTATCACGATTTGTCATGACAACCAAATTATCTTGGATTATGTTAAATAATTTTCCCAATTTTCCCAATTTT
>NZ_MUXV01000025.1:11617-55968 GCF_002014975.1 Moraxella bovis
CAATTTTTCAATTTTTCAATTGATTATCGCACCGCCCAACACCATGTCAAGCCCTTATCACATCAGATGATAAAACAGCACAAAAACAAGACAAAAGGCAAGGCGATGACGATAATGGCACAGATTTTTGCAACAATTTGCGGTATAATAAAGGGTTAGCATAAAAACAATTGATAAGGTGAGCGATGGACATTGTACAGTATTTGCATGGGTTGGTATCAAGCTCCATGGGCATCTCAAACGAAGATACGAGTGCGGATTTGTTAAAGCAGTATTATGCCCTAAGCACGGCACGCTTGATTGAACTTAATGATGGCTTTGACAGCACCAATGCCAAAAATCACAGCCTGACCGCCTTGTGGGGCATGCAGGCAGAGCCTTTGGCAAGGCGTTTGGCACGCAGTTTTCACATGGATGAGCAGTCCACAATGACACTCCTAAAAGCCATTACTCCGCCGATGATGGTGGAAGTGGCGAATTTGGCAGGGGGTCAGGCGCTGATTGCTTTTTTGGCACAGAATTTTGAATCAAGTCGCACGCATTTGCCTGCGTGGTCGCCCCAGTTTATCCAAAGCTCGCTGGCTCAAAAGATTGAACAATTAAATGGACAAACGCCAACTGCTGATTCGGCATTTATCAATTCTGATAATCAGCCCAATCAGGCAGATGATGATATTAATAATACTCCTATCGCCACAGATGACTCACCAATTATTAGCGTCACCAAAACTGCCAATATTAATGATAATACCAACACACCCTTTGACAATGAAAAACAAGGGGAAAATATTAATACCAATGGCATTTATCAAGATGGCATAAATGACGGTATTAATGACAGTATTGATAATAATATAAATGATGATATCAATACCGACACAACCGTCCAAGATGACATCAATGACGATAATCATCTCGGTGGTCATCAACCCATTAAACCGTCCATAAAACCTAAGGTAGCACGCCCCAACCCTTTATTAATGGGACTTGGGGCAGGGCTTATCGCCTTGGCTGTCGGGGGCGGAGCATGGTATTTACTAAAAGACAAATCGGACTCATCAGAGACCGCCCCCGTCCACGACCCCAATGTCGCCACACCGACTGTCATATCGCTAAATCCACCCCGTCTGTCCCTAACATCAGGAGAGAACGGCACGCTATACGCCTGTCAAGCCGAAGTGGGCAACAGCCAACTCCAAGAACAACTGCTCGGGGTGCTACAAAAGAACTTCGGGCAAATCGGCTGTATCATGGACATCGACGATAATTTTGGCACATCGCTGACAGGACTAGAACGCTTGGAGAGCATCATGGCGATGGTCAAGTCTGAGCCGTTTACCAGCATTGAGATTATCGGCGACCACATCTATGTCAATACGCCAAAGACGGACATCCTACCCAGAATCGTCAATGACATCGCCCTACTCGCCCCACAGTTTACCGTCTCGCCCGCCCCTGCATTGGATAAAGCCAATGTCATCAATCAGAGCCTTGAACGTGCCACGACCGCCCTAAATGCTCTGGATAATCCGCCCAACAGCTATGACTTGTCACGTTCGGCAAGCCTTGCGGTGATTGACTTTAATGGCACAAGCGAGTTGCCTGCCAACACCCATGGCGTGCTGTCGCTACTGGCAGAGAAAATCAAAGCCAATCCGAGCATCAAGCTCATCATCGCAACCCACACCAGTGGCGGAGATAGCACTGACCGCATGGCAAATCTTAGCCTATCGCAAAGCCAAGCCGAAGCGGTCAAAGCCTTTTTGGTAGAGCAGGGCGTGAGTGACATCCAGCTGACCCCCAAAGGCGTGGGCGACAGCTTTCCAATATCGGACAACGTGACCGAACTGGGTCGCTTTAAAAATCGACGAACAGAGTTTTTGGTGTTTGATGAAGCGACCATGACCGCACTCAACGTGGACATGACCCAGCTTGTGCCAGCACCAAACACCGCCATGTCCGCCCAAAGCATGCCCATGCCTGCCCCCGTACAACAAATGCCCATGCCTGTGCAAAATGTACCCATGCAAAACATGCCCGTACAAGGCATGCCTGATGGCAACTACCTACCCCAACCTGTACAAAATGTACAACCCCTGCCCGAAGTGTATCCTGCCCCTGCCCCATCAGGTTATATTGGCACCACCCCGCCCCCCGCCCCGTCAGCAAGTACACCTGCCTTACCTGATGATTTTATTGAGCTTAGTAATGCCACGATTAGCTCTGAGCAAGGGCGAGGTGTAGAAAGAGAAATACGTTAAGCCAAACGTGATTTTAATCCATTTTTAAAACAGCAAACCCGTGAGTGAATCACGGGTTTTTTACAGGTATCTGCATGGTTAGGGCAGGTCTGCCCTTTTTGGTGCAATCTGCATTTTAAAATTTATGAATCCAAATGGTTATTTATACAAAAAAATACATAAAGAAGGCATGCCCTGATGCTTGATATAAATTCATTGAAGGTAACATGGTTTTTTATTTATCAAATTTCATAAAAATTAAGATTAATAGTTTTTTTAAAAAATGTAAAAAAAATAATTATTTCAGATACTTATAAATAAAATCCCTAATATTATTAATGAATTTTTCCAATATTAACCATTGCAAAAATCAATGTTGTTTTATACAATATTATCAATATTGAGTATGATTATTATTAATAAATCTACCCAATATTATTAAGAAATTTTAAATAAACATAAAAAGCGTTAGGAGCGGTTATGAGATACACTTCATTTTTAGGTCAGGGCGTCATGATTGGTGCAATTTGCATGACTGGACTTTTATCGGCTTGTGGCGACAAAGAGCCTGCCACACAAAATATTGTCAATACCGACAACACCAACACCAAAACCATCAAGGTGGCAGTCAATAGTGGCATGTCGCCTTTTGCTTATATTGATGAAAAGGGCAATCCCATCGGTTTTGATGTAGAACTTATTACTCATATCGCCCAAAAAAATGGTTATGCTGTCAAGTTTAATGTTCTGCCTTGGCAAGAGATGTTTAAATCCGTCGAGCAAGGGACGAGTGACCTTGCCATTTCATCCATTTCTTACTCTACCGAACGTGAAGGTAAATATCTGCTTAGCAATCCTTATGTATACATGCCTGCAGGGATTTTATCTTTGGATGGCACCACCATCAACTCAATATCAGACCTAAAACCCATGCGTTTGGGCATGCAAGATGGGGCGATTTTTATGGACATCGCCAAGGAAAACGGGATTGAACAAGTGATGACCAAAGAAAAGATTTTTTTGAGCTTTCAGGACCTGATTAATGGCAAAGTGGATGCCATCATTAGTGACAAACAAATCATTCAACATCTTGCCAAAAGCTATCCTGAATATAAAACCAATATCTTAGAATATGGTGATGCTAGCAACAAAGGGTCGTACGCTGTAGCAATAGCACCTAAAGGCAAAACTCAAGTCATCGAAATGTTCAACCAAGGTGTCGCAGAGATGAAAACATCAGGCGAGCTGGCACAACTTGAAACAAAATGGTTTGAAAACAATGGCAATAAGCCAAATTAATCAAGATGTGTTCAGGTGCTTGATGTATTGGTTGATTCTTGTTATAATGTTCAAATTAAAATATTGGGGATGTTCTGGCTTCGACGCTGGTAACGAAACCTAATGATGCACGTCAAGAGCGTATGCCTCTTGTAAATCAACATACATTTAAAATAGTCGCAAACGACGAAACTTACGCACTAGCAGCCTAAGGGCTACTTGGGTCGGCACAGATTGCCTTTGGTCTGGTTGCTCACCCCGATGCGAACGTACAAAGGATGGTCTAGTACAGCGTTGCGATGTGCTGGGCGAAATTTTAGCAAATCGTCCAATCCACCCTGACTGTCGGGTCGGTGCGGATTAAAGCCAAAGACAGACTCTAAGCGTGTAGAGTCATGGGCGTAGTGCTGGCGGACGCGGGTTCAACTCCCGCCATCTCCACCACCTATCAAAATCACTAAAAATCACCAAGTATTTTTAAGTGTCATAAACCATCAAAAAAGCCTTGTAAATCAAGGCTTTTTTATTGTCTTGTTGTATCTCATAAAGTCATCGTGTATCATAGTAAATCAACGAACATCAAACGATTTTACACACACGGCGACACACAGCCACACACGAGATACACACACCAATGCTCACCGACAACAAAATCAAAGGGCTAAAACCCACCGAAAAACGCTACTCGCTATCAGCAGGCGAAGGCTTATCCATTGATGTCATGCCGACGGGTCGTAAGTCTTGGGTGCTAGAATATACCGCCCTTGGCAAACGAAAACGCAAAAAACTTGGCGAATACCCAGCCGTCAGCCTAAAACAAGCCCGAGAGCTTGCCAATAAAATCAAAGACAATGCAGGACTAACGCCCATCACGGTCAGCGAACTCATTCATGAATGGGTGGAGCTGTACAGTAAACAATGGACAAGTGAGAAGTACAAATACACCGTCATCTATCGTCTGACCTACATCACCAACGATTTTAAAGACATGGCAGTGGCAGATGTCAGCCGTGCAATGGTGTCAAAAGCGGTCAGTAACATGGTCGCACAAGGCACTTACGAGACCGCCAAACGCTCATTACGCCTACTGTCTCAAGTATTTAACTACGCCATCGTCCACGAATACGCCCAAAATAACCCCTGCACGCTGGTTGATAACATCATACCCAACCACACCGTGCAAAATATGGCAACATTATCCGCCGATGAGATGGCGGACTTTTGGCAAACCATCAGAAAAACGCCCACCATCGGACTTGCTCCTGTTGCTTTGTCGCTGGCAAATTATCTGGCGGTGCGACCCAGCGAGCTGTGCAAGGCGACATGGGAAGAATTTGATTTGGATAAGGGTGTGTGGATTATCCCAGCTTACCGTATGAAAACACGGCTTGAACACGCTGTCCCGCTTGCCAGTCAGCCCTTGCAAATATTAAAGGAGTTACACAGCTCACGCCTTGATGATGGCTTTGTGTTTAAACATCACAGCAACCCCGCCAAGCCCATGCCGATTGAGAGCGTTTTGGCGGTTATCAAGCGTGCTGGCTTTGGCGGTCGCATGACTACGCACGGCTTTCGTTCGCTGTTTTCTACGGTGGCGAATGACAGTGGGCTTTGGCGTGCTGATGTGATTGAGCGTCAGCTTGCCCACACCAAAAAAGATGTCCGCCATGTCTATAACCGTGCCGAATACTGGGACGAGCGTGTGGCACTTATGAACTGGTGGGCGGATATTGTAGCGGATTGGCAGGCATAAAAATAGGGGCGTTTTGCCCCTTGGATTAGATGGTTATGATACAGTCGTACCGTTAATTTCTTGCTCGATACGCTGGGCGTTTTCCAGTGTCCAATATACCTTATTGCCACGCTGGGCGTTGGGTGGGTATTTGGGGCGGTAGTAGGTCTTAAAAGTATTGACGCACACGCCCAGTCGTTTCGCCATGTCTTTTTGTGTGAGCCATGTGATTGAGTTCATCATTTTCTATCTCCAATGTAGTAAATCGCCATAATTAAATGTGTTGCAAAAAGAGCCAAGGCATTACCCACCAATAAACAACCAGCCCAATCATTGCCATCTTGCCAGCCGTATACACCACAACTAAAGCAAACAACAAAACCGACATGCAAAGTCAAAAAATTTGGAACTTTCATTTGTCATTCTCCTCATTGGGTGGGATAATTTCCTGCCAATGCGTAACCTCACAAATACAGCTTGGAAATCTATTCGCATCCGCTACAAACCATCTTTGCAGGACAGAACTATAATACCCCGTGCAGTAACGCCTTGGTCTGTCTTTGTTATTTGGGTGTGATTTTTGGATTGGTTTATAACTTACCCAAACATCATGATTATCATCGGGCGGTGTATCAGCACCAATCCAACCGCCGTCAAGTTGTTTATTTGCCTTCTCTTCAATTTCTCGGCGAGCAGCTCTCATAATGTGTGCGTTGTAGTTCATAATATCTCCAAGCGTTCAACAATCAGTCTTTTAAATGCCTATCAACTAAACGAATACATTGTTTATATGTATCAACAATAGCGTGAGCAACCCGCCTTACTGTTTCTCTCTCGTCATTTTTTACAAGCTCTTGAAATAAATCTTCCGCTTCTTTATGTTCTTTTTTAAGCTCATCAAGCAAAGCCTTCTTGCTCATCGTTAGTCTCCATAAATACAGCCACGAGGTTTGTGGCTGTATGTTTTTCAGAATTAACCTTGAAATTTACCAAAGAACAAGCAAAATTCAGAATCCAGCTTATCTTTGACCGCTTGCAAAAAGTCATTGGCAAGTTCATCTGTAAGTAGCTCATAACCGACAATAGACAGCGTAAATTCAGGCTTGCCATTGGCGGTGTTGATCGACAGGCGAAGTCTGACGGTTTTTGGCTCGCTTAGGGTCTCATACAGCGTGTTTTTGATTTCAAAATACGCTGGCAACAGCCCTGCTTGTGATTTGACCGCCACCGTTTCTAGGCGTGAGCGAGACTCTCTAAAATTACCCACTTGGCTTGTGCTTTCGGCAAGCTCGTCAATCTTCATGTCTCGGATAACAGCGATGGCTTTTTTCATCGGGATCTCTTCGCCATTTTCGTCCAAAGCGACAAATTGACCACTCCAGTCTTCCAAGAACACCGCAAAGTCTTTTTGACCGACACGCCCATGATGGTGCAAGTCTGTGATTTTGTCGTACACTTTGGTCGGTTTGGCGGTCAGTGCCGCACAAAAATCACAATGCCCCATCGGATAATTATCATCGCCAAAGTTTAGCACCGCCATCGCTTTCATTGCGATTTTGTCAATGAAAATCTCAGTATTTGCCGCCGTGCCATGCACTTCAACAAATTCACCGAATGAATCCAAGTCGTCGGTGCTAAATGTGCCACGCTTACGAGTGCGAGCGTCAAGAAATCTGTCAATATTGCCAAGCTCAATGTTGCCGTTATAAGCAATGCCATTGTCGCCAAATTTTAGAATGTCTGGGCGAGCTAGGTCAGCAACGACCGCAAGGTCAGACTCATGGTTTGCAAAAATGTTTGTCATGGAAAAACTCCTTACATTTCAGTTTTAAAAAGCTGAACTTCGTCAGCAGGGAATAGACTCACCGTGCCATTTCGACCGCAGTACATCGGCGTTTCACGCACATAGTCTTCTTTTCGTGTGCCAAAGGTCTCAGGTGCGGTGTAGTCGAGCTTGTGCTTGACCGAAACCTGACCCATGCCTTTTTCGCCCAATTGCGTAATATCAAAGGTCAGTTTGACCTGTCCTTTTTTGCCCGTGGCAATCACTTGGCTGCACACATCGCTGATTGCCATACCGATTTGCTCAGCAAATGCTCCGCCCGTCAAATCCAGTAGAAATTCACAGGCATCGGTTGATTTAAATTCACTCATGATTTTCCTCCGAGTGGTTGTCGTGGATAAAATTTACCGTCTTTTTCCACCGCCACCAGTGCCAGTACTCGCATGGCGGTCTTATAAGACATACCAATTTGTCTTTGTACATTTGCCACAGTCAGCCCTGTCGGGTTATGCCTTAGTAGCTGTTGCACTTTCAAACAAAATTCATTAAAAACAAGCTCTTGTCGCTCTTGGCAAAAAAGCTGAGCGTCCATCACCATTGATGGTCTGCTCATCACACCCCCTTTTGCATTTCATAAGTTTCAAAAACAAACACCACCGCATCCGCCAAAAATAGCCTTTGGCTGGGTAGCACCTGCTTATCGTCAATCTCATGCACATGATCGCATAGCCACACCAGATAGTTATACACCGCAAAAAGAGCGGACAAATCCATCTCACCACCGCTTGCCACACTGCGTTCATAAGTCAAAAGATGAGCGATGGCATTGGCTTTATAAATCTTAGCATGGGCGGTGCTAAAGCTGATTTTCGCCAATTCACGGCGGATTTTTGCAGGGGTCAAAACCATTTTTTATCTCCAAAGTACTTGACGAGATACGCTCTTGCCTTCGCCCCTTCGGTCTCGTAAATGGTTCGCACCGCCTCGTTCTTACTGCCATGCACCAACATAAGCACGCCACCTGCAAAATCGACGCTCCAACGCTTGTTGCCATTGTCATCATAGCCATATTCCGTTGCTTCGATGACAAAACCAAATTCGCCTTCATCATTAACCACGACATCCATCGGCAATAATGCTCGCTCTGTAATAACACGCTCATCATCACTATATCGATCCAGCTCGCTCATACGCATCAAAAGTGCGTCAATGATGAGATTTGCTCCGTTGTCTGATTGTTGGTTGCTCATCTGTATTTCTCCACATCACATTCGACGGGATAACCGTCTGCTTGCCATGATAGGCACTCTTGATAATCCAATTCTGCCTGCTTTTTCAAGGCAATGTCGCACCCACGCAATGACAGTAAGGCAAAAAGACCAATCATTGCTGTTTTTAGGATAAATTCGCCGACCTGCTGGGGCTTGATGGCAATATTTAGCATAAACGACTCCATTTCTTAAATACAGATATATTAAAACATTTGTATTTAAGAAATGCAAGATATTTTGTAGTTATTTGTGAAAAAATTTTCTAAGGTGTTGTTATTTTTGGATAAAAGGCATGAAAAACCGCATGAACGGATTACCATTCATGCGGTCTTGATGGGGGATGATGAGTTGTGGATTTTACCAGCTCTGAGTGCTTGACCACCAAAAGACATGACCAAGAATTTTGTAGGTGGCAAAAAACTGCTCGCTGCTCATCGTCTCATCAGGGTACAAACCTGCGTTGGCGTAAAATAGTCGCACCTGCTCGCCTTGTGGGGTTGGCTTGCTTTGTAAGTATGCACAATACAGCACATCATTCGCCAACAAAGCGTATATCTTGCCGTTTTTAATCTGTGTCTTGCTAACATCAAAGGCAATCTCACTGTTGTCATTGATGATGGGCGACATACTATCCCCCACAATGACACCAAGCCTTGCGTCCTGCGGATTGACCCCCAAGACCTCCAGTGTTGTTTTTTCTAGCATGAGTTTATTCCTATGTTGGGGGTTGTAGTGGCGGATTGGCACAACTTCCTTTTGCGAATACGCATCAAAATCCGCAACCTTTGTGATTGTACCTTGCTCGCCCACTTCCATCGCCCCATTGCCATTCAAAAGCCAGTCAAGATTTACATTCAGAGCCAATGCAATATCACGGGCATACTTGCTTTGTATGCTTTTGCGACTTTCTATGGCGTTAATCTGCCCCTGTCCACACCCTGCCAAATCAGCAAGTTGTTGCTGTGTCATACCTCTAAGCTCACGGACATATCTGACACGCTCTCCGAATGTTTGTCTTGACATATTGCTAAGTCCTTATGTTTACGGTTAATACCGTCATTGGGTTAATGGGTAAAGTCTGTAACAACAAAACGACTATAAATCGCCTATCCTTGCTTATAGTATAAAATACATTTGTATTATTATCTAACTAAAAAATATCTTGAATTATGAATACAAAAGTTTTAAAATGGGGAAAATTTAAATACAAAGGTACTTATTTATGACAACACCTCTTGAAGCACTCCAAAAGGCGGTAAAGATTGCAGGCGGTCGTAAGCAACTTGCCGAGTTAATAGGGTGCAAACATTATACACACATCGGCATCATGCTTACTCGTGACAAACGAGCCAGTGCCAGCTATGTCTTAAAAATCAGTAAAGCGACAGGCGTGCCACCCAACGAGCTTAGACCAGACCTTTACGAACTCTAAAAAAGCAAAAGCCCATTGGGGGCAACCAATGGGCTTAAAAGTGCTTAACTAGCAAGCGAGATTATTATATGACAAGCAAAGACAAAAAACAAGGGCAAAACACACGCCCGCCACTCAACTTCGAGCTTATCCAATCCCAAGCGAACGGCTATTATGTCAGCCGTATCTTTCCTGCCGTGGGTATTAAATTACAAGGCAACGGCAAAAAGCACCAGCCATGCCCAATGTGCGGTGGCTCTGACCGCTTTCGCTGCGATGATAAGAACGGCACAGGTTCGTGGATTTGCAACCAATGCGGAGCTGGTACAGGCTACACGCTCGTGCGAGACTACACAGGGCATGATGCCTACGAGACGCACGCACTCATTGCTGATATTCTTGGCATTGACGGTGGCAAGCCCATCTCGGAAGCTGACCGTAAGGCATGGGCAAAGGCACAAGCTGAACGAGAATCGGCAGAAAAAGCCGCCAAAAAACAAGCACGGCAAACCGCCGCCAAAACCGCCCAAGACCGCTGGCATACCGCCAAGCCCTGCGATAAGCACGCCTATCTTGCCAAAAAAGGTGTACGGTCGCACGGCTTGCGAGCAGACACGCACGGTAATCTTTTAATCCCTTTGTATTTTCATAATACAAATACAGGTAACATCACGCTGTGCAATGTCCAGTCCATCGGTGCAGATGGCGGTAAATTATTCGTCAAAGACGGACTGGTCGGCGGTGCGTTCTACACACTGGGCGATGTACTGGCAAGCGATACAATCCTAATTTGTGAAGGCTATGCGACTGGGGCAAGCATTTTTGAAGTCTTGGCAGGTAGCTATCCTGTCATCATCACATTTAACGCCCCAAATATGGTTAAATGTTCGTCTATTATACGCACTTTGTATCCACAAAATCGGCTGATTTTTTGTGCTGATGACGACAAAGCGACCGAGATTAAGACGGGCAAAAACACAGGACTGCTGGATGCAGCAGAAGCCGCCAAGATTGCTGCAGGTGAAGTCATAAGCCCCGACTTTGGCGGTGATGAACGCACGACCACAGGCGAGCTGACCGATTATAACGACCTGCACGCTCATTTTGGCATTGAAGTGGTCAAAGCTCAGCTTGTCCATGCCCTAAATCGCCCACGCCCCAAAATCATCATGGATACGCATGGTGGTTACACCCTAGATTACCTCAATGAAAACTTTGCCCAAATCAAAGATATCGGCAAAATTACCAACAAAATCTACGATTTGGCAAATCGCACCGAGATGACCAAAACGCATTTTATGGGATTGGTCGGCAAAGAACTGGCGAATGCGTGGCTGTTCGGTGGCAAACAAAAGACCATTGACCGCCGTGAAGTTCAAGACAACACCGCTGAACAATTTGCCCAAGCCTACGGCAGTATTTTTGAGCAGTATTGGTATATCCAAGGCACAAAAGAAGTGTTCAACTTCAAGACAGGCAAACGCCAACCGATTGAGACGCTCCGCCTAGAATTTCCCAACGAATTTGATGCATGGAATAAATCCAAAAACCGCCAAAAAGTTGAAGTGGACAACATTTGGTTTGACCCAACTCGCACCAAAACTGCTCCACATGGCGAAAATTACATCAACACCTTTAAAGATTTTGCCATACAACCCTACACGGCGACCGAACTTGGCATTGATACCGATGTGTTCAATGAATATTTTATGATGGGTATATGTTCGCCTATCATTGAGCTGGTTCGTCATTTGTGTGGCGATGACACGCACGCCTTGGATTGGGTGCTAAATTGGTTGGCTATCCCCCTGCAAAATCTTGGTACAAAAATGGACACCGCCCTTATTGTGCATGGACATATCCAAGGAGCAGGTAAATCGCTGTTTTTTGACCGCATCATGCGTCAGATTTATGGCTCATATCTCTTGACACTCGGTCAAGGGCAGTTAGAAAGCCAGTACAACGACTGGGTGGAAGGTAAATTATTTACGGTATTTGAAGAGATTTTCCAAGGCAAAGACCGCTACAGTCACATGGGTATGATTAAGCAGCTCATCACAGGCGACACCGTATATATCAACAAAAAATTCATGAGTGGCTGGACACAGGACAACTTCGTTAATACCGTGTTTTTGTCAAACGATATGCAGCCGTTATCGCTTGATGAGACCGACCGTCGTCATGTGGTACTGTATCCGACCGCCACTATTCCAGAACACATTCGCACCGCCATCAGTGATGCTATCATAGACCCCGAACAAAAAACGATACGGGCATTTTACACTTACCTGCTTTTGAAAAATATCGGCACACAAAACGCTCACAGCACCGCCATTGCCACAAACGCCAAAGCACGCCTAACCAAAATCAGCATGGCAAGTTGGGAGCGGTTTTATACATTTTGGAAAAATGGCGAGCTGGATATTCCTTACGCCACTTGCCTGACCACCGATTTGTATGATTATTATGTGTTTTGGTGCAAGATGAACGGCGAGAGAGCCACGACCAGCACCAAACTCTTGACCTACATCGGCGTGCGTGAACATAAAGAACGCATTCGCTATCAGTACGACCTGCAATTTGGCGGCAGCTTTCACACCAAATCTGGACAGTCGATGGCGTTTATTATCGGTCTTGACACCGACAAACCAACCCAGCACACATTTGGGCTTTGCATTATGAAGTTTAAAGGTGCTATAATCAATGCCCAAAAAGACCGTCTACCCCAAAAAGCGGACATGAGCCGCTCATCTCACGAAAATTCCAATCCATTCATTTAAATCTGTGCATAGTGTGCAGGGTTTGTGCAGGGTTCGCACAAACCCTGCACAGTCTTGTAAGCCTTGCCATGTCTAGCATTTAGCCTGCATTGTTCATAGTGCAGGCTAATTTTTTTCTACCCCTTATAAGATTTTTTTATTTTAAAAAAAGTTTCTCAAAAACTAAAACAAACCCTGCACACCCTGCACACCCTGCACACTTTTTAAAATCTTTATTAAAACCAATAGGTTATAAATGTAAAATCTGTGCAGGGGTTTGTGCATAGTTTAAAAATTTGACAAGACCCTGCACACCTTTTCATAATATCCAAAAATTTTAAGGACAAATCATGAAGCACAAAATCCCCAAAGCCCAGCTCATCGCCGTCGCTGAATCCTTTGCAGGGGTCAGCCCCTTTGCTGATGCGTGTTATCGCTATTATTTTTATCAGGATAAGACCGCTCGTGCCTACCTGACCGCCACGCTTGCCACTGAGTTCGCCGAATATTTCGCAGGTATTGATGCCAAGTATCACGCCAATATCATCGCCACCGCCCTGACTGAAATCAGCTACCCCACGCCCATCGGCAAACGCTTTGCTTTTTCTGAAAGAGAGCGGGCAATCACCGCAAGGATTAGCCGTCAGACTTGGCGAACGCACGGCATGAACACCGCCGTTGATAACATTATCAGTCACATCACAGGCATTGCCAAAGTCGTCGCTGTCAAAGTTAAAGAACAGCTCGGCAAAAATTTTAACATGGGCTATTGACAAATTAGACCAGTTTAAGCTATCATTTTGCTATGATAGCCGTTTGGTATAGATAACAGGCATCATAATAAAACAACCCAAAAGCTCTTGCAGGTTTAGGCTTGCAAGAGCTTTTATTTATCCAGTTACCTCGCCTTATGCCAGTTTGCTTGTGGCATAAGGTTTTTTTATTCGCACTCATCATGAAGTTATCAACCTTACAACCCCGACTAAAACCCACCACCGCCCAAACGCCAAAGAAGAACTGGGGTCAAGGTCGTGGCGGTCGTGCGTGGCGAAAACTTCGTGATGAGATTTTGGCTCGTGATAACTACACCTGCCAATGTTGCGGTCGGGTTGGCGGTCGCCTTGAATTAGACCACATCGTCAATGTTGCCCAAGGCGGCACCGATGATAAATCCAACCTGCAAATCCTTTGCCACGACTGCCACAAACAAAAAACCCAAACCGAAAGTCAGGCGGGGGGTGCAACAATTTTTAAGCTGATTTCACGGACACCACGCCCCCACTCGTGTATAAAAAAAATTTGATTTGGGGGAAAATCTCCGTTTCTCCGCCGATGAACACAGTAACAAAAGTTACATAAAATTACATTATAAAGAATATAGAAAGGTTAAAAAATGGCTATCACCGCAAAGCAGGAACGATACGCTCGTCTTGTGGCGAGTGGTATGGACTTACACACAGCCGCCCTTGAAGCTGGCTGTAAGAATCATGAAGCAGCTCGTAAGTTTGTTGCAGATATGGCAAAGCGTGAGAATGTGCAAGCATTCATCAATCAGGTGCGGACGGTCAATACCGAACTGACCACGCAGATTGACAACGCCACGACCGACATTACTTCTCCGAATGTACCAGCTGCAGCAAATGAAACAGATCGGGTGCGACAAGCACCGACCACGCCCCAGTCGCCTTTGGAGTTTTTGACTTCGGTGTTTAATAATGTTGATGGCTTGTACACACCAAAAGAACGCATTAACGCTGCCATCGCTCTTTTGCCATACACCGAACAGAAACTGGCTCAAACAGGCAAAAAAGAAGATGCCATTGATGTCGCACGACAAAAGAGCGAGAACAGCCCCTATGCCACCTTGTCTCGGCAGATGGAAATGCAATACAGTGGGTTGAAAAATTAAGCAAATCATCATTTATAGACCGCCAAATAAGGCGGTTTTTTATGGGAGCAAGAAAAATGACGGACAAAACCAAAACCGACAGCGTGGATATGATTAACCACCCACCGCATTACACCAGTTGCCCGAGCGGGATTGAGTGTATTGAAATTGCCGAGCTGTTGCCGTTTTGCTTGGGAAATTGCTACAAATACCTGCACCGAGCTGGCTTAAAGGGCGATGCCTTGCCCGACCTGCAAAAAGCGGTGTTTTATGCTCGCCGTGCGTATCTAAATGATGAAAAATTGACCGAAAAAGCCCGAGTGCGAATTCTTGAAGTCGCCCAGCACCAAGCAGGCAAGAAACAAGAAATTTTAACCCATTTTGTCCAAAAGACGGCTGGGGCTTTTTATTTATATTTATCAAGTTATGTTAGCCAGTACCAATACCAGCCCCACTTGGACGACCGCTCTACCTGACTGGGAAGAGCGAATTGTTAAGGGCGAAAGCCTTATCCCTTGCCCACCACTCTTTAAAGCACCAAGCGACATTGCTTTGCGGGTATTTAAAGAGCTGGCACTGGTTGATGTGCTTGGCTGCCCCAAGATTGGCGAGATTACACGGGATTGGGTGTTTGAGTTCGTCTCCGTCATTTTTGGGGCGTATGACCCTGCTGCCAAAAAACGACTGATTAAGGAGTTTTTCTTACTTATCTCAAAGAAAAACACTAAATCCACGCTGGCGGCGGGCATTATGCTGACCGCCCTTATTCTCAATGAACGCCAATCGTGCGAGCTTGTGATTGTCGCACCAACCAAAGAAGTTGCCAACAACTCCTTTGATCCAATGCGAGATATGATAAGGGTGGACAAAGAACTGTCCGCCATTTTTAATGTCTCGCCCCACACCAAAACCATCACGCACCGCTCCACGCAGGCGACATTGAAGGTCATCGCCGCCGAGTCTGACAGTATGGCAGGGGTCAAGGGGGCGTATGTACTGATTGATGAGCTTTGGGTATTTGGTAAGCGAGCGGGTGCGTCATCTATGCTACAAGAAGCCACAGGCGGACTTTTAAGCCGACCAGAAGGCTTTGTGATTTGGCTAACCACCATGTCAGATGAGCCGCCAGCAGGCGTTTTCAAAGAAAAATTAGACTACGCAAGGGGCGTACGAGACGGCAAGATTGACGACCCAAGATTTTTGCCTGTGTTGTACGAGTTTCCCCAAAGCTATATTGAGTCTGGTGAGTATATCCAGCCCGAAAATTGGTACATTACCAATCCTAATTTGGGGGCAAGTGTGGGCGTTGATGAACTTAGCGACATTCTAAGAAAAGCTAAAGAATCCCACGATAAAAACACCCTACAAACCGCCCTTGCCAAACACCTAAATATCCCCATCGGCATTTCGCTCCGTGCGAATCGCTGGGCAGGAGCAGCATTTTGGGAAAAGGCAGGACGGACATTTACGCTTGATGAACTCATTGAAAAATCGGAAGTGATTACAATGGGCGGCGATGGCGGTGGTCTTGATGACTTGCTTGGCTGTGCAGTGGTGGGGCGATTGCCTACGCCAAAGTACATTTACACAGATGACAACAATATCCGCCACGAAGTCAAACAATGGTGGGTGTGGGTCAAGGCATGGTGTCATCCGATTGCGTTGGAGCGTAGAAAACAAGACGAACCCCGCTACCGAGACTTTGAAGCCGATGGCGATCTGGTCATTGTGCAAAATGTCGGCGATGATGTGGCAGAATTTGCCGACATTGCCAAAAAGATTTTTGATAGTGGTAAACTTGACAAGATTGGTCTTGACCCAGCAGGAGCGGACGACATTGTGATTGCCCTAGAATCCATCGGTATTCCCAAAGACACGCACATCACAGGTGTGTCGCAAGGTTGGCGATTGGGTGGTTATCAAAAAGTATGCGAACGCAAAATCGCAAGTGGCGACCTAACGCACGCAAATCAGCCGATCATGGCGTGGTGCGTGGGCAATGCCCAAGTCAGAACGAGTAATTCGGGCGTGATGATGAGTAAATCAGAAAGTGGCAATGGCAAGATTGACCCAGTAATAGCCATGCTAAACGCCGTGGCACTGATGAGCCAAAATCCTGCACCGCCCAAAAGCGATGATGATGTTGGGGTTTATTTTTAGCAAAAAAAAACAAACCCACTCATAGAGTGGGCAGATGAAAAACAGGGCGATGACGGACTGCTGGAACAGTCCGCCACCCCTACGACAAACCGAGCTTGTCGCAAGCGAAACCCTGCTACTATGTACATAGCGTGGCAAGGGTATCACATTTTTAACAAAATTGCGATAGGTTGAGCCATGAAACAAGTAAATTGTCGCTCCTGTGGGCGATTATTAGCCAAAATTGGAAACTTTAATGATTTAGAAATCAAATGTCCACGCTGTAAAGCGTTTAATGTTTTGAGCGTCGAGAACGCCTTATCAGAAGTCCAAAGAGACTCCAATACAGGTAATCTTGATGACAAAGGCATATCAAAAAGCACCCCTGCCATTCGTGGGTCAAAAACGAATGTTTTTAAAGGAATTTCGCAAGATTTTGGACAAAATCCCAAATGACGGCGAAAACTGGACAATCATTGATGTGTTTGGTGGTAGCGGGCTACTTGCCAATAATGCCAAAGCCTACAAGCCAAAAGCCACCGTCATTTATAACGACTTTGATGGCTACACCGAACGGCTGACCCACATTGATGACATTAACCGTTTGCGTGGCATTTTATTTGAGATGACAAAAGATGTGCCACGCCAAAAACGCATATCAGACGAATTAAAGGGGCGAATTTTACAGGTAATTGGCGACTTTGATGGTTATGTGGATGCTAGAAGTGTCAGCACTTGGTTGTTATTTAGCGGTAAGCAAATCAATCACATCAGCGAGCTTGCCAGCCACCAAATGTACAACACCGTCCGCACCAGCGATTATGACCGTGCAGACGGCTACTTGGATGGGCTGATTGTTACGCACGAAAGTTTTGAGACTTTGATACCAAAATATGCCAACACACCAAACACTTTGCTATTACTTGACCCACCTTACATTTGCACCGAGCAAAAGGCGTATGCGATGACGGGGTATTTTGGCATGACAAAGTTTTTGCGATTAATGAAACTGGTGCGTCCACCGTATCTGTTTTTTAGCAGTACAAGAAGTGAGCTTTTGGACTATATGGATTATCTCAAAGACTGTGAACCTGTGATGTGGCAACGCATTGGCGACTTTGAGAAAGTGAGCTTAAATAGCTATGTCAATTATAATGCAGAGTATGAAGATAACATGATTTTTAAATTTTAAAAAACTAAAAATCTTGGCAATTAAGACTTGCTATTGTTGGTATAACGAGCGATACTGTGGTCGTCAAGACAATAAACCCTTTTAAATCATGGAGTTACAAGATGACCGCAACCATCAACCAAGAGCTAAACGAAAAGGCATTTGGCGACAAAACCAACATTGAATTATATTGCAACCTTATCAAAGATAAGTTTGTCGAAAAAATCAATATGCAAGAGCCGAGTATTGCAGACAAGATTGTCATCGCCCATGTCGAAAACGAGCTGGCAAATTTAATTAAATTTTTAAATCAAGGCTTGTATTAAGCCATAAGTACAAAAAAAGACCCTGCCAATCGGTGGGGTTTTGCTTATCAATCATTGGAAAAATTATGACAAAAGCCTACTCAACCCTACAAATCAAATCCGTCACCGACACGGACGATGAACGCATCATCACAGGCATTGCCACGACCCCAAGCACTGACCGAGATGACGATATTTTAGAGCCAACAGGGGCAAAATTTACTTTACCAATCCCCCTATTATCACACCACAATCACAGTCAGCCCATTGGCGAAGTTATCCAAGCGGAAGTTACCGCAGGTGGCATTTTAATTACTGCCAAAATCGCCAAAATTGATGAAGAAGGCAAGCTAAAAGAACGCATTGACGAAGCGTGGCAATCCATTAAATCTGGACTAATCAAGGGCTTGTCTGTTGGTTTTAAAATCAAAGAATACAGCTATATTGAAAATTCTTGGGGCTTGCACATTAAAGAATGGGAGTGGTGGGAGCTGTCAATCGTTACCATTCCTGCCAATGCCGATAGTGTCATAACGAGCGTTAAGCAAATCAAATCCGCCTTTGATCGGCAAAATCTGCCACCGCTTGACGCACCTGAGCCAATCATCAACCCCATCAGCCCAAATCTACAACCCAAACCAACCCAAAAAAGCAACTCGTCAAATGGCGGTGTTGCTTTAATTTTACCCACAAACGGAGTGAAACTTGTATGAATTACAAAGCACAACTGGCTCAAATCCTAGCCACAATCGCCGCCAAACAAAAACAAATTGGCGATATTATGACAAAATCAGTCGCTAGCGGTCATACCCCAAGCGATGATGATGAAGCTACTATCACGGCATTAGAAAGCGAAATCGCCCGCCTAGAAAAGAATGCTGAACGCTTGCAAAAACTGATTAAATCGGTAGAAACCGCCCCAAATCCTACCGAAATCGGTGGCGAAAACCCAGAGCAAGCCAAAGCAAGTGCCGAAGGCGAACCAATCCCCCAAACCCCAGAGCAGACCAAAAGCGTGAAAGTAGAATCCAATTTACCGCAGGGCATTGGCTTTGCACAAATGGCTCGTGCCAAAGCCCTATCTAGCAAACTTGCCAGCAAAGGTGACTTTGTGAGTGCTGTGGAAATCGCCAAATCCGCAGGAATGCACCCCCTTGTCATTGCCGAGCTTGAAAAATCGGCTGTGGTAATGGACACCACCAACTCGGGCGTGCTTGTGCCTGTCAGTCCCCTTGTCAATGAATTTATTGAGCTGCTTAGAGCCCAAACCATCATTGATAAGCTCGCCAAATATATGCGAGCGGGCGACTTTAACTCCACCATCGCAGGTATGGCAACAGGGGCGACATCGGCTTGGGTGGGCGAAGGCGACCCAAAACCTGTTACCAATGCCACTTTTAACAGCGTGGAATTAAAACGCCACAAAGTTGCTGGCATTGCCGTTTTGACGGACGAACTTAGCCGTTTTAATAAATTTAATGGCGACCGCCGTATCTTGGACGATTTGATTGAGTCCAATCGCTTGCTACTTGACTTGACCTTTATTGACGACCAAGCCCAAAGTGCTACCCGTCCTGCTGGCTCATTGCACGGAGCAACCATCATCGCCGCCACAGGGAGCGAAGAAGCCCAAATCAAAGCCGACCTTGCCAAACTCCGCCAAGCCTTTATCAAGGCAAATTTATCCTTGACAGGAGCTCACTACATTATGAGTGAAACCCGAGCGTCAGAGTGGGCAGAGCTAACAAATCCGCTTGGTGCTCCTGTCTTTACAGGGCTACAAGCACCGACAGGCGAAAAAACGCTAAACGGCTTGCCCGTCATCGAGTCCGAAAGTGCTGGTAACATCGTGGAGCTGATTAAGCCGTCCGAATTTTATTTGGCAGATGAAGGACAGGTTGAAGTGTCGTACAGTACAGAAGCCACCATCACAATGCCAAATAAAACGCTTGTACACTTGTTCCAAGAAAACAAAGAAGCCATTCGTGCCGAACGCTTTATTACTTGGGCAAAACGCCGTCCAATGGCAGCAGCAGCCATCAAGTACGAAGATTAAGTGGTCATTTAACAAGGCAAAAAACAGTCCTATCGCAGGGCTGTTTTTGTGTGGGTATTGGTAGTATCTACACAAAAACAGCTTAGGAGTAACCTATGAAAATTCAATACCTAAAACCCGCTCCCAACGCCACCACAGGCGACATTAAAGAAATTAACACCGCACAGGCTAAAATCCTTATTCAGCTTGGCTTTGCCAAAGAATATGACGAAACCGACAGCGATGATGGCGACACGGGCGACTTATTTGGGCGGTTAGATGACAACCAAAGCACCGACCAAGAACCGTCCGAAACCGAAACCACCGAACCTATGGCAGACGACCAAAAACCGTCCAAAGCTGACGAAGTGAGCGAACAGGCACAAGACCCCGCAGAAAATACCCCTACTGAGCCTGCCACACCCACCGAAACCCCCAAACCCAAAAAGACCAAGACCAAAACGGAAAACAACTAATGGGCTTTTTTGACTTATTCCGCAAAAAATCGCTTACCCCTGTCGGTACTGGCGGCAACGGCTGGCTACCCATCGTGAGCGAACCCTACACAGGGGCGTGGCAAAAAAATGACGAGTTAAAACGCACGGATTTAACCCATTTTCATGCGGTGTTTGCCTGCGTAAGTCTCATTGCAACCGACATCGGCAAGCTCCGCATTCGCACAAAGTCGGTACAAGATGGCGTGCTTTTGCCTGCCAAGTCTCGTAGCCAAGTAATCCTGCACCGTCCGAACAAGCACCAAACTTGGCAGCAGTTCATTGAAAATTGGGTCAGCTCCAAGTTACTGCGTGGCAATGCGTATATTTTGAAACAGCGAGACATTTTCGGCGAAGTGTGGCAGCTATATATCCTAAATCCCGACCGTGTCAAGGTGCTGGTGTCTGACACTGGCGAAGTGTTTTATCAGATTAGCACCGATAAACTGTATGGCTTGACGGAGACCACCGTGCCAGCGTCTGAGATTATTCATGACCGTTACAACTGCTTTTACCACCCACTTGTGGGTCTTTCGCCATTGACGGCGTGTGCGATGAGCGTGGGGCTTGGGCTGTCAATCCAGAACCAATCTCGCACGCTGTTTGGCAATAATTCTCGTCCAAGTGGGATTTTATCCGTCCCCACCGACATCAGCCAAAGCAAAGCTGATGAAGTCAAGGCAAATTGGCAAGCCAATTATAGCGGGGTCAATCGTGGCGGTATTGCAGTACTTGGTAGCGGGGCAAAATATGAGCCGATTGCCATGAGTGCGTCAGACAGCCAAGCTATCGAACAGCTAAAAATGAGCGGCGAAACGGTCTGCTCGGTGTTCCATGTACCAGCCTTTAAGGTCGGTATGGGCGAGGCAAAGGCAGGTCAAAAAGTCTCGGATTTGAACGAGATTTATTATTCGGACTGCTTACAGCATTACATCGAGGCGATTGAAAACTTGCTTGATGAACATCTTGACCTTGAAAAAGGCGTGGAATGTGAGGCGGATTTGTCCCCACTTATCCGCATGGATAGCACCAGCCAAATCATGTACTTAAAAGAAGGTACGATGAGCGGTATTTTTAGCCCGAATGAAGCCCGTGCGGTGCTGGGTCTGCCGCCTGTGGTCGGTGGAGAAAGTCCGCTGATGCAACAACAAAATTATAGCTTGTCAGCACTCGCCAAACGAGACAACAGCGACAATCCTTTTGGCAATACACCAAAAACCGAGCCTACCGAACCACAAAAGACGGTCAAGCCACGCCTACGCATTCGGGGCGTGCTGGATACAGGAGATAAACGATGAGTGAATTTGCCACGCTTGATGAAGTCAAATACCACCTGCGTTATGACGATGATGCCAATGATGAGATTTTGACCATTTATCTGCAAAGTGCCGAAGATGCGGTCAAAAACTACATCACAGATGACATCACAGATGAAATGCTACCCAGTCTTAAAGTCGCCACGCTATTGATGGTCGGTTATCTTGATGACAATCGCAACAGTGAAAATGGTGCAAATCATGGCAACTATCTACCGCCAGCAGTGCGTCAGATGTTAGCTCCGTATCGTATGCCGAGCTTTTAGGACAAAATAATGAAAGCCACACCACTTCGCCACCGCCTAAAAATCCACCGCCCTACCGCCACACGCTCCGCTACTGGTGCGGTCAAAGTAGGTCAATGGGAACACGCCTTGACCCTTTGGGGGCAATTTACCCCCTTATCGGTCAAAGACATTATTGCAGGACAGGCACAGGACACCCAAATCACGGCACGGGCAAAAATCCGTTATCGTGATGACATTGACGGTACAATGCGAGTGCAACACGCTGGCAAGATGTATGAAATCGTGGGCGAGCCTTTGGCGGATAATGGGAGTGGTAAGGAATATTTGACTTTGGCGTTAAAGGCGGTCAGCAATGATAGGCAAAATTGAAGTTCAGGGCTTGGATAGGCTGGACGAAGTCATAGCCACACTTGATGACAAAATGAAAGACAAAGCCCTATCCAAAGCCCTAAATCAAGCCCTAAACCCCATACGAAAAGACGCTAAATTTTATGCGTCTGTCGCTCCAGAACCGCACATGATGACCGTTAAAGGTGGTCGTAAAGTACTGGTTCAGCGTGGACTTTTGCGTTCGGCTATCCGAAAACGCAAAGTCCCCAAACGTGAAATGGGCGAGCTTGGTGGTCATGGCGTGGCAATGGGTATTTATGTGGGCAAAGGCACAAAACAAAAGGAATATCCGAACTACTGGCATTTTGTGGAATATGGCACAAGTCAAATGCCTGCCGTGCCTTTTTTACGCCCTGCCTTTGATAAAAATGTGCAAAAAGCCGTTGATATTTTTGCCAAAACTTTAAAAGATGAATTGGATAAAATTTAATGAATGCCAGTCAAATTATTTATACGCATTTAGCCCATTTGGTTGATGATAAATGTTATCCGTTATTTATCCCAGAAAAAAGCCCCAATAATCCGCCTTATATCGTTTATCAAATCATCAGCACCGAACCCGATAATGATTTGGACGGTATTACAGGACACGAATGGGCAAATGTGCAAATAGATGTTTATCATAAATATTATGATGATTGTTTAAAGCTATCTCATGAAGTCATCAATGAATTAAATAAAATCAAACCGTCTATTTATCATGGCGTGCAATACGTCCATGACAAAGAAAGCGGATTATTTAGAGCCATTATTGAATATGGTTTTTGGCAAACCCTAGAATTTTAATTTAACCGCCAAATAGGAGAAATCTCATGGCAAAAGTAGTAGAAAATCTCGTGGACAGCTTTTTTACGCTCCACGTCTCAGCAGACGGCAACGAATATCAAAAGGTAGAGCATTTGTCCAAGTGCGACCACCCGTCCGAAGAAAAGGTGTTGGACGAAGTTACCGCAACAGATGACCGCCGTACAGTCAAAGCCCCTGTTGATTTTAAGGAAGAGAGTGAAATTGAATTTGAATACGCCCTTGACCCCAAAGACACCACACATCAGCTACTGCAAACATCGTTTGAAAGCGGTAAAGAGTTGCACTGGCAATTAAAGTATGTGGTAGCCACGGGCGAATCTCGCCAATTTAAAGGCATTATCTCAAAGCTAACCACCGACAACAGCGACCAAAAAAAGAAAATCCGCAAAACAGGTACAATTACCATTACAGGCGATGTAACCAAAGTTGCAGGTTAATTAAATAACCCAAACCCACAAAATAAAGCCATTTAATGATAAATGGCTTTATTTATTGTAACTAAATTAAAAAGGTATATATTATGAGTAAAGTAGCAACATTAGCAACCGCACTATTGGCAGGTTTATCAGCAATCAATGAGCCAAAGAAAATCAATATTGATGAATTTGACGGCGATATTTATATCCGTCAAATCAGCGTGGGCGAACAAGAACAAATCGCCAAACACCTAGAAAAAGAAAAAGGCAATAATATGGCATTGTCTTTTATCTTTGGCGTGTGTGATGAAAAAGGCAATCGTTTATTTACCATTGATGACCTAGATAGCATTAACCAAATCAATTTTAAAGCGATGTTGTCAGTCATCAAAGAGATTAACAAGCTAAACGGCTTGGATATTGACACAGGCGAACACGAAAAAAACTCATAGCCGACAAAAGTCGGCTTTTTTTGTTTAAATTGGCGGGGCATTTGGGAAAGACGGTGGGCGAGCTAGAACGCACGCTCACCGCCCATGAGTTTGCCGAGTGGCAAGCCTATGACCGCCTAGACCCGATAGGCGGTTATCGTGGCGACATACAGTCGGCGGTGGTTGCTTGTGCGATGGCAGGGGGTAAGCCGTCTGATTATATCCTCATTGACCCTAATCCGATGACGGACGATGAGCGAGAAGCCTATGAGTTAGAGCAGAGAAAGGCGGAGCTACAAGCCCAAATGGAGCGAACGATAGCGATGTTTTCTACCATAGGTTGAAAAAAGATAGGTTTTTGGGTATGATACAGTTGTATTATATCCAAAGGCTTGTTTATGAAAAAATTATTAACGATTAGCTTGACTTGTTTTGTACTGGTTGCGTGCGGTTCAGAGAGTGAGCAAGTTGCCAATAACAATCAGAATGCACAAATGCAAAGTGGCGATGTGTCAAACATTCAAGACAAGGGCAAGCAACCAGATACACCAATAGCAAAAAGCAAACCCATATCTCAATACGCTTTTACCAAGTACGATAAACAGAATTACCCGAGAATTTATCAGCAATGGGGAAATGATTGGATTTCTAAGTTAGAGGCTCACGAACGAGCCTCCGCAGAAAAAATAGCCAACTCCGATAATGCGTGTGATAGCGTTGATTATGTGGGCTTATCCGAAGAAAAAAGCACACCTAAAAAGGAAATCGTTGTATTTGTAGATTGTGCAAATGGCGAACGCTTTTTTGTTTCTGATAAGGACATAAAAAATGACAAGCCTTTGAAAGCTCAATCCGAAAAGGCTATGTCTGAACAGCAGGCTCTGCAACAATGCCGAGAGCTTGTAAGAAATGGGGCAAAATACCCTAACAGTGTTGATTTTAAGGTTTTGGATACATCGCTACGAACCTCCAAAACTCACGGTAATGTTATCGTTACTGTGGGGTTTACTGCAAAAAATTCTTTGGGGGTAGAGTTGCCAGTTAAAGCAAAATGTTTGTTTACCCCAGAGGGTCAAGCAGAAGTAACTTATTTTGAATAATACCAAAAAACATCAAGCCCTCAAATCAACAGACTTGGGGGCTTTGGCGTTCTGGACGCTCTGTGTGGTATTGTAACATAAATTCTGGTAAAAACAAAGAAATTTGAGAATATCAAATTAAATTGTACTGCACCCCTTATGTATCAATGCTTGTGCGAATTTCTCATCAATTGTACAGCGTAAGGCGTGGTAACTTAACACCCAAGTATCATTAAAAGGGTTTTTTTGCACAATAATATCCTTATACTGAGACTGCATAAGACCAATGACAATATTATGCAGATGAACTGTCATGGCTGGCTCTGTCATGTCATTATAACCATATATCTCATTTTCGACAATGGTATTAAATGTTGTTTCAAGCCGTGCCACAATGTCAGCCGTCATGGTGCGATTATGTTTTTCTGCTGATTGATTAAGTTTGTCTTTAAGTTCGTGCGGTAGGCGAATTTTGAAATCCACGTTTAAATGCTGACCCATATCAATAACCTTGCTTATGTTAAGGTGTGGTCATATGTCCACACCTTAAAATTTTTTAAAAAAATACTTGACTTAACCCTAGTGGGGTTGTATCATATATCCCCAGTAGGGTTATTATAATATAGCCTGAACTTTAAAGCAATAAAAATCCCTTGCCAGACTACCAATCAACGCAAGGGATTTAGAACACCAACCGTAACAAAGGAAGCATTCCTATGTTTAATGTATCACAAAAGGTCGCTACTGTCAATTTTAATGGCGACACCCTAATCACCCTAGAAAAAGATGGCGAGCATTATGTCGCTGTCCGTCCCATTGTGGAAAATATGGGGTTGGATTGGAAACGCCAATCCGAAAAGCTCAACCGCACCCCAAAATTTGGGTGTGTTCATATGAACACTCCTACGAATGGTGGCACTCAAAAAATGCTTTGTATTCCTGTCCGTAAACTCAACGGCTGGCTGTTTAGCATTAACCCCGAAAAAGTGCGTAGCGACATTCGCCATATCGTCGAGCAGTATCAAGAAGAGTGCTTTACCGTGCTACACGACTACTGGCACAAAGGTGTGGCGGTGAATGAGCGAGCGATGACCGCTCCTGTTTGTATCACCCCACAGACCCTAACCGAACTTGCTCCCATTACGCCCTTTAAGTCGCATATGTCAGCCGCCGACAGCCAAGAAGTTATCAAAGAAATGCGACAAGTATACGATGCCCTAGTTCCCCTGATTCGTCAAGTGGCGGATTGTTATTATGACAAACAAATGGCGTTTAGTCAGATTGAGGCGACCATTGAGCATTATTGCGGGGTCAAAAATAGCCATTGGATTACCCTAGAACGCTTGCCCACCGCCTTGACTGTACTGTCCATTATGAAAAATGAAGCAACCGCACACAAAAAGATGATGCACCGCCTAGATGACAATGCACGGCTTGCCCTGTCTTATAAGACGGTCAATGCCATTGGCTATACAGGCGAAACTTTTGATGGCGTGGAGGTGTAAGATGAAACAAGAACTGTATGAACTTGATGAATTGGTATGTCTTGTTAATAACCGCATTAAAAAGCTGGATTGGCTTATTTTTCAGCTCATAGAAAATGTCTCTGGCGATGAAGCGATTGTTGCAGGGTTGGCACTAGACACAATAATGCTAACCAGTCAAAAAATGCACAAAATACAAGCACTTATTACCGAACTGCGTGAACAAGACACGCCACAAGTCAAAGGATTGGAGCGTTTGGAAAAAGTTGCTTAATCCATTTGGCAAAATCCTCTTGAAATTTAGACCATTTTAGGGTATGATTTAATCAAAATCAATAACTGTATTTACGCACCGTCAATCCTTTGGCGGTGTTTTTTATTGGAAATTTCACAAGAAATCACTATGGCAAAAGTTTTATCACGCTTAGACATCTTGCTACACGCCAACACCGCCAATTATGTGCGTGAGATGAAAAAGGCAACGGACAAGACCAAAAAAGAGTTAAAGAGCGTGGCGGACTACGGCAAGCTCGTGGGCAGTCATCTTGGTATGGCTTTTGCTGGCTTGGGAAGTGCGGTGAGCATTTCGCATATCATGCAGACGGCTGACCGTATGCAGGATTTGGCAAGCAAGGTACGAATTAACACCCAAACCACAGAAGAATATAATGCCGTTTTGCAGGATTTACGCAAAATTAGTACGGATTATTGGACAACGATTGACGGCGTTACTGACCTGTATGCGTCCAGTAAGCGAGCGTTGGACAGTCTAGGGGCAAGCCAACGGCAAGTCCTAGATTTTACACGCAACATCACCATGGCAATGAGTGTGGGCGGTGGATCGGCACAGGCACAGGAGGCGGCACTGGTTCAGCTTGGTCAGGCGATGAGTATGGGGGCGTTGCGTGGGCAAGAGTTCAACTCAGTATCCGCCCAAGCCCCTGTCATCATTGACCTTTTGACCGACAGCTTAAAGGTGTCTCGTGGCGAACTGCGAGAAATGGCAAAAGACGGTAAAATTACCAGTCAAGTGATGATGGACGCGGTGCTTGGTGGTTATGATAAACTGCAAGAAACCATCAACAAAATGCCGACCACCTTTGCACAAGGCATTCAAAATATCAAAAGCCAATATGATTTTTTGGTGGACGATATTATGAACCAGAACAGTCTTTTATCGCAAAATTTGGCGAGTGTGGCGTTGTGGGTTGCCGAAAACTTTCGCACGTTGGTTGGTGTGGGTACGGCAATGGGGGCGGTGTGGCTTGCTAACATCGCCAAAAACTCCGCCCTTGTTACATCATTTGTCGGACTGACGGGGGCGACTTTGGCAAACACCAAAGCCAGTATTGCCAATGCATTTAGCGTGCAGGGACAAATCAACGCTTACAATGTGCTATCCACTCGCATGATGTTATTGCGTTTGACCAAAGCCCATTATATTGACTTAACCAAGACCGCCATGGCAACCACGACCGCTTATGCTCGCTCATTAGTGGGTTTGGCAGGTAGTTTTAACACTGCCACAGCGTCCGCACGGCTACACACGCTCGCCCTGGCAGGGGTTACCACCGCCAAACGCACCGCAATGGGGGTGGGCATTCTTGCCACTCGTGCGGTTACAGGTCTAGGCAGTGCATTTGTATCGCTTGGGCGGATTATCACCGCTCACCCCATTCTTGCCTTGACTGCCGTCATTGGGGCGGTCATCGCACGCACCGAAGGACTGGGCGGTGCGGTTAAGTCATTGGGCGATGCGTTTAGTGTGGCAGGTGTGTTGGCAATGGACTTTGTTGGCGGTGTTGTGGACGGACTGGGGACAGCATGGACGGCAACCGCTAACTACTTTGATAATCTTATAGGTGGCTCGGCTAATGCCACGAATTTTGCCCAAACCGCCTTTGGCGGTTTTTTTACAGGCACGCACAAAGGCTTTGTGGGTGTCGGGCAAATCATCGCTCGTACTTTTGATTTGGGCGGTGCTACGGTGGTGTGGTTTGTCAATAGTGCCAACAAAAATATCAGAGCATTAGGCGTATCAGTTGTTAATGTTTTTAAAGGCATTGGTAATTTTGCGATTAGCGTTTTTGAAAAAATCGTACACGGCATTATTGATGAAATTAATTCTTTGTCAAAGGGGGCTAATTTTGTTTTGGGTGCATTTAGCGATAAATCCATTCCGATGATTGGTAAGGAAAGTTTTGCTCGTTACACATACGCCACGCCTGACTTTGGTAGTGCTGGAAATATTGCCAGTTATAATTCACATTATTTGGAAAATAAATGGGTTGACACATATCAACAAATGCAAGATAAAGCCAAACAAGCAAGTAGTGCTAATTTGGCTTTGGGAACTTCTTTAAATAATGTAGCAAGTGCCAGCGAAAAAGCAGGTAAGGGAGCGAAAAAGTTAGCAGATGCCAACAAGCAAGCTACCAAAGCTACCGATGATTTGACAAAAGCACTGCAAAAAGCCTATGAAGACCAAATGAGTGCATGGGGCAAGACTTTGTGGGATTTGAAAACGCCTTTTGTAACCGAACTTAGCCAGTTGGAATATGAGATTAAATATGGGAAGTTCCAAGGTCTTGGCGAAACCCTGCAAGATGAGCTTAGAAAATGGGCAAAAAAAGTGGATGTAGATTTGGCTGATTTTGAGATAAGAAAAATTCTTGAAGCCAATAAACGAGAAGTAGAGTTAATGTATTCACATGGCTCAAAATACTTAGAAATGCTTTATGACTTAAATGATGAATACAATAAGTTATCACTTGCGAGCGAAACAGCAAAAAGAGAAATGTTGCAATCAGCAATATTCATTGACTTGAAAAACAGGGAGAAAGACACCCAAGACCAAATCAATGACATCGGCAGAGAATTAAAAGCCTTGTCCGTGCCTGACGGCATAGCAAGAGAATTTGTGATTATTGAGCAACAGCAAATCCAAACCCTTGAAAAATATAATTATCTTTTAAAAGATGGCTATACTGATTATTACAATGCAGTCAAAGAAGGCTTGGATATTTTGGCGACTGACCAAAAAAGACTCGTTATTACCAAGCAATACAACGACCTAATCCAATCTCTAAAAACCGATGAACAAAAACGCCTTGACACACTCAAAGAACAGCTCAATGTCTTAACCGCTCACAATCAAGTCATGGGGGCTAATCTTGACATTGAACGAGCCAAACAGCTTATCAGTCAAAGCGTGGGACTTACCACACCTGCCAACCCCTACAAAGAGCTAAATGATAAGACGGCAAGCCAATACGCCAGTTTGGATGCAGGGTTGCAGTCGTTATTAGATAACGAGCGTCTGACCGAGCAGGAGCGTATCAATATTAAGCAATGGGGAGCGGACGAACGGTTAAAGATTGAGAAAGCCCATAGTCTTGCCATGAATGCGTTGGTGCTTGGCGATGGGGAGACGATGTTTAGCGGTCTTGCTAGCATTACCAAAGATGGATTGGGTGAGCAGTCTCGGCTGTATCGTGCCATGTTTGCCATGCAACAGGGCTTTGCGATTGGCACAGCATTGCTTAATATGCACAAAGCAATTTCTGATGCTTTTGCACAAGGCACTACGCTTGCTGAGAAATTTGCAGGCATTGCTACCGCCACTGCACAAGGGGCTAGAATTGTCAGTGCGATTAAGTCGGTAATCATGCCTGTGGGTCAAGCCCATGACGGCATTATGTCCGTCCCCAAAAGCGGTACTTGGAATTTGGAAAAAGGCGAGCGTGTCCTACCACGCCACACCGCCAAAGCCCTAGATGACAAATTAAATAGTTTGCAAAACGTGGGTGGTGGCGTTGTCATCAATCAGCACATCACAATCAATGCAGATGGTTCTCATGATGTTAAAGATGACAGTCAAAACCAAATGGGGCAAGCCTTAAAAACTGGTGTGCTTGCTATCATTCATGGCGAAATGCGACAGGGTCGTTCTATTTATAACTTTGTCAATGGTCGCCGATAGGGGGATATGATGAGCCTAAAAACCTTTAAATGGCAAATGAATATGGGAGCGTCCGCCGATGTTCGTCATAACGCAACCAAAACGCAGTTTGGGGACGGTTATACCCAGCGAGTGAGTCACGGTATCAACAATAAAATCAAAGACTGGACGGGGTCAAAGACGGGTGATTATGACTCGGTCATCAAGCCGATTGAAGATTTTCTTGACGAACACAAAGGCGTGATACCGTTTCTGTGGACTGACCCACATGGCAATACCGCCAAGTACGTTTGCCAAGATTACCCAGTTTCACAAAGAAAAGGTAATTTTTGGCAAATTAGCTTAAAATTTGAACAAATTTTTTAACCGATGTTGGCGAAATCTGTTTCGTTGACATAACCAAAGCCCTTGATTTACAAGGGCTTTTTTAATGGAGCAATCTATGAAAACATTATCAGTACATGAGCTAAACACGCTCGCCAACTTTAACTACGCACGCTCATTGTGGAGTGGCGATGATACCAAAACCGTCAAGATTGACTATGATGCCGAATATCAAGATTTTGCAGTTATCACGTCTGAAAAAAACGTGCGTAAAAACCGCATTTCCAAGCTACAAGCCGAAATCACGGCATGGGCAGAGTCTCAGCTTAAATCTTTTGAGTATGCTGGTCTGACTGTCGCTACGTTCCATTTGTCCTTTGGTAATGATGAGTTCGGCATTGAGCTGACCTTTGGTGCTGATGAAACCGAACCTGTCAATACTGACACGCTGGCGGAGTAACCATGTCCTTTAATAGCGACATTCAAAAGCTCTCGGTAGATGGTCTGGTTACGCTGTTTGAGCTTGACGCAACCAAACTGGGAGCGGGAATTTTACGCTTTCATGGACACAACCATGATAAGAATGACGGCAATATTGTCTTTCGTGGCAAAGAGTACAACCCACAAGCCCTGTCTGTTACAGGGCTTGAAATGCGGTCGGACGGTAAGGCAAGCACCCCCACGCTGACCCTTGCCAATAACATCGCAGGGGTACAAGGTGCGGTGTCGGCGTATTGCTTGCAGTTTAGTGATTTTGCAGGGGCAAAAATTACCGTCATCACCACCCTTGCCAAATATCTAGATGCCGTTAATTTTGACGGTGGTAACCCTACGGCAAGCGATGAATGCAAAGAGCAAATTTGGTTCGTTGAACAAAAAACATCAGAAAACGCAAAGCTCGTTACCTTTGAGCTGTCCAACCCCATTGATTTAGAGGGCTTAAAAATCCCAGTCAGAGAGATTACCAATTATTGTCATTGGGCGGTTGTGGGTAAGTATCGTGGCGAAGAATGCGGTTATACAGGTGTGGCCATGTTTGATGAACACGACAACCCTACCGACAACCCCATCATGGACAAATGCGGTGGGCGTATGAAATCGTGCGTGTGCCGATTTGGAAAAAATAAGCCCTTGCCCTTTGGCGGTTGTCCTGCCAGCAGTTTGATTGGCTCATAGCGATAGGAACATAAAATGAGACTCACTAAATCGTTAAAATCCGACATCATCGCCCACGCCTTTGACTGCTATCCTGCCGAGTGCTGTGGCGTGATTGCGAATGACAAATACATTGCCTGCACCAACACCGCTCATGACAATGAGCAATTTATCCTTTGCCCCAAAGATTTTGCAAAAGCGGAAAGCATGGGCGAGATACAGGCGATTGTCCATAGCCACCCTGACGGCGGCGTGTTGCCGTCCGATTTGGATAAATTACAGATTGAACTACACGGTGTGCCGTGGGTCATCGTGGCGGTGTCCAAGCAAGATTATGGTGATGAGCCTGCCTTTGGCGTGTATGAGCCGTCTGGGTATAGACCGCCACTTTTGGGGCGAAATTACATTCATGGCGTGCAGGACTGTTATGCCATCGTCCGTGATTTTTATCGCCGTGAGTTTGGTATTGAATTGCCTGATTTTGACCGCACAGACGCTTGGTGGGAAGATCCCAATCATGCCCCACTGTATGAGCAGAACTTTGAAAAAGCAGGCTTTGTGGAAGTGGACAAAGATAATTTGCAATACGGCGATGTGCTACTTTGCCGTGTCGGACGCACGCATCATATTAACCACGCTGTGATTTGGCTCGGCAACAATGACACACTCAAAAGCGAAACAACACCGCCTTGCGTGGGCAACACTCTAATCCTGCACCACCCCTACGGACGGCAGTCGGTGCGTGAGATTTATGGCAAGGGGTGGGCGGATAGGACGGTGCTTGTTGTGCGTCATCATTCGCTCATAAAGTCTGCCCCCACGCTTTGACAGCTTGCATGATAATGGCAGAGCGTGAAAGTCCTGTTTTTTCAGATAAAACGGTCAGCTCGTCAATAAATTCTGTGGGGAATTTATAGCTTGCCACCTTTACGCCACGGCGTTCATCACTCTCACGCTGAGTTTCGGCACGGCTTTTTGGGGTTTTGACAATTTTAGGCATTTGACAAATCCTTACATTATTGGTAAGATAATCATAAGTTTTAGGAGTGAAGCGGTGTGCTTGCCCACCGCCCCAGCCTTTACAGGCTACCTGCTGTTAGTAAGCGTTGTTGCTTAGTATTAGCAGGATAACAATGATGATAACTTTGAAGAGCGTTTTCATTGTCTTATCTCCTAAGGTCGCCACCACTTCACAAGGTCGGTGGCGGATAACCTATCAAGGCTTGGTGTTGCAGCACCTTGTCTTGATAAACATATTATAGTAAATACTACATTAAAAGTCAAGTAATTTATACACTTTTTTGCAAAAATGTTAAAAATTGTATGAATTATTTGGCTTTTTTGTTATCAAAAAAAAACAGTGATTTTAGCCGCTCATGATTCATCGTGGGCGGTTTTTTATTGGGGAAAATTCAGCCATGAAAACCATCATCTTACACGGCATTTTAGCCAAAAAATTCGGCAAATCTTTTAACTTGGCAGTGAGTAGCACAAAAGAAGCCATGCGTGCCTTGTGCGTGCAGTTGGCTGGCTTTGAAGAATTTATGATGAACGCTCATAGGCAGGGGCTACGCTTTGCCGTGTTTCATGATAAGCAAAATGTGGGCGAGAGCGAGCTTGAGATGACTCATACCGCCAAAGTGATTCGTGTCGTGCCTGTTGTGGAAGGCTCAAAAAAAGCAGGTATTTTAGAAACCGTCCTTGGAGCGGTCATGGTGGTCGCTGGTATCGTGGCGACAGGCATGGGCTTTGCTCCTGTTGGAGCAGCGTTAATCGGTGCAGGTATTGGTATGATGGTGGGCGGCATTTCTCAGATGCTTATGCCAAAAGTGGATACTCAGGATAACAACCAAGATGGCAACAAGGCAAACAAAGGCTTTGGTGGTGCGGTTACGACTGTGGCACAAGGCAATCCTGTCCCTATTCTCTACGGCGAGCGAGAAATCGGCGGATTTATCCTGTCAACCAGCCAGCTACCAGAAGACATGATGTAACCAACAGCACAACCCAATTTGACACACTTTGACAGACAACAAGGACAAAAAATGAACATCCACGGTGCTAAAAAAGGCGGTGGCAAACAAAGACAGCCTGTCATCGCCCCTGACTCTGCTCAGTCCAAAACTTTTATCAGTATCATGTATGGCTTGGGCGAAGGCGAGATTGCAGGTTTGGCAAATGGCTATAAATCCGTCTATTTGGAAGACACGCCCTTACAAAATGACAATGGCGAGTTTAATTTTCCCAATGTCAAAGTGGATTTTCGCACAGGCACGAACGACCAAGAGTACATTGACGGTTTTCCAGATGTGGCAAGCGAAACAGCGGTTAATGTCGAGCTAAAACACGGCACACCCTTTGTTAAAGCCTTTAATAATCTTGACCTTGATGCTCTGCGTGTGCGTCTAAAATGGGGAGCGTTGCGTCAGCAAAACCGTGAAAATGGCGATGTGTCAGGCGTAAAGATTGATTATGCCATCGATGTCAAAACCGACAACGGCGGCTGGGTGGAAGCCCTAAATACATCCATCAATGCCAAAACATCGGACGCTTACGAGCGTAGCCATCGTATTGACCTACCAAAAGCACAAACAGGCTGGCAGCTGCGTGTTCGCCGTATCACACCGAACAGCACTTCTGAATTTATCAGTGATAAAATGTACATCGCTGCCATCAGCGAAGTGATTGATTTAAAACTTCGTTATCCTAACACCGCCGTGATGGGGCTAAGATACGATGCCGAGAGTTTTAGCAATGTCGCCAAAATGTCGGTTCGTTGCAAGGGCTTGATTATCAAAGTACCAACGAACTACGACCCTGTGGCTCGCACCTATACAGGTATGTGGGACGGACAATTTAAGATGGCGTACAGTAACAATCCAGCGTGGGTCTATTATGACCTATGCACCGCCGAACGCTATGGGCTGGGTGGTCGTCTGACCCAAAGCATGATTGATAAATGGTCACTGTATCGTCTCGCCCAATACTGTGATGAAATGGTTGATGATGGCATGGGCGGACAAGAGCCACGCTTTACCGTCAATGTCTATATCCAGTCGGCGGACGGTGCGTTTGAGCTACTTTCCAGACTTGCGGGCGTATTTCGGGCAATTTCCTACTGGGACGGTAACAGCATTGTGCTGGATGCGGACATTCCACAAGACAGCATTTATTCATTCAGTCGTGCCAATGTCATTGATGGCGTGTTTGAATATACAGGCACACGCTCTCGTGACCGCCGTACCGTGGCAAAGGTAGCGTGGGATAATCCTGCCAACCATTTTAAAACCGAATACGAATATGTCCGAGATGAAGCAGCGATTGCTAAGTTTGGCGTGCGTGTGGCGGACATCGCTGCGTGGGGCTGTACTTCTCGTGGGCAAGCCCAGCGTGCAGGATTGTGGGCGTTAAAATCTGAGCAACTTGAAACACGAATGGTAACTTTCAAAGTTGGGCTTGATGGGCTTATCCCTGCCCCTGCCAAAGTGATTGAAATCAGTGATGAGCTGTTTGCAGGGCGTGCCACGGGCGGTCGTGTGCTTGCCATCAATAAAGCCAAAACCATCATCACACTTGACCGCACCATCACCGCCAAAACTGGCGATACCCTTGTCATTAATGGCGATGATGGCACAAGCCAAAGACAGCAAATCCGCTCGGTCAATGGCGACAAAGTTACTGTTACCAAAGCCTTTGGCGACATCAGCATGGAAAATGTCTGGGTGCTGGATAGTGCTGATTTAGCAACGATGAAATTTCGTGTATTGTCAGTCACGGCTGATGAAAACCATCAGTTTACAATTACGGCGGTGCAGTATAACCCTGCCAAATATGATGCCATCGACCACGGTGCGTACATTGACGAGCGTCCGATTAGCGTCATCAATCCGACCGTGCAAGCCCCCACAAAGTCGGTCAATCTGTCAAGCTATCACACAGTCAATCAAGGCGTGAGCATTACCACCCTTGTCATCGGCTGGGAACAAGTGGCTGGTGCAGTCAAATATGCCGTGGAGTGGCGAAAAGACAATGGCAACTGGCAAAGCCTGCCGCCAACAGGCACAAACAGCATTGAAATCACTGGAGTCTATGCAGGGCAATACGAAGCCCGAGTAACGGCTATTTCTGCCTTTGGACAGGCAAGCCTTGCCACTCATTCTAATCTGACCGAGATACAGGGTAAAGTCGGTAAACCAAACCGCCCTGCGTTTATCCGTGCAACTGGTGTGCTATTTGGCATGAATTTGGTTTGGGGCTTTGCCGCAGGTAGCGACGATACCAACTTCACAGAAATCCAAGTATCGCCTGACGGTCGCACAAACATCACCGCACTTGGTACTTTTGCTTATCCAACGAACAAGCACGAAATTACAGGCTTACAAGGCAATTTAACCCAATACTACCGAGCGAGAATTGTGGATAAGCTGGGCAACACTTCGGACTGGACGGCATGGACTTCTGGCACGACCGAAGCACGAGCCGACAAGGTGCTGGACATCATCTCAGGGCAAATCAACCAAAGCCATCTGGATCAGACTTTGCGGACACCGATTGGCAAAATCAGCACATTGGAAAATGCGGTCAATGCAGTAAATGGCAATTTATCCACGCTCAACAGCCAGCTTGCTAACACACAAAACGAGCTAAACACCGCCAAAAATACCCTACAAACTGCGGTGGGCAATATCACAACGGAACGCAATCGCATTAATACGGCAATCCGTGACATCACTGTCCTACAAACGGCAAACAACACTAAAACGCAAGAAATCGCCAATCTGACCCAAACCACGAACGGACATACATCATCTATCCGTGAGCTTGGAGTAACGACTGGGGATTTAAGTCAAAAATATAGCCAGTTAAAAACGGCTACCGATACGGCAAATAGCGAGATTACGGCGATTAAGCAAACGCAAAATGGGCAAGCTACGAGCATTGAACGGTTATCGGCACGCTTTGATAATGGCAATTTGTTTAAAGTAAGCACTGCCACAAACGGACACTTTTTGGACGAAAACAATGGCGGGCAACTGACCGCTTGGGGGTCGCACCGTGCCAGCGATTTTATTGCCGTCAAAACAAATACCGTGTATGAAATACGCTCATTTGAAGGTAACTTTGGCAATCTGCGGGTAATGTGGTATGACGCAGACAAAACCTTTATCAAAGGGCAAATCATCGCAAGGGGTGGGGATTATGCGACTTTTGACAGCGAAAATGCCAGTTTTGTGCGAATTTCAAGTTATTGGACACGCACCGACAATAATGTGTGGCAAATGCAGGTGGCGGGACTGGCAAGCGATGTGGGGGCAAACCTTGAAACCCTACGCCAAACCCTAACCAATGCTGATACCGCTTTAAGTCAGCAAATTACGGCAATGGACACAGCGTATAAATCGGCTGACCGCACACTTACGGCAAATTTGGCAAGCGAAACCACCGCCCGCACGAGTGCAGATACAGCATTAGGGCAACGCATTGACACCCTACAAACAGACTACAACGGCAATAAAGCAAGCGTTGCCAATCAGCTTAAAACATTGAGCGATAAAGACACCGCTACCGCCACACAAATCAGCCAATTAACCGCCAATGTGTCCACCGCCCAACAAACCGCCAACACCGCAAACGGCAAAGCGGACACAGCAACCACCAAAGCAGACAACGCCCAAAACACGGCAAATAATGCGTTGACCCGTGCTAACACCGCTAACTCTGCAATCACAGCAGAACAGAAAGCACGGGCGGATGCTGATACGGCATTAGGGCAACGCATTAGTGCTATTGATACGGCTTATAAATCGGCAGACAGCCAAACCACTGCAAAACTGGGGCAGTTGGAGCAGTCTATCGGCGACAAAGATCGTGCGATGGCTCAAAGGGTAGACACCCTAAACGCCAACTATACCGCTCTTGACAACCGCACCAAGTGGACGGAATTAACTGCCGCCACTGATTTAAATACACTGACCGAAACGGGCAAGTATTTTATCCGTGCAGGGAGCAACCCCAACGCCCCGTTTGCTCAATGGGCTTATGTGGTGGTAGAAAAAGCCCGCAATGATCGTATCACGCAAACAGCGTGGGCGGACAATAATGCAAGTCTTGTTTACACCCGTGTTTATAATGGGGCGTGGCGTGACTGGGAAAAAACTGCAACGGGCAAAGAATTGGACACCAAAGCAACGACAGCGAGCCTTAATGAATTTAAGCAGGCTCAAGCAACAAAAGATACAGCGACTGCCGAGCGTATCGCAAACCTTGATACTGCTTATAGAAATGCGGACAACCAACTAAGCGGGCGGATTACTACCGCCCAAAATACGGCAACCAACGCCCAAAATGCAGTGGCAACGGCTCGAACCGAGTTAAATGCACGGTTTGATGGATTGGCGGTGGGCGGGCGTAACTTACTTAAAAACAGCAATCCAAGTGTTGCCAATGCCAACTATATGCACCGTTTTGAGTTGACCAATGCTCCGAGCGTGGGCGACGAAGTAGTGGTAACGCTGTGGGGCGACATGGGAGCAGACCGCACGGGCATTGGCGTGTATAACACGCAAGGCTATACTGAATTGTTCAAACTTGCCAAAATCGCTGATGGCGTGTATCAAGGCAAGGGGCGGTGGCGATTGCCGATGAACGGTAGTACACCCCGCACACCTAATGATACACATTTGAATGTCTATTTTTACCCAAACTCTGCCACCAGTCAAAACCGTATTGACCGCATCAAGTTAGAAAAGGGTAATGTGGCAACAGACTGGACACCCGCCCCCGAAGACTTGCAAGCCGATATCAACAACAAGGCAAACGCCACCGCCTTAAACGACCTAAGTACCCGTGTCACACAAGTGGACGGCAGAATTACCGCAGAAGCCAATAAGGTCAACCAGTTGCAAACCACGCTAAACGGTCAAACCACAAGTATCCGTAATGTGGAGCAGTCGGTTAATGGCGTGCGTGCGATCAAAGCTGTGACGGTAGACAATAATGGCTTTATCAGTGGTTATGGTCTGATGAGTGAGTTGCAAAATGGTCGTGTTACTTCTCGTTTTGGCATCAATGCCGACCAGATTTATTTTGGAGCGACAACCACCGCCAAAAAGCCGTTTGTGTTTGCGACCCGCACCACCACCATCGATGGCGTGAGCTATCCTGCGGGGGCGTGGCTTAATAGTGCGAGTATTGCCAATGCTAGTATTAAACTGGCTCATATTGACAAGGCAAGTATTGGCAATTTATCAGCATTGTCTGCCAAAATCGGACATTTTAAATCCGCCGAGACAGGGGCAAGGCTTGAAATTAAGGACAGCTTGCTGATGGTTTATGATGAAAATAATGTGCTGAGAGTGCGTCTTGGTTTATGGTAACAACCGCCGTCCGATTTGGACGGCTTTTTATTGGAGTGAATTTATGCCAGTCGGTTTAGAAGTTTATGATGCCAATGGGCGAAAGTTGCTTGGTATGGATAAATCAGTTCTGCGTATCACAAAAGTTTTATATGGCGAGAAAGAACTGGGGAAATTCAGACAAGAAAATGACGGGAACAGAAGATTTGTCATTTTTGCATCGGCTTTTGTGGATTTGGACAAATATCCAAACGAATTACTAATTACCGACCGCCCAGAAGCGATGATGATGCAACTGGAAAAATTTACTGAATCTTTTTTGGTGGGAGAGTTTAATGTTTCAAGTCGTTAGTGATTTTGGCGTGTTGATTGATGAAAATGCAGTGAATGTCGGATTGGTACACGAGCACGCCATATCGCCACCCGACAAGGCGAATGACGATGCGTTTTTCCATACGGGATTCTATCTGGGGTCGGATACCGATGGGGGTGTGGTCATCGATATTCCCATCCCAGAGTATATTAAGTACCCCTTGGTTGGAATTAGTTTCAAATATGGTGTGGGGTATGCACAGATTTCATATAGAAAAAATGGTCAAAGGTTTGCCAGAGTGTTCCTATGTGTACATCGAGCAACATTCATCAAACACTATCCACAATATGCCTACGCTAAGAGCATGAACCATATATCATTTATGTTTGAAGTAATGAAAAAAGAACCCTTTAAGGCTTTGTTTTTTGACATAAACCCTCCCATTCGACAATCGGGATTGGGTTTGGAGATATTCAATAGCAAAGGGGAAGTCGTATATGACTCGGATTTACCCACCGTCAACTTTCCTATGGATATTCACACGAATGCGGATAGTTACAGGTCATTCGTGATATGCCAAAGTTTTATCCCCCTGCGTTTACTATTTGAGTACTACTACCCGCCCATAAGAATGATACTCGACAGAAGTCATTCTCCTTTGTTGTGGATGGCTACGAAAACACATGGGCACGGGGAGATGCTATCCGTGCTAATAAGGGCGAACCCAAAATACAACATCGAAAACCCAATTGTACATAGACTAGTGTCCGATTTCCAGAACTCTATGTACAGAAGATTCTTATTATGTAGCTACTAGGAGACTACCAATGCCCGAAACCTTAACAAAAGCCATACCTTTTTTAACCAAACTATTTGCCTTGATTGTTGGAGGCTTAATCAGTCTTGTATTAAGTGGCGACATTAATCTTGATAAAGACGATAACGCCAATCTAACCCTAAACTTAAAAATCATCATCAAAATCACTTGTGCGATCGGTTTGGGGCTTTTTATGGGGGAATTTACCATTGACTATTTTGACTTTGAACATCTCAACTACTATGCACAGGCGTTATTTTATTTGATTTTTTCATCATTCGGCATGCTTGTTTTTGGAACGGTTTACCGCTCTTGGCAATTAACCACTTCTGATAAGACATTGTCGGAGATTGTGACTGAGATTAAAAACATTGTTAAAGCATTGATTAAATAATCTTGTTATTTTTTTTTAACCGCCCCGAATGGGGCTTTTATTTGGAGCAAACCATGCAAAATGAATTAAGCTGGATCAAAACTGCACGAAACTACATCGGGCAAAAAGAAATCAAAGGCGTTAAGCACAATCCCATCGTATTAGAGCTTTGGGCAAGTGCATTCAAAGCAAAAAACCAAGCTGTGCCTACGGTGTTTAAAAATGATGAAACAGCATGGTGCGGTGGTTTTGTTGGTGGCGTGCTGGCGAAATCTGGACTGGGTCAGCATATCCCAAACGGTTTTGCGATGGCAAGAAGTTGGTTAAATGCTGGCACAAAGCTCAACAACCCTGCCTACGGCTGTGTGGTGGTGTTTTGGCGTGGCAACCCGAAAGGGGCAAGCGGTCATGTGGGATTTGTCGTGGGTCGAGATCGATCGGGAAATCTGATGGTATTGGGTGGCAATCAAGCAGATGCGGTTAATATCAAGCCCTTTGCGGTGTCTCGTGTGCTGGGCTACCGCTGGTGCGGTACGCAAAGCCTGCCCAATACCAGTCGTTTTGCGTTGCCTGTGCTTGCCAGCGATGGCAAGGTAAGTAAGAATGAGGCTTGAAATATTTGTCAATCTCCGTTTTACTTGCTATAATAGCAGGCATATAGTTTAGTGATTGATGGCAACCACACACAGAACCCACACAAAATCAGATGATTTATAAAAATATCTATAAAAATCAATGATTTATGTAAAATAATCAGTGGTCGCCATCTCCACCATTTACAAAAATCAAAGGCTTAGCTCATATTTTGAGTTAAGCCTTTTTTGTGAGTGAAAATCAAACACTCCATAAGATAAGAATCCAAAATATATACCCAATAAATTTTAAAATTACTACAAACACAATGATTTGTGGATGTAGGCACAGTAATGTCATCAAAAGGGTGTGCTCAGCACACCCCTACAAACCCGTGGTAAATATTAAGTTGGTTGGGTGTAACAGCTTTTCAAATCATATTCTAATAATCATGCCCATTGACAAAGAAGGAAATATCAACGTTTTTTCTTCAAAAACTCTTCATCGCCACGCACCTGCTTTTCAGACAAATATCGCCAATAACGAACGGGCAGATACTGCTTATGTAGCTTGGGATTGATACGCTCTTTGATGGTTACATTGGCAAAATATCCCTGCCAAAATCGCTGATAACGAGCCTCATCATCACTCCATACCGAGCGACTGTCTGTCAATACATCATCATCAATCCCAACAATCATCTGCACATCTGTATCGCCCTGCCTTGACAAAATGCCATAGCCCCGCTTGATGTCATAAATGGCAAAATCTTGGTCTTGATAGCGTGCCTTAAAGTGATTGGTGATGAGTGGCAAAACATTAAAATCAGGGTTGATTTTGGCAAAATACACCCCGTCTGTGGTATGCTCAAAGCGGACAAAGGCTTTCATACGGTGTCGCTCTCGCCCCACTGATTTGACCGTTTGGTTTAGAGCCATAACATCGGGATGGGCGTGGTCTTTTAGAATATTTTTTGTGGGATTGGCTAGGGCGTATTTGACCACACCAAAAAGCACGTTTGGGATATAGTCAAGCTCGGATAAGTACGCCCACATGAGCTGTCTTATACCATCTTTACCAAGCGTTTGGGTCAGCTTGGTCAGCACCCGTTCGGCTTTGGCGGGGTTGGTTGTTACATCCACGACCGTGTCAAAAAACTTTGGTATGTACTCATGACGGCACACCAATGTCGCCCTATCTGTGCACTTTTGCTTATAACAGACAAATACCGCCGTCAGCCAGCCATCAAAACCACTGTCATGGGTTAGGGTAATGTTATCATCAATGGTTAATAAATCCAAATTATTTTCCAATTCATCAAAATAAGCATATTACAGTGGGTAACATTATGCACGCCAATATCACAAAAAACATCTTGGGGCGTATTAATAAAACCTTAAAACAAAGCAAGCTGTCCTGTTCGCTCGTCTTTGAATTTGGTTTGGGTTTGTCCGATAAGATATTGCCTAAAATTATCCTTGGTCAAATGTGCCAAATGTTCATTTTTGCCCGACAACGCCATAAAATACTTGGCACGATTGACCGCCGCCCCCATCTTTTGGATATGCTCCAAAGTCAGCGTGCGAAACTGTCTTGCTTTGATGATTTTTTTGGCGGTCTTAACCCCAATACCGGGTATGCGAAGTATCATCTCATAGGGAGCGGTTTGGATATGCACGGGGAAAAACTCACGGTGGCGTATCGCCCACGCCAATTTGGGGTCGCACTCTAAGTCCAAAAAAGGCTCGTCAGGGGTGACAATCTCATGAGCTAAAAAACCATAAAACCGCATGAGCCAATCGGCTTGATACAGGCGGTTTTCACGCACCATCGGCACAGGCGTGGAGAGAGCAGGCAGATTTTTGTCCGCCAAAACAGGCACATAGCCTGAATAATACACCCGCCTTAGGTCGTATTTTTGATAAAAATGACTGGCAAGACTCACCACTTGCAAATCCGTCTCGCCCGTTGCTCCCACTATCATTTGGCTGGTCTGTCCTGCGGGGACAAATTTAGGGACTTTTTTGTGGTGCTTTTTGCTGTCTTTGAATACCACAATCTCATCTTTGACCGTTTGCATGGGGGCTTTTAGTTGGTCGTGGGTTTTTTCGGGGGCGAGCAGTTTTAGCCCTGAGATGGTCGGAATCTCGATATTGGCACTTAGGCGGTCAGCATACAGACCTGCTTGGCGTAAAAGCTCAGGCGATGCCCCTGGTATGGTTTTTAGATGGATATAACCGCCAAAGCGTTCTTCTTCACGCAGTCGCCGTGCCACTTCAACGAGTCGCTCCATTGTATAGTCGGCACTTTTGAATATGCCTGAGCTCAAAAACAGCCCTTCGATGTAGTTTCGCCGATAAAATTGCATGGTCAAATCCACCACTTCTTCGACCGTAAAGGCGGCTCGGGGCGTGTCATGGCTACGTCTTGACGTGCAGTAACTACAATCATAAATGCAGTGGTTGGTAAATAGGATTTTGAGTAGGCTCACGCACCGCCCATCTTCGGTAAAACTGTGGCAAATGCCCGATGTGGACGAATTGCCAAGAGAACCCCCTTGGTTTTTGCGGTTTGAGCCTGATGATGAGCAAGAGACGTCATATTTGGCGGCGTCAGCTAGGATGTTGAGCTTGCCTTGGATACGATCAAAATTGATGGTCATGGCGTATGATGATAATCCTTGATAAAATAAAACTTGATAAACTGTTCTGGTATCGGAGTATAACTTTATGATTTTATTAAAATTTTAAATTAAATGGGGGTGTGATAAATCAATTTCAAGGGATTTTCAATTTTCAATTTT
>NZ_MUXV01000025.1:56120-92083 GCF_002014975.1 Moraxella bovis
TCAATTTTCAAAAGATTATCGGCGAAGGTTTTGTTTTGTCAAGTTTTTTATTCGCCAATCACTTCGCCCCACACGCCACACACAAATGCCCGAATCGCTTGCCAGTTATCATCATCGACCACGACCTGTTTTTCGGACAGTGCCAGCTCGTGCGTGGTTTTTCTCAGTGCCAAATACGCCTGCGTGAGCCTGTCGCACCAGTCATCAGACCACAGTCCTGTCTTTGCCACTTCTTCAAAGATACGCACGTTGTCCGACCAGATGGCAAGGCTCGGGTGAGCATGGGCGTGGGCAAGCACCATAAACTGAGCCAAAAACTCAATGTCAATCAACCCACCAAAGTCCTGCTTAATGTGAAAAGGCTGAACCAGTCCGTGGTTGTTGGGCTGATTTGATGATTTGGTGCCAAGATGTTCTTTCATCTTTTGACGCATGGACAGCACGTCTTGGCATACCTGCTCGGACTCTCGGTAAGCGGTCAGCACCTGATGGCGAGTGGCATCAAAGGCATTCAGCACCGCCTTGTCGCCTGCAATGCCCCTAGCCCGTACCAGTGCCTGATGTTCCCACGCCCACGCCTTATCACGCTGATAGCCATCAAAGCCCTGCACCGACACGACCATCACGCCTGCGTTGCCCGATGGTCGAAGACGCATGTCCAGCTCATAGACACGCCCATCACGGGTCTGCGTGGTCAGATAAGTGATGACCTTTTGGACAAGGCGAGAGGCGAACTTCATGCCACTAATCACCTTGACATTGTCGCCCACGGTATCGGCTTTTTCGTCAATGTCATGCAAAAACACCACGTCCAAATCTGACGCATAAGACATCTCAATCCCGCCCAATTTGCCATAACCAATGACCGCAAAACCGCATGCCGTCTCATCGGTGGGCATGCCATTGGCACGCACGGGATGACCGTGTTTGGCGACCAGCTCATCATAAGCCCTGCTAAGTGCCGATGACAGCACAACTTCGGCGATAAAGGTCAGGCTGTCCGAGACTTTCATGATGTGGCGTAAGCCTAGAATGTCAGCGGTTGCCACGGCCAGCACCTGTGACTTTTTAAAGGTGCGAATGGCAGTCAGATACTGCTCATCATCAAAGGGCAGTACCCGAAGTAGCTGTTGCCTTAGGATGTTGGTTAGCTCTGCTTTGTCGGGCAGATGCAAATAACGCTGTTGCAAAAAGTCATCAAGGAGCATGGGGTGCAAGGCAAGCTCTCGTGCTATCCATGGACTTGCTGAGAGCATGGGAATGAGCCCCATGGTCGCATTCGGGTTCTCTGCTATCATCACCAGATATATCGAGCGACGACAGATGGACTCCAACAGCGTGATAAGGCGTGGCACCGCATTATCAGCACGCTCCGCCCCATCGCTCTTGGCATGATGACAGAGTGCATGTAGCAAAATCGGATACGCCCCATCAAGGCGTGCCTTGGCATCAGGCTCTAAACTGGTGACCAGCTTGGACTGCCAAAACTCATCTAACAAATGCAAGCCATCAGCACTGAGCAGTCCCTGCAACACCTGCTCCATCTCTGCCGTTTCGCCCAGTGACTGCGTGGGGCTTTGGCGGTCGGTGACCATGCGGTTAAAGGGGGAAAAGACATTTTGCCGATGACGGGCAAGCACCGCTTGAAAATCCACCACACTCTCAAAGCCTAGCACCTGTGCAATCGCCACCAGCTCATCGCCCATCGGCAGTCTCTGGGTCTGCTCATCATGACGGGCTTGGATGGCATGTTCTAATCGCCGTAAAAAGCGATAAGCATCCATGAGCTTGGTGCATTCATCATCATCTAGATAATCAAGCTCACCCAACATAGACAGCACATCCAGACAAGCCGACCGCTCGCCCAGTGCCAAATGATGACCGCCATAGATGAGCAAGAATGCCTGTGCGATGAACTCAATATCCCGAATACCGCCCACGCCCAGTTTGACATTATCGGTGTCTTGGCGTTGGGCTTGCTGTGCCATGATAAGCGTTTTCATCTCACGCAGTGCCGAAAAGGCGGTATAATCGATATAATAACGATACACGAAATTTTTCATCACTGCCGACAGCTCATCAGCAAAGGGCGTGGACACGGGATTGACCACTCTCGCCTTTAACCACGCAAACCGCTCCCACGTCCGTCCATGCTGATTAAAATACTTCTCTAACGCTGACAGGCTCATGATGAGCGGACTGCCATCGCCCCACGGACGCAGTCGCATGTCCACCCGAAACACAAAGCCATGCTCGCTGTGGTCGTTAAGCAAGCGGATGAGCATTCGCCCGAGCGTGGTCATGAACTTCTGATTCTCCACGCTCTTTTTGCCCTGCTCGCTGATGTCAGTATCGCCCGCCCCTAGATGTACAAAAATCAGGTCAATGTCGCTTGATAAATTCAGCTCTCTTGCCCCGAGCTTGCCCATGGCGATGACGGCAAATTCATCAGGCATGATTTTGGGGCTTTTTTTGCCCACGCCTCCCATGCCTGTCTGTGCCAACTGCACGCTACTGGTCATGGGTGTACCGTACCGCTCTGCTGTCTTGTGCCATGCATAGTCCTTGGCAAAGCACACGCACGCATCGGCAAAGTCCGACAGCTCCGTGGTGAGTCTCTCTAAGCTGATGACCCCTAACGCATCTTGCCATATCCATTTGACCATTAGCATGGCTCTAAGTTCTCGCATCGCTTGCATGACTGCCGATTCATCAATCTCATCATATTGCACATCGGCATATCTCATATCGTCTTTTTTATCATTCCCTTTTTTATCATCCTTATTTATACCATCTTTTGCATCATCTCCTTTTACATTATTCTCTTTTATGTCATCTTCTGCACCGCTTATGCCTGCACAAATCATCACAAACTCTCTGATTAGTCCATCAAACACCGCACGGTCAAGGGAATGCGTCAAACCAAATCGACCCAAAAACGCACCGACCTGTGACGGCTGTTTTTGATAAATGCCAAAGGCAAAAGGGCTGGCAAGGGCAAGCGTGGCAAGCTCGCTATCACTGGGGCAAAAATCAGACATGGCAACTCGCTCGATTTGTTGATTTGGGATTGATTAATTGATGATTTTTGCTTATTTTACACCAAATTTAAAAATTTACGCTATAATATCCAAAAAACAACCCATCATCATCATGGCACACACCCTACTACTCATCACCAAAAGCCCCCACGACCGCCAAGGCAAAGAAGCCCTAACGACCGCCACCACGCTACTAGACAGTGGCGAGCGTGTCTCAGTGTTTTTCTACAGTGACGGAGCATACACCGCCAATCGCCTAGCGTGGCAAAGTGCAGACGTGCCTGATGTCGCTCGCCTGTGGGTCGCCCTTGCCGAGCGGTATCATCTTGATTTGCCCGTCTGTGTCAGCACCGCTTTGGCACGGGGCATTAGCGACGCCGATAACGCCAGTCGTCATGGCTTGGACGGTGAGAACATTCTGCCCCCTTTTCGCTTGGTCGGACTCTCCGAGCTGGCACTACACATCGATGATGACACCCAACTGGTGCAGTTTTAACCATGAATATCCTAATCAAACTTGCTAGCGACAACGAACTCATCGCTTATGAAGCACTCGCCCTTGCCTTTGTACTGGCGACCTTTGACCATGATATCACGCTATTTCTTGACACGCCCACCCACCTACTGCTTGGCGACCCTGACAGTCGTATCTATGGCATGATACAGTCGCTTGATTTGTACGACATAGAAAAGGCATGGCACGGCTTTACTGATGAGCAGATGGCACGATTTGATGATGACATTCGGCACGCCCTAGCTGATGAGCGGTGCGTGTTCTATGATAAACGTGCGTTATTTGACAGCGTACTTGAATTTTAATCTTAACCAATCCTACCAGCCCCAAACCCGCCCCATGACCATGACCGACACCACAACTCCCCTGCCTAATGAGCTAACCTTGGACGCTGATGGGCATTTGACCGATCACACGCTTTGGACACCTGTCATCGCCCAACACCTTGCCGATACCTTGAATGTACAGCTAACGGACGTACATTATCGCATACTGGCACAGGTTCGGGCATTTTTTGACAAATATCATCACAGCCCTGCCACTCGCCCACTCATCAAACATCTATCCATCGCCCTGCCCGATGATGAGATTGACAACGCCAAACTCCAACAGCTCTTTAACACAGGATTGGTCGCACGCCATGTCAATCGCTTGGCAGGACTGCCCAAACCGCCGAATTGTTTATAAATGATTGATTAAAATGTGCATGTTCTTTATTTGGACAATCCAAAATTTAAAAACAAACCACTTTTTGCAAGGTTTGATTACATTTTATTACAGTAAAATGATGAATATTTGGATAAGATAAGTTTCGAGAGTTTTTCTCACTTTTTTAACTAGGAGTTATCTTATGAAAAAGCTACTTGTTGTTGCCCTAGCTAGCATGTTCGTACTAACTGGTTGCAACACCATCAAAGGTTTTGGTAAAGACGTATCAAGAACTGGTGAAGCCGTGACTGACGGTGCCCAAAAGGTTCAAAACAAAATCTAATTGATATCCCATCAAACAAGCCCAATCTACACCAAGGTTGGGCTTGTTTTTGTTGGTTTGGTTTAGCTTAACTTATTTAACTTCGGTTCAACTTCGCTTTATCCGCATGGCATTTGCCACGACAAAAAGGCTAGACAAACTCATGCCAATGGCGGCAAGCCAAGGCGGTACATAGCCCATACCTGCTGGCACTAGGATAAGCGTGTTATACACCAACGCCCACCGCAGATTTTGGCGGATGATGTGGCGAGTTTTGACCGACAGATTGATGGCGTTATTAATGACGGATAGTTTACCACCAAGTAGCACGCCATCTGCCGACACCTGAGCCAAATCGCTCGCTCCTGCCATCGCCACTGATACGTTGGATGCGCCGAGTACAGGGGCGTCATTGATGCCGTCTCCCACCATCAGCACGGTATGTCCGTCTTTTTGTAGCTCTTTGATATGATTGACTTTATCAGTTGGCGATAGACCATGATAAGCATACTCTATGCCGAGCGTTTGGGCTACTGTCAAGGCGTTGTCGCTTGGGTCGCCTGTTAGCATAAGCGGGATAATGCCTTGTTTTTTAAGGTTATCTATCGTCTGTCTAGCGTCCGTGCGTACCACGTCATTAAAATAAAAACGTGCCACCATGCCCCAACTCTCGCCTGCCTTAACCGACAACGCCACCGACATATTAGCCCCAAAGGTATCGAGCCGTTCGACTATCACATGACCGCCACCGCCATTTAACACAAATCCGTCATGCCCGATACGATACCACACCCCGTCCACACAGCCTTCCACGCCCCCTGCCGTGTGGTGCGTGGCGTTTTGTACTTTTGGCAAATGCAAACCGTGAGCGGACGTCAGGATAGCCCGTGCCACAGGGTGCTTTGAGCCGACTTCTAGGCTTGCCCCGACTTTTAGCCAATGCGTTTTGTCATGGGTGGTATAATCCACATGCAGTAGGTTGGCTTGCCCGACCGTGAGCGTGCCTGTTTTGTCAAATGCCACATGGCTGACTTCCGACAGGCTTTGAATGGTATGCCCCCGAGTCGCCAAAAAGCCCAAACCTGCCAGTCGGTTGGTCGCCATGGTCAGAGCAATGGGCGTGGCAAGGCTCAACGCACACGGACAGGTTGCCACCAGTACCGCCACTGTTGCCCATAGGGCTTGGGTTTTATCCACAAACAGCCATATCACAAAAATCAGTACCGACAGCACGAGCACCCGAGCGACAAACCACCGCGCCATGCGGTCGGTATCTTGGGCGATTTGTGGTTTTTCGCTCATCGCACGGTTCATCAGGCGGTCGATGAGTGCCATTTGACTGTCGTCCGTTTGGGCGGTTACAAGCATGACAAAAGGCTGTGCGTCATTTTGTGAACCACCTGCCAATGTGTCGCCTTGCTTTTTAACAATCAAATCACTCTCGCCTGTCAAAAGACTCTGCGACACCGTGGCAGACTCCGACAACAGCACGCCATCACAGGCGATTTGTTGCCCTGCCTCTACCCAAATGACATCGCCGACCGTTAGGGCTTGGGCAAGCACTTTATCATCATCCGCCACGTCATGACTGGCATGAGCATTTCGCCAGTCTTTGATGAGTTCGTTATCCAACGAACCATTGGCAAATTCTGCAATGAGTTCGTCCGAATGCCCAAGTCGTTTGATAAGCACAGGCTCAATTACGACCAAATCGCTTGCCATGTTGGACGCTTTTAACCGTGCGTTTTGCTCAATGTAGCGACCGGCGAGCAAAAAGAAAATAAACATGGATACCGAGTCAAAATACGTCTCGCCCGACTGGGTCAGCGTGGCGTATAGGCTTGCCCCAAAGGTTACGATAAGGGCGATAGAGACAGGCACGTCCATATTGACCTGCCGAGCCTTTATGGCGTTATAAGCGGAACGAAAAAACGGCACGCCTGCATAAAAAATGACAGGCATGGTAACAAACAACGCCACCGCCCTTAAAAAATGACGGTGTTCGTCCGCCATGCCCGAATAATCGCCAAAATACAGCCCGATAGAAAACATCATCGCCTGCATCGCCCCGACCGCCGCTACGCCCAGACGGATAAGCATTTGCTTGTTTTGACGTTTCATCATCGCTTCATGCGTGTCCTGTCGATACGGACGAGCGTCATAGCCGACCGAATGCACCGCCCCCAAAATATCGTCAATACTGCAACGGCTCTCATCCCAGTTTACACGCATACGCTGTTGGGTGAGATTGACCTGACACGCTCGAACCCCGTCCAGACCACGCAGGCGTGTCTCAATGAGCCATGTACATGCCGTACAACGCAAATTCGCCACCGACAGCTCTGCTGTGCTACCCCCGTCTTCACGATAGACGAATTGGGCTTTGACATCGTCATGATTATAAGCATCAAAATTGGCAAGCGGCAGTGGTGCGGTCGGACTTATCTCACGGCGGTCAAGATAATATTGCGAAAGCCCAAGCTCTACAATACTCTCGGAGGCAAGCTGACAACCCAAACAGCACATGGGGCGTGGCTTATCAAAAATCACGGTAAAAAATGGCTCACTGGGCAACTTCTCGCCACAATGAAAACAATGCCCGTCAGGGGGCAACACTAGGCTGGTGTCAATGGGGTCTTGGGGGGTGTCGGTCATGGCGTGTCATGCGTGCAAAAGTGGTATTATAACATGGCTTGGGTAGAATGGGTGGGGCGGGGTGTGGCAAGCTCATTGCTTTTTAAATTTGACATCAGCTAACAAAATTGAATTTTACCACAAAGACCGTAGCACTTTTTCATTTTGTAATGAGGCAATGGCAAATGGTGCAAAGCAAGCAAACGATGCCATACAAAAAGTGGCTGATACCTACAAAACTGCCGAACAAAAAATTGCAGACGCCTACAAAAACGCCGAACAAGCTGTTAAAGATGGCGTAAAAACTGCTGAGGAAGCCGTTAAAGAAGTTGCCCAAAAAGCCCAACAAATCGCCAAAGACCTTACCAAAGAAGTCTCAGACACACTCAAAGAAATATCCGATGAGCTTGCCGATGCCTTTGATAAGTTTAAAGAAGCAGTACAAGACACCTTTGACAAATGGCGTGAAACAGGTTGGTGATTTCTTTGCTAAATTTGATTTTCCCAACATTCCCACAGATTGGCTCCCCGACATCGTTAAAGATTGGCTAGATTTGCCACGCACAGGCGAATACTACGTCTATGACCCATTAACCTTGGACTTAAATGGTAATGGCGTCATTGACGTGATTGGTACGGATGGTTATAAAGGGGCATTATTTATTCATGATAATCTCAACATACCTGCAATCAATGAAGAAGAAAGATGGGTAGCTTGATTATTATAAAAATAATCTGTTTTATGAGTAAGAAAACAAATGTTGTGTATATGAGTAAATGGGTGTATAATTGGTTGGTTATGATGGGTGGGTGGTGGCAAGTTTGAGCTGGTCTTGATAATAAGATGGTGTATTAAGTCTTAAAATGTTGGGTGTTGCTATTGTTATAGCTCCATCCATCCTGCGGACTTAGGAGTTTTACAAAATGGGTGAAAAGATATTTGATTACATCGCCAATCATAGAACATTGGTTCTTTTGTTGGTACCTGCAATGATGGTATTTTCTTATTTGGTTGTGTTGGTTAATCCTTTTAATTTTATTGAATTAATCAACTATAAACTACTGGAAAGATATACACCATCATTTTTTAAGATGATTTCTATTGATAGATTGAGAGCAAAAACATCAATCATGAGTTTTTTGGTGTTTTACCATGTCTTATTTTTATGTTTATATTATTTAATATTATTTTACTATGTTTTGTATTATAAATTTTTTATAAAATATCGTCATGGTGATAATTTTATTGATGTAATGAATAATAACATAAAAAGAAGTGGTTTTTTTGTTTTTATGACTTGGATTGTATCAACGGTCATGGTTGTCGGCTGTTTTTTTGTGTACAATCATTCCATTAGAATTCATGAAATAAGAATCTTATTTTTATCTATTGGAGTAACAGGTTTTTATCCTATGTATATTGTTTATACATTCCATCTACTATTTGTTGCTTTTTTGAACGCAAAGAAGCAATGATTCGCAAATTATAGGAGTAAATTTTATGTCAAATAATCAAGAAGATTATTCGGTTGATAGGCTAAAAAATGATATTAGTAACGTAGTACTGATTACCACTAATTTTGTTAGTGATTGGAAAAATGCAGATGCCACTCGCTATGCAAGCAGGGGGGATTTTTTCAAGGAATATGGGGAGAAAGTATACAAAAACTCCCTAGATTACTTTAAGGCAGCAAGCAGTATTCTTGAAAAATCTAACACGCCCCAAGCTCAAAGAGTAGCTAAAGATATTGCTGCGATTAATAAGCGTTTGGGAAGTGCAATGGAGGGCATGGGTTCAGAGCTGTATAAAAAAGTTGGAGAAAATGCCCACAAAGCAACCCAAGCAGCCATGAATTCAAAAGTGGCAGCAGGTGCAGGAGCTGCTGTTAGTGTAACAGAATTGGCTGTAGCAGTAAATAATGCAAGTGAAACAGGCGATTGGGAAGGTGTGGGTGAGGCGGCTAGTGGCTTACTAGGTTCAGTGCTTGGTGCCGGAGCTGGCACTATTCTGTTAATAGGATTGGCAACAGTTGCTGGTTCAGTTGCGGTTTTACCTGCTATTGCTATTGGAGCAGCCGCCGCCGTTGGAGCATTTGCAGGTAGCGAATTGGCAAAAGCAGGTTGGCACTGGACAAAAGACATCAGAGATGACTTATCAGACACTTTGACGGATTTGCTTGAGGACTGGCTAGACATCCCCCGCTCAGGCGAATACTACGTCTATGACCCATTAACCTTGGACTTAAATGGTAATGGTCTGATTGACATTTTAGGAATAGATGGTTACAATAAGGGCGTTATTTATTCATGACAATCTCAACATACCTGCAATCAATGAAGAAAAAAGATGGGTGGCTTGATTGCTATAGAAGAAGATAAATGTTGTGTTTGTGAGTGAATGGGTGTAAAATGTGTTGGTTGTCGGCTTTGGTGGGTTAGGTTTTGACAATAAAACTTAGTGCATTAAGGCTTAAAATGTTGGGTTTCACTGTCGTTCAACCCAACCTACGAGCTTAGGGCGATTTTAAATTTATCTGAGTATACATATATTTCCTTTGCATTATTTGATGGATAGGTCTACAATGGTTTAATTTTTTTGACTGATTATATGAAAATTCGTGATTTTGTATTCTTATCTTTAATATGCTGTGCTATATGGGTTATACCCTACTGTGTTTGGCATGGTCGTGGACTACCACCTGAAAAAGACTTGCATTATGTAACAGGTAAGGTTAGGCTGGTTACTGTTGCTAAAGATGGCAAAAATAGAGACATTAAACACATGAGTATTGTCAATCCCCAAACCAAAGAAAAACTGATGATTGCTTGTGGCAACATAGTTATTCCTAAAAAAGACATGTTTAGCAATTGTTTCTTAACAGATGACCATCTAAGCCAAACACTTACCATTGGTTATTATTACCAACCCTCAGTACTTGGTATTACCAATGAAATCCCCCAAATGGCAACCATTCATATCAACAAACCTAATGGTGAGATGACGGCTGTTGATAGTTATGCCTCAACAAAAGATAAAATAGTATCTGCTAATCGGTTTTTTTTGATATTTACTTTGTTTATCTCAATTTTGTTGATATGGTCTGAGATAAGAGATTTTAAAAAAGAGCTAAAAAAGAAGGAGCAAGAATATGACAACTAAACTAATCACAGAAGCCGTCGAGCAAGCCATTAAAACCGCTGGTGGTGCTGGCGGTGTTGCTGGCAATGGCATTAACATCAAAACACTGCTTGATAAAGCGGAAGGCGGTGATGGGGTTGGTGTGGGTGCTGCTACGGTAGCAATAGCGGCTGGTATTGCTGGTACCGCACATACTATTATTGAAAAAAGCCCAGAAGGTAAGTGGGCAAAAGGAATAGTGGGGCTAGGTGCCATCGCTGGTGTTGCATTAGCTTATCAAGACTATCAAACCATGAAAGACAGCTATACCAAAAGCGGTGAAATTAACCTAAAAGATGCCCTTAGCTTTGCAGGTAATGCATTGGCGGTTGCGGCAGGTATTGCCCTGATAGCTAATCCAGCTGGAGCAACTGTTGCTGCACTTACAGTGGGTTCGGTAGCTTTTGCAGGAGCAAGTTTGGCAGTGGATAAAGAAACAGATTTATTTAATAATGACATCAAGGATAAACTAAACGACATCGCCTTAGGTAAGCCCATTCAAGATTTCTTTGATAACCAAGTCGGAGATGCTGTCGAAAAAATGCTAGAAAACAGAGAAAAACTAGGAGAATTAGTAGATAAAATCAAAGATGAAATCACCAATAGCGAAAACCACAGCCCAACCAAATTACTTGAAAAACTGCTAACACCAATCATGGAGTTTGGTATCAGCCTTTCAAAAGATGGTGATAAACTGTCTGATGAAATTGGGGATATTGCTAAAAAAGCATGGGAGTTTACCAAAGAAGTATGGGATAAAATAGCCGACTGGCTTGAAAATCCTACAGATTGGCTCCCTGACATCGTCAAAGACTGGCTAGACATCCCCCGCACAGGCGAATACTACGTCTATGACCCATTAACCTTGGACTTAAATGGTAATGGCATCATTGACGTGATTGGCACGGATGGTTATAAAGGGGCATTATTTGACCATGATGGCGATGGTATTGCCACCGCAACAAGTTGGGTATCGGGTGCTGATGGTCTTTTGGTGTTGGATAGAAATGGCGATGGCGTGATTAATAGCGGTCGTGAGCTCTTCGGGGATAGTACACTGCTATCTAATGGATCGACCGCCCGTCACGGCTATGAGGCACTTGCTGAATTTGATGACAATGGCGATGGTGTCATTAATGCTGATGACGAGATTTTTAGCCGTCTAAAAGTATGGCAGGATAAAAATGGCGATGGCATCAGCACCCAAGATGAAATGACAGAGCTTGACAAGTTGGGCATTGACAATCTGTCTTTGACATATCGCGATGTCAATAAAGCACTGGGAAAAGGCGTAACAGTCGCCCAGCAAGGTACTTATACCAAAGATGGTGCCAAGTACATGATGGCGGATTTACAATTTGAGCATAACAGTATTTACAGCCGTTATACGGACAGCTTGGAGCTGTCTGATGCTCAAAAAGAACTCCCAAATCTAAAAGGCATGGGTAGATTAAGAGACCTACGACAAGCCAGTGCACTATCCGAAAACCTAACCAATCTTTTGACCCAATATCAATCAGCAACTACCAAGACTGCACAGCTTGCTCTACTACCTGCTCTCATCAATGCATGGGCAGAGACTGACCCGAGCACCAAAGATGAAATCAGTGACATCATGTTTTCATCATCATTAACACGCACCCAAAACTCAGGTATTGGTCTAACACCATCACAAGTCAGTGCTATTGCCAATTTCGTGATTGACCCAGTGTCACAGAAAAAACTTAATGAAATCCGACACAAAATTGATATTTTGGATAGTTTTACAGGAACAAAAACTGAAAAAATTTATATCACCAACAATAAACGTGCCGAAGAAATCTTAAAATCTATTAATACCAGCCACCATAATCTAGAAAAGAGTATTTATCACGCTCTTTTGACACAAACAAGACTTTCGCCTTACCTTGAAAAAGTTGCTCTTACCTTTGGTGATAACGGTCTTTCTTTTGATTACAATGAATTAGAAGCATTCATCAACGCCAAATACCAAGATGACCCAAAAAACGCCTTTGTGGACTTGGCAGAACTTTTGGTCTATGGTGGCGTCACTGGATGGGGCGAAGGTCGTGTCATATTGGCTAAGTTTGCCCAAGATGCTAAAGACAAGGGCGTTATTGAGGACTACCTTGCCTTATTGGATAATGCAACAACTGCTAAGCTTGCCACTCAATACGGAAGCGACAGCAATGACCTGTTAACTGCTGTCGGCATGCTGGATAAAGATATACTAGAGGGTCATGAAGGTAATGACACATTAATAGCAGGAAGTGCAGACAGCCTTCTAATAGGTGGAACAGGTTCTGACACCTATATTTACAAACAAGGTTTTGGTAATTCAGTGATTGACAATCATGATACCAGTCATGGCAGACTGGATGTTATTAACATCACATTTGCAAATCTTGCCGATATCAACTATGAACGTCAAGGTGAGAGTCTTGTTATCCGAGTCGCAGGTGAATCAGGCACAATTACCGTTCGTGATATGTTTGCTGGGGATGAATTAACTAAGCACATTGACCAAATCATACTCAAAGACGGAGTCATTACCCTAAGCGACATTAAAAAAGAGCTTTTAAAAGGTACAGATAATAACGATACCATCATCGGTTTTGGTAGTGACGATATCATCCATGCAGGAGCAGGAGATGATATCATTGAGGGTCGTGGTGGCAATGACATTATTTATGCAGGAGACGGCAATAACCGCATCAATGCAGGGGCAGGAGATGACATTATTCATCTACTAAGTGGCAACAATCATGCTTATGGTGGCGATGGAGATGATATCATATATTCAGGCATTGGTAACGACAAGCTAGAGGGTGGCATTGGCTCAGATGTTTATGTGCTGGGTAAAAATTTCGGTAAAGACGAAATCATTAATTTCAACCCAAACGGTCAGGATAAAGATGTGATTAAATTCACTGATGGTATCTTGCTCAGCCATTTGGATATCAAACGTACAGACAACCATTTGATTATCAATCAAAAAGGAACCACCAATAGCATTAAAGTAACAAACTTCTTTGAAAGAGATGCACTCGGTGACTTTAACGTACAGCAAATTATTGGAGCGGATGGCAATTATCTTACAGTTGACCAAATAAAAGCTATTGTCATGCAAGGGACAGCAGATGATGACAACCTATATGCTTATAGTGAAGGCTCCAGATTGGATGGTAAGGAAGGGTCTGACAGACTGATTGGCAATGCTGGCAATGATACTTTGATTGGTGGTACTGGTAATGACACCCTTAATGGTGGTGCTGGCAATGACACCTATTTGTTTGAACTGGGTGATGGTAAAGATACTATTAACAGCCGTGACAACAACACCAATAAGATTGACAGCATTGTCTTTGGTGAGAACATCAATCCCGAACAAGTAACTCTAAAACGAATTGGCAACAACCTTGTCATCAGCTATTCAGAACAAGACCAAGTTACTGTACAAAACTTCTTTGACGCTAATGGAGCAACCAACTATCGCATTGACCAAATCAAGTTTGCAGATGGTACTATTTGGCATGTTGATGACATCAAAGACAAAGTGCTACAAGCCACACAAGGCGATGATGTCATTCAAGGCTATGCTGGTGATGACACTCTGACAGGCTTGGATGGTAATGACAGACTGATTGGCAATGCTGGCAACGATACTTTGATTGGTGGTGCGGGTAATGACCGATTGGAAGGTGGTGAAGGTAATAACACCTATATCTTTAGCCTTGGAGATGGCAAAGACACCATTTATAGTCATCATCAAAACAAGCATGACATCATTGAGTTCACGCAAGACATTCATGCTGATAAGGTGCTTATTAAAAGAGACTACAGCAACCTTGTCATCAGCTATTCAGAACAAGACCAAATTACTGTAGAACGCTTCTTTGGTGACAATGGCTTGACCACAAACCGCATCAACCAAGTAAAATTCACTGATGGCACCATTTGGACAGCAGATGACATCAAGAGTCTTATTGCTCAAGGTACATCTCATAATGACAACATTTGGGGTTATGACAATGAAGATGATGTCATTTACGGTCAAGATGGTAACGACAATCTATATGGAAAAGGTGGTAATGACACTCTAATTGGTGGTGCTGGTAATGACACCCTTAATGGTGGTGCTGGTGATGACACCTATGTGTTTGAAGGTCAGTGGGGTCAAGACATCATATCTGACAATGCTGGTACTAACCAAATCCGTTTGGAAGGTGTGAGTCCTGATAATTTACACCTATTTAAAGATGGCAATGCCTTAGTTATTAAACAGCTTGGCACCGACAATAAAATTACCATCAACCATCAATTTGCTGATAACGAGAATATCACTGACGTAAGAAGCATACAATCCATCATCTTTGATAAAGATGTCGTTTGGGATGCTAATGCCATCAAACAAAAAGCTGTAATTGGTACAGATGATGATAACATCATTCATGGTTTTAGTGATGATGATGTCATGTTGGGTGGTATTGGTAATGATACCTTAATTGGCAACACTGGTAATGACACTCTAATTGGTGGTGCTGGTAATGACACCCTTAATGGTGGTGCTGGTGATGACACCTATGTGTTTGAAGGTCAGTGGGGTCAAGACATCATATCTGACAATGCTGGTACTAACCAAATCCGTTTGGAAGGTGTGAGTCCATCTGATGTTTATCTATATCGTGATAACGCACACCTAATGATTAAACAATTAGGCTCAGAAAACAGCATTCAAATCTTACATCAGTTTGATGACAACATCAATCACAACCCTATCTCAAGCATTCTATTTGCTGATGGGACAATATGGGAAAGCTCCATCTTTAAGCAACTTGCGGTCATCGGAACACAATCGGATGATGTACGTCACGGTTTTGATAGTGCTGATATTATGCATGGTAGAGATGGTAACGATACGCTCTATGGTGAGGGTGGTGACGACATACTCTATGGTGAGGATGGCAATGATGTGTTAGATGGGGGCTTGGGTGCAGACCGCCTACTTGGTGGTGCTGGCAATGATACCTACCATGTCAATGAATCAGGAGATGAAGTTATTGAGAATGCCAAAGAGGGTGAGGACATTGTCATCAGTGAAATTGACTACACTTTAACTCAAAACGTAGAAAATCTCACTCTAACCAATAATCAACAGGCCATCACTGCAACAGGAAATAATCTAAACAACATCTTAACTGGAAACACCTTTAACAACATCCTAGATGGAAGAGAAGGAATAGATACCATGATTGGCGGTCTAGGTGATGACACTTATTATGTAGATAACACCCTAGATATTATCATAGAGGAAACTGGCGAAGGTTACGATAGTGTCATTGCAAGTAGCGACTACACATTATCAGAACATGTTGAAAATCTAACCTTGGTTGGAGATGCCATCGTTGCTATCGGTAATGACCTAGACAACATTCTCATCGGCAACGAGAAATTCAACCGCTTAGATGGCGGCCATGGCGACGACACTCTAGATGGAGGTTTGGGTGCTGATACCATGATTGGGGGTTTGGGCAATGATACCTATCATGTAGACAACGCCCTAGACGTCATCATAGAACTGCCTGATGAAGGTTATGACACCATCATTAGCCAAGTTGATTATACGCTTGTCAAAAATGTGGAGCGTATAATTCTAGAAGCAGGCTCAAATGCCACTCATGCCACGGGCAACGAACTTGACAATCACATCATCGGCAATGAGACAGATAATGTGATTGACGGTGGCATGGGTGCCGATCTCATGGATGGCGGTCTTGGCGACGACTACTATGTCGTTGATAATGAGTTTGACAACGTTGTAGAGCAGTTCGATGGCGGTATAGACACCGTAGAGCAACATATTGACCGTCCATTCTATGGCTTTGACGAGTTTGGCAATGCTGTAAAAACAGGCTCTTACAACCTACTGTTTAATGATGTAGAGAATCTCATCTTAAAAGGCGAGGCAACAAAAGCCTTTGGTAATGACCTAGATAACATCATCACCTTAAACAACAAAGACAACTTTGTTAATGCCCTATCAGGTAATGACACCATCATCTATCAAAAAGGCGGTGGGCGTGACACCATTCTAAGCACTGACAGCTTAGAGAGCAAAGACGCCTTGGTGATTCATGGCTATGATTTGTCAGAGGCGATGTTTGTGCGTGTAACCAACACAGCAAGCAATCATGACATGCTCCAAATTCGCTTTAAGGGCACAAACGACCAAATCACGCTCATAGATTACTTTGCAGAACAGGTAGACGGCTTTGACAATCGCATGGATGAAATCACCTTTACAAAAGGCGGTAATACCACCACGCTATCTCAAAGCGAATTTGAGGCAAAAATATTTGCCCAAACCAATAACCACGCCCCTTGGGTAAATAAACATCCAAGACCCATCAAAGGTGAGATTGGCAAAGCCCTATCCATCACCTTTGATAAAGACACCATTAAAGATGCGGATGCTTATGACAGCGAACTGTCTTATCGTCTCACACTTGCCAGCACGGGAGCTGATGGACGGTACGAGCCACTACCTGATTAGCTCTCCTTTGACCCCAGCACGCTCACCTTGACAGGCACACCACCCAAAGGGACAGCAGGCAACCTTCAATTCATCTTATGGGGTGAATACAGCTTTAATCACAGTGCAGGGGCGTATATCAACCTTAGCATTGCTGGTGCCACAGTGGATAAGCCCACAGAGACATCTCCATCAGCCCCTGTTGCCATCGGTGATACCATCAAAGACACCCAAGGCAATGACACCTTAAGAGGCACAACCGCCGATAATACGTTTGTCTACACAAAAGGCGTTGACACCATCATTGATAAAGGTGGTAATGACACGTTGGTGTTTGGCAATGGCATTACCTTTAATCAGGTAGGTTCCACTCTTTTGATGTCAGGCAATGATTTGATACTGCGAGTCAATGGTAGCACCACCAATCAAGTAACGCTAAAAGACTTCTTTGGCAGTGCCAACAGCATTATCGAGACCATCAAGTTTGAGACAGGCGGTCAGATTGATTACAAGAGAATCTATGAGCTTTTTGGCAAAGAAGTGCCAGCCGATACACCTGCCCCAACAACAAACGACACCACAACACCCACCACGCCAACGGTCAGCCCACAAAACAGCTTTATTGGCACCAATAAAGCTGACAAACTAACTGGTGCCGATGGCAATGACCAATTACAGGGCTTAGCAGGGGCAGACACCTTAGATGGCAAAGCAGGACATGACATTCTCATCGGTGGCAATGACAGACTTATCGGTGGCAGTGGCAATGACCTATACTACTTTACCAAAGGTTTTGGCAAAGACACCATCGTTAATACAGGCGGTGGCTATGACAACATCTACTTTGATGGCATAAGCTTTAACCAAGTTGGCAGGGGTCTTACCAAGATGAATAATAACCTTATTCTAAAAGTATCTGGAAGCACTGATGAGCTGACCATCAAAGACTTCTTTGCAGGAGGCGATAATGCTGACATCAATATCAGCTTTGCTGACGGCGGTAGCATTAGTGCCACAGAGCTACTTGGTCTGTTCAAGTCAAGTAAAACCGCCACCCATACAGACATTGACGGCTTTAACAAAGCACTTGATGTGTCTTTGGCACTAATGGAGGAGTTTAAGACTCTCACCACAGAGAGTGGCACGACAATTATTTAAGTTTGACTTTACTTGTGTTTTATCTTACGCCCTCAAATTTAGGTTTGGGGGCGTTTTATGTGGGTTGTTTGGGGTGGTGTTTTGCAGTTGGTTAATGCACCCAACCCAAATCCATGAATTTTTTATGAAAAAAAACATGGAAAAAGCAAAAACCAATTTAAAAATGATAAAATTTGTGTATAATCTAATCTGCTTAAGGCGTGTTGAACTTTTATATTTGCAATGAAAAATGAGGAAAATCGCACGTTTTTCAAGGAAAAAGTGAAGTTTGATAGTCGTTCTATCAAACAAGCTTTTATTATGAAAAACATCCGACCACTTAATCTGATAAATCTTAAGATTTTAACTTAATTTTAAAAATTAAGTGGTCGGATAGCCATTTTTCATGCAAAAACATTGTTTTATTTCTAAAACATTTCTATATTTTAAATTGTGTTATAAAGGTTAGGCACGCCCTATCCAGATTAAAAGTATCAATAACCCACCCAAGGACACATCATGCCCAAAATACCCCAAATGCCTAAGCCATCCCCCAAAGCACTAAGCCTAGCCATGGCAGGTGTGCTACTCTGTGCCTGCCAGTCTACACACAGCACCACACCCACGCCTGCCCATAACATCACGCACATCGACAAAAGCCTGTCACCATCCAAACTGGCACAGCACGACCTAGTCACAGCACTACGCCGGCACATGAATGCCGAGCGTTATGCGGTGTCCACTTATCATTATGCCGTCCAGCCCCTAGCAGTCAGCGAGATTGACAAAGACTCGGACAGTGCCTTTATCACCTTTATCAAGGTCATGGATTATAAGGATAAGACTCACAAGACTGATGATGACGCAAGCGAGCCTTATATGACCATCAGCGACTATTTGGGGGAGGATGGCGAGCTTGGCGACTTGCCTTATCTACACTATGATGATGAACAAAATGGACTCACCCCTGATACCGTAACTCGTGCGGTCGGCATGAGCGAAGAGTATCAAACGGTGTCAGATGAGATTAAAATGTTGGCACATGGGCTAGAAAGCCATGTATTTACGTCTGCCTACATAAACATGGGTGATTTTGTCAAAAATAATGGACGTTTTGACCAACAAGCCTTTAAAAAGCACATCAATGACTTTGAACGCTCTTTTCAAACCAACGCCAATGCCTTGCTTGCCACCGCCCAAGGCTACCAAAAACAAGACATCCACCAACTACAAGCCTGTGCCACCACCTTTAAACAGAGTGCCATAAATACCGCCAAGCACATCAAGACAACCGATGATATTACAAATCATGGCGATGAGTTATTTTCATTAATAACTTCTGTAAATTCTTGCACTCATGCTGTTACTGGCGGAACACAGTTACTTCATCCTTATCATCACATCTCCAACCAAACAACCCAGCAAGAGTTGCAACAACAAGCAAGTGCAAAAGAGTGTGCCACTCATGCCACCGCTCAAAATCAAGCTTTGGTTCAGTCAGGCAAAGACCACATCAAGCATGCCGATGAGTTTAATGCAGTTCATGAAGAATATATATCGTGCCATGAGTCGTTAGCAGAGTCTGCCATGGATGATGACTATTATGAAAGCCATGACCCCTACTCAGGCGTGTTCGGCTCACTTCGTGCCTATCGTGAGATGAAAGAACAAGAGCGTGAGCAGAGCAAAACAGACGTACAAAGCCGTGATTATGGGCTGTCGTCCTTGCTTGGGGGGATATTTAAAATGAACCGAACCCCCGAACAGGTCACCGCCCAAAACCTATATCAGTATCAGCACCTAAGCATCCAAGGTCTCTCCCACCATGAACCGAGTGCCAAACGCAGTCAGCATTTGTGGTCGATTGACTATGACAGTCCCACCGCCACTTATTCCATGCAACTGCCTGTGCGTGCCGACCACGCCAAAGGCGAGCTGACCGCCGATGTCTCAGCCGTCTTGCCACTGGTCGCACTCATCAGTCCCAAGCACGCTCCCCTGCCCAAAGACGTGCCAGACGGTCTGATGTCCTTTGCTCTGCCTGATGAATTACAAAAACAGATACCCACTGACATAATTTATACGGCAATCTCTGATGGTATCATCGCAGGCATGGACGGACTAAATGGCGAGAAGTTTACGCCCATGGACATCAGTCAAGACGCTTTTGCCAAAGAAGTTGGAGCAAGTCGTGCCATCAAGGTTGAGTTTGGTGCCAAAGAAATGGGTAAAGCCTACGCCATCATCGCCAAACACATCGGGCGTGATTTGCATGCTTATGTGAACAAGCACCCCGAGCATTATGCCGATAAAGTCAGCGACCACACCGACGCTGACGGCAACCCCATCAGCACGCCAAACACCATCAAATCCATCATTGACAACTTTACCATGCTAAACAGCAGTTATCGCACGGATGACGCGGGCGGACTGTTCGGGGCGGTTGAAGGCATACTGCCTTTTGCCTTGAACACGACCAGCCATGTCTATCTTGACCGCCAAGGCAACATCATCGCCACCCAAACCCTAAGCAGTCTGGACGAGCACATCAGTGGCATGACCACCCAAAGCCTAAACCAAGTCCGCTATGACAAGGAGCTGTTTGACAAACACGCTTTGGCACGCCAATTTAAAGACACCTTTGCCAAAACGACCGCCGTGGACGGCGTGGCACTCATCAAGCAAGCCAAAAAAGAAAACGAACAGCAATATGAAGCATTCATGGCACGCTATGGTTATGATTATGAGCTTAGCCCATCAGATGACTACGAATGCGATACAGCCTGTGCAGCAACCGAAGTGGCAACGGCGGCAGCAATGGCGGCAGAAGAAGCAAGATAACCATTTACAAGGTTTGCCCCTTTCTTGGCTTGATTTGATTAAATTACATTAAATTAACTTGATTGGTAAAATGAATAAATCGATAAAATCGGTAAAATTGCCAGAAAATGGTATTGCCATACTGAAAATTTATCTTTGCCATTTTAACTTTACAAATCAATACCTTATCATCAACCAAGATTGGGACTTATCCCGATTAATATACTCATTAAGGAAAACCATGAAAACACTACCTTATCGCACACTAAGTTTGGCTGTTGTCAGCTGTCTGATGACCGCCTGTGCCACCACGCAAGCCCCACAGTCCGCCACCGCTAATACCGACCATCACGCCAAAGAAGTCCTAGCCAAAGCAGTCAAATCACAACTTCGCTCATCATTTAGCTACGAGACAAATGCCTATGTCTCTAACGACATCCGCCGTCACGCCCTAAAAGACGTCACCGACAGCACGCCAGCTGACGACTGCGAAGCGGTGCATGACCATGCTTATGTCCGTCTACTTCAAACTGCTAAGACGGACAACCTGCCCATCAGCGATGACAAATACCAAGCCCATCGCACCAAAATCAAAGACGACTTTTTGGCATGCCGTGATGAACAAGAACAAGCGTCCGCCTATCAGCCTTTTGACTTTGAAAATTTTTATGAACAAAGCGGACAGCTGACCCCCGATGAGCAAGAACAGACATTCATCCACGCCATCAGCACTCACCTAGATGGTCAGACCAATGAGCCATCCGCCCGTCCTGCCACGCCCCTAGACGCCAAAAAAGCCGAGCTACTGCACGAGTATCTCATCACCCCATCTAGCGTGCGTGTGGTCGGCAGTTATCAACCCCTACAAGGCAAGTTTACCGCCTTGCCCATTCTAGACTACACCGCCAAAAACCTGCACATGTCCATCAATCAGCCCCTATACATCGACCTAAAAGCAGGGGGCATTTATCTGTGGGCGGATAACTTTGCTCTACTAAACAGCGAACTGCTTGACGCCAAACTGGGCGACAGCTGGCAAGGCAAATGGCTGTACATCCCCATCAATGACGGCAGTCTGCCCGAGAGCTTTACCCGTGATTTAATCAAAGCCTACCTAAACGCCAAAAAAGAGAGCTTTATGGCACTGCCCCAAGACGGCTTTGTCATGGCAAGGGCAGATGAGCTTAGCCAGTTGCCGTTTATCGCCAATAACCTGCCTGCCGATAAACTAACCCTTATCCAAAACACGCCCACCATCATCAAAAATAACGTCAAAGAGTCTGCCAAAGCGTACAGCAACTATGTCTTTGCCGACACACTCTACCAAGAGATGACCGCCAAATATCCAACACTCACTCAGCAGATGCCCGATTTTTATGAGCGTGAGATTATTGACGGTGAGAGCGTGATTCATGTGATAAATGCCGACAGCGATACCGCCCAGACAGAGATAGAAGCAGGGACGGACACCGCTGATGACAGCCGTGATGACTTTGTGGTCAATAGCGAGCTACTCATGCGTGGGCTATTTTTGTATCTGCAACGGCAAATCGAGAGCTACTATGGCGAGCTACATAGCGCCGATAGCACACCCCAAGAAGACCGCCCTATTTCTAAATATGCCCCCGCCACGCATTATGGTGTCTCACATGGCAAAATCGCTTGGGTACATCAGCGTCACTATCTTACCGATGACACGGTCGGAGCCAGATACATGGACAAGGCAGGCGTGACGGACAGTGAACCGCTGTTTGTGGATGTCTTTACCCAAATCTTTCAAAACGCCAAACACGTAAATGAGTTCGCTCGCCTGCCATCTGCCAGTCAAACGCCGAATGCCGACAACAGCGTCAATCTCTTTACCTACCAAGACGCCCTACGAGCCAGATTCAAGGAGACAGGCGAGAAGCCACCGTTTATGGAGCATTATTCTCGTTATGCCTTAGGCGGTGCCAGTAATGATTATGGCTATGGCGATGATAGCTATGATGGCGATGATTATGGCGATTACAGCGATGAGCTTTATGAAGATTACTTTGATGAAGATTATCTTGATGAAGACATGGATAATAACGGCAAACCCAGCAATAAATGAGTGTGTTGTCGATTTTAACCTATATAAAAAAGGGGATATACTCTATCCCCTTTTGTGTATTACACCCAACCAACTTGATATTTACCACGGGTTTGTAGGAGTGTGCTGAGCACACCCTTTGATGATATCACTATACAAGGCGTGCTCAGCACGCCCCTACGTCCACACATCATTGTATTTGTAGTAATTTTAAAGTTTCTTGGGTGTATATGTTGTATAAAACCTTTTAAAAGGTTTGCTGATATTTAATGCGGAAACGGTCGCTGTTTGTCCGTCTCTATCCACGCCTGCACCCATTCATCAGGCGGTAGGCTCACCCCGTCATAGCCAAGCGACGACAGCACCTGTGCGGTCGGTATGGGTTTGCCCGTCATAAAGTTGGTTACCGCCGTACGAAGCAGTGCATGACAAGTGCATTTGCCACCCACCCACATCGTCTGCTCCATATAAAACCACTTATCATCAATGGCACATACCCGAGTTTTCATCAGCACTTTATCAAAGAGTCGCACACGTTTGCGATACTGAATGGTACTGCCTGCCACCACCAAACCCCACCGCTTTTGTACGAGTTTTTTGCCCAGACCTGTACGAATGGCAAAGTCGTTTCGCCCTAGGTCAAACAACGTCAAAATCCGCCCATTGTTCATCTCAAAGAAGTTATCAATGTCATTCACATTGGCGGTAAAGCGATACTCGGTCGTGTCAGTCAGACCTGCCACCGTGCCTGACTTTTTGCTTTTGTGATAAGCGGTTGCACTGCTGATGATGTTTTGGGTTAGGCGTAAAAATGGATACATAATATACTCAGATTTTTATAAATGGATTAGTGATAAACGATTAGCCTTTACGTTTGGCGGCAAGCATTGCCTGAATGTTCGCCAAATAGTCTGTGGCGACCTTGTTCGGGTCGGCAGATTTTTGGCGTTTGGCAGGATAATCAATGTGGTCGCTTGGCAACTCATCCAAAAAGCGTGACGGCGTGGTCTGGCGATACTCTTTGCCCGCCCTGCGTTTTTGGGCATACATCAAGGTCAGCTCATGCCTTGCTCGTGTGATACCCACATACATGAGACGGCGCTCTTCTTCGACCGTCTCCGAGACGATAGAGTTACGGTGTGGCAAGATGTCTTCTTCGACCCCAATGATATACACAAAATCAAATTCAAGCCCCTTAGCGGCGTGCAGGGTCATGAGATTAACTTTGTTGGTATTTTCCTCTTCTTGCTGTTGTTCTAGCATGTCTAGTAGCACAAGCTTACGAATCACCGCTTCAATGCTTTTTTCATCATCATCTTCGGCACGGTCTATGAGTGCATGAATGGACGAGTACAAAGATTCGATGTTGTCAAGGCGGTTTTTTTCTTGTTGGGGCGTTTTGCTGTCTTCTTTGATGTAGTCAATATACCCTGTCTCCATAATCATCTGACGCACCAGTGGCATGGGGTCGGGATTATCATAAAGCTCACGGGTATAATGCTCAATAAACTCTCCAAAACTGGCAAGCGTCGCCCCTGCCTTTGCCCCCACTGCCGATTTTAGCCCTGCATGAGAACAGGCAGACAGTAGCGATAGGCTGTGTTCTTGGGCGAACAGTCCGAGCTTTTCTAAGGTTGCCGAACCCATGCCACGTTTGGGCGTGTTGATGATCCGCAAAAATGCCGCGTCATCATCAGGATTTAGGATAATCCGCAAATAACTCATGACGTCCTTAATCTCCGTGCGAGCAAAAAATGACGTACCGCCCGAGAGCTTATACGGCACTTGTAGTGAACGCAGTTCAGCTTCTAGCACCCGAGCCTGAAAGTTGGAGCGATATAGCACGGCATACTGCTCCCATGAGTTGTTATGTCTTAGGCGGTGCGTCACTATCTCTTTTGCCACACGCTCCGCTTCTACCCCATCGTCGGGCGAGCTTAGCACCCGAATCAGCTCGCCATGCCCTTTATCTGACCACAGCGATTTTTCAAAAATATGCTCATTATTGGTAATCACGGCATTGGCAGACGCCAATATGCGATTGGTAGAGCGGTAGTTTTGTTCTAGCTTGACAACATGCAGAGCGGGGAAATCCTGCTTTAACAACGCCATGTTCTCAGGCTTTGCCCCACGCCACGCATAGATAGATTGGTCATCATCGCCCACCACCGTGAACCTTGCCCGAATGCCTACCAGTAGCTTGATAAGCTCATACTGAGCGGTATTGGTGTCTTGGTACTCGTCCACGAGCAGGTAGCGAATGCGGTTTTGCCATTTTTCACGCACTCGCTCATTGTCTTTTAAAATGCGAGCAGGTAGGACAATCAAATCATCAAAATCCACCGCATTATATGCTCGCAAATTCCGCTCATACAGCCCATACAGATGAGCAAAAATCACATCTTCGGGGTCGGTCAGTGTCCGCTCGGCATCTTCGGGGGCGACTAGGTCATTTTTCCAGTCGCTAATCATCTTAATCGCCTTACCCACCATGTCCGCACGCTCCGCCCCTGATAGGTTATCACGCACCATCAGCTCGGCAAGTAGGCGTTTGCTGTCGTCTGCGTCCATGATACTAAAATTGCCTTTTAGGGACGTGTTAATGAGTTCATACCGCAAAAACTGCAAACCAAACTGGTGAAACGTGGACACCGTCAGCCCACGAGTTTTCTCGCTTGGCAAGAGTTTTTTGACACGCTCTTTCATCTCCCTTGCCGCCTTATTGGTAAAGGTCATTGCCGTGATACGCTCGGCAGGCGTGTTGCAGTTTTGGATAAGATGAGCGATTTTTTGGGTAATCACAGACGTCTTGCCTGACCCCGCTCCTGCCAGAACGAGCAAAGGGCCTGAAACATGGGCTAGGGCTTCTTGTTGGCGGGGGTTTAATTGGCTCATAATCTAAATTCTTCGGGCAAATGGTTGGCTATTATAATGGATTTTGGCAAATTGGGCAAAAGTTTGTAGTAAATTTATCGGCAATATAAAGTATTGTTATGCCATATTTTTGGTTAAAATTTATCCATATTACATAGAAAGGTGCGTAACACGCACCTGATGATTTTTATTATTTAAAATTATTTCAAATCAAGTCAAATAAAACAAACACCACACCGCACACACGCCCAAGACAATCCCCATGCCGTTGATTTTGGATATTTTTTCTTTAAAAATAAATAACCCCACAACCGCCCCCAAACATATCACGCCGATATTCATGCCAGCAAATACCAAGGTTGGATCATCTTTGTAGGCTTGATGAGCTTTGATATAAAATAAAATATTAAAAAAGTTTAATGCCCCCAGCAAAATCCCACTAATCAAACTTTTACCTTGCCATTTGGTTTTATTGATTATTAGATAAATAAATAACAAGACAAATGCCAATATAAAGCTCACAAGTAAGGTATTGGCAAAGGCATTACCCAATTTTGCCATTTGTTTAAATAAAATATCAATCACGCCATAGCCTGCCCATACTCCGCCTAATATTAAAGCGGTGTTTTTGATATTTAATGAATTATCTGTTTTGGCATGATTGGTTTTTAGGCTGTTTTTTAAATTGGTTTTTGGATTGGGTTTATAAGTTAGGGCAATGAGTGATGAAAACGCCAAAATAATGCCCACACCTTTGGCAAGTGTTAAACTTTCGCCAAAAATGGTAAATGACGCCAATATCGGCAAAAATAACGCCAAACGCTGTGCCACGTCCGATTTGGCAATGCCAACGAGTTGCACCGCCTTTGCCATGATGATAAATACGCTCGGCAACAGCACGCCCAAGGCGATGACGATAAATGCCCCATTTGCCATAATTTCGCTGACATTTAAACTAGGCTTTAATAAAAAAATACATAAAATAATGGCGGTAATATAATTCACCAAAATGGCTTGGGCAATATCAATATCTTGACGGCGTGCCACTTTTAAAAAAATAGACACCAACACACTGGCACAAATGGCAGAGATTAGAAAAATCATGGATGAAATATTTTGTTACAATTGGTGTGATATTATAACCATAATTGGGCGTTTGTCAAGTGGCATGAAGGGGTGTTCACCAAATTAACCAAGATGTCCACCCTTTTATCAAATTCTCCATTTGAAATCATCAATATGATGTGTGATAATAAAGCATCAAACTTAACAAGCGCACAGCATGATAAACATAAAAATTTCTATTCTTTATTTATAATGTTACTTTCTGCCTGCACCAATCACAATCAAAATTCAAAAAATACGATTGAACATGATGTCAATATCACCAATGGCAACAAAGATAACAACAAACCACCGCCAGCATTACCAACCAATGATGAATTATTAACCTCCTTAAAATCTAATGATTGGCAAAAATTAGCGTTAACTTATGAAAACATATCCAATCAGTGGCGATTGATTGTGGTGAGTGATACCAATTTTAACAACATAAATTTGCCAATTGTTAAAAAAGATGATTTTATATTGATTTTTGAAAAAAGTGTAGAATTAGACAATCATTGGATGTACATGCCCAATAATTGCAACAGCATGAATGGTGAATTTGTACTCACCAAGACGGGCATAAAAATTCAAGGTAGCCTACCAACAACTGAAATGGCTTGCTCACCACTACCTAAAGATTTAGATGACAACATTATCCATACTGTTATTTTAAATGGTGATTATGAAATTTATCAAAAAGACATGCAAAAGATTTTAAAAATAACCCACAATCATCAATATTGGCTATTTATCAACACAGTTGCGACAAAGTCTGGCTTATGACAAATTTCAAATTCGTTAGATGTGATATTTATTTAAAGCAAAGCGAATATTTGGGTCATAGTTAATATAAGTTTGATAAGACTTGGCATTCTGCATTTTGATGATTTAGAGAGCATAAAACAGATAAATCACAAATGCAAATCATGTCCACATCTATCGCAAAACTTAGCATTGGATGCATGCCCGAATTTACCGCATTTTGGGCAGGTAATGGGGTGTAGCTGTGGTCGCATGGTGCGTGACAGCTCAGCGGTAAAAATCCCTGTCGGTACGGCAATGATGGAGTAACCCATAATCATCACCATGCTTGCAATCGCTTGCCCTATCGGAGTTTTGGGGGAAATGTCGCCATAACCCACGGTCGTCAAAGTCACAACCGCCCAATAGATGGATTTGGGGATGCTGGTGTAGCCATTTTCAGGGCCTTCGACCACGTACATGACCGAGCCAAAAATGGTCACAAGCAGTAATAATGATAGGAAAAAGACGATGATTTTGTGCTGACTGGTGCGAAAGGCAGCCGCCAAAAACCCTGCTTGTTGCATGTAGGATTTGAGCTTAAATACCCTAAAAATCCGCAAAATCCGCAAAATCCGCACCACAAGCAAATACTGCGTTCCCACAAAAAAATAACTAAGATAGCTTGGCAATAACGCAAGCAAGTCAATCACGCCAAAAAAGCTAAACGCATAACGCTTGCGATTGGGGGCGGAGTACAGGCGTAACAAATATTCTATGGTAAATAAAATGGTAAAAAACCACTCTGCATAAAAAAACAACCGTCCGTATTGCAAACGCAAATACAGCACACTGTCAAGCATGACCACGACCACGCTAAGAGCGATACCGATGAGTAGCACCACATCAAAAAATCGTCCCGCAGGCGTGTCAGTGCCTTCGATGACAATGTGGATTTTCTCTTTTAAGGGCAGGCTTTTTTTGTAAACAGGGGCTTTCATGCAAGATAGAATGAGAGAAAGATGGGTGTATTTTATAATAAAGTTGGGGCTTGGGATAGTATTTTTACAAAATTCTTGTTATGATTGATACGTTTTAGGCTTTTTACATTTGATTTATCATGAGAATCATCATCTTAATACTACCCCTTGTCCTGACCGCTTGCATGAACATGACAGATTTTTCTGAAAGTAAGCGTCAAACACCCCAAACCTACCCGACTTACAACCCAAATTGCCAACGCCATATCCCAGCCCCACGCACACCACAAGGCTATCCTGACATGAGTTCGCCTGAATATCAAGAAACGCATCATCGCACACATTGCCCCTAGCAAATATTGGCAAATCCGCCCAAACCTTGTATAATAACCTATTTTATTATTTTCATTTAAAAGGTGCATTCTATGGCAGGTCATAGTAAATGGGCGAACATCAAACATCGTAAAGCCAAACAAGATGCTGCAAAAGGCAAAATCTTTACCAAAATCATTCGTGAAATCGTCTCCGCCAGTAAAGGTGGCGACCCAGACCCTGCCAACAACCCACGCCTGCGTGCCGTGCTAGAAAAAGCCAACGCCGCCAATATGACCAAAGACGTGATTAAGCGTGCCATTGAGCGTGGTCAAGGAGATGGAGAAGGCGACAACGTCCAAGAAATCACCTATGAAGGCTATGGCGTGGGCGGTGTGGCGGTCATCGTTGAGACCATGACCGACAATGTCAATCGCACCGTGGGCGAGGTTCGCCATGCGTTTAGCAAGCACGGTGGCAACCTAGGCACATCAGGCTCGGTGGCGTATTTGTTCTCTAAGCGTGGCGAGATTATTTTTAATGACGTATCTCTTGAAGATAAAGTCATGGAGATTGCCCTAGAAGCAGGGGCAACTGACATTGAAAATGATGGCGAGAGCTTGCTTGTGATTACCGAACCCAACGACTTTGGGGCGGTGGTGGATGCATTGGCAAATGCTGGCTTAAAGGCGGACAATATGGAAGTTACAATGTCGCCTTCCACGACTGCGGACATTGATAATATTGATGATGCTCAACGTGTGCTAAAAATGATTGACATGCTAGAAGATTTGGACGATGTGCAAGAAGTGTATACTAATGTGAATTTTAGCGATGACGTGATGGCACAGCTTGACGCTTAATTTGCCTATCGTGATGTTTGGATATGGCAGAAGTGTCATATCCAATTTTTGTTTTTAAAGGGGTTTTATGAAAATCACAAATCAAGTAAACCAATTAGAAGATAAAGATTTTTGCCGTCAATTTATTCGTGCCAATAATGCCATTGAAGGATTATTTTTATCTGACGATGATAAAAAATTTATGGACACCATTGACCCTAATATTTCTGATAAAGAATTTGAAAATTTGTTATTTGCTCGTCTTGATATTAAAGGTTTAACGAAAGATAAAGTAGATATGCCCTTAATTAAACTTCTTAACCAAGTCCCAAAATCCCAATTAACTCGTAGTGGTTTGGAAATCCAAAAGAAATTGCGTGATGAATGGGATTAAAACTTAAACTGCAAAAAATTTATTTTTAAATATTTGATAAATATACCATTAAAGTTATAGTGCAATGAACACCATATTTTTTAAAGACAGCCGTAATATGCAAGAAGTACCCAATAATAGCGTACATCTTATTATTACTTCGCCACCTTATTTTAATATTAAGGACTATGCCAAAGATGGTTATCAGCTAAATAGCCATAGCAATAAACACAGTCAGCAAATTGGCGATATTGATAGCTATGAATATTATCTGTCTGAAATGTTAAAAGTTTGGCAAGAATGTGAACGAGTTTTAAAACCGAACGGCAAATTGGTTATCAATACTCCTTTAATGCCAATGTTAAAAAAAGAGATGAATACCCATTATACCAGACATATTTTTGATTTAAATAGCGACATTCAACAAACCATTTTAAAAAACACCAAACTTTTTTTAATGGACACTTATCTTTGGAATAGAACCAATTCATCAAAAAAATTAATGTTTGGTTCTTATCCTTATCCAAGAAATTTTTATGCTCAAAATACCACAGAATTTATTACGATATATGTAAAAGACGGTAAACCAGATAAAGTATCTGATGAAATTAAAGAAAAAAGTAAATTAAGTAAGCAAGAATGGGTGGAATATACTAAACAAATTTGGGATATTCCTATTCCCAGTAAAAATGATTTGGCATTTGGCGTGCATTCAGCGATTATGCCAGAAGAAATCCCAAGACGACTGATTAAACTTTATTCTTTTTACGATGATACTGTGCTAGACCCATTTGCAGGCAGTGGTACAACTTTAAAAGTTGCCAAAGAATTGGGGAGGCGTTATATTGGTTATGAGTTAATGGAGCAATATAGCGAAGTTATTTGTAAAAAATTAGAAAGTGTTTAATTGGTTTTCAATATTGGAGTTTATTGATGTTAATCCCAGTAACAAAAGAACATATTATTACTGCTGATAAACTAGCAACCATTCGTGAATTGTATGAGTTTAGAAGAGGTGGTTATTATTACAATAACCAAAATAATCCCATTCATCAAAGAATATCGGAATTGCATGACATAGAAATTCAATCTCAAAGCAACCTATTAACTGGTATCTTATTTGAGATATGCCTATTTGAAACAATATCAGAAACTCTAAGACAAAGATTGAGAGAGCAAGACTACCATAATGATACCGAAATAAGCAGTAGAATGCGACAAATGAATTTTAGTTACGGATTGACAATTGGCAGGGTTGATGATGGCTATGACTATCTTATTGACAGAGCAAACACTCCATACTTGATTGATGTCAAAATGTATGGAACAAGACTATTTACAAATCAAAATCAAGTACAAAATTATAATTTATTCGTGGATGCAAGGCAATTCAATAGAAATATTGCCACACAATATGTACAAGGATTTTTAATAGATAACAATAATTCTTTAAGTATTTATGTGGCTGGTTGGACTGATGAAAATCAATTAGAATATATGGAAAACAGAAACAATTGTTATGCAATTTCCGTAAGAGATTTAAACCAAATAGGTACACTAATAGATATTATTTACCAAAATGGTTGAAAATATGCTAGAAATAAATAAAATACATCAAATGAACTGCTTTGATTTTTTAGACCAAGTGGAAAATAAAAGCGTTCAATTAGCCGTCATTGACCCGCCTTACAATCTTAGTAAGGCGGATTGGGATAGTTTTGATAGCCATAATGAATTTTTGGCATTTACTTATCGTTGGATTGATAAAGTTTTAGATAAACTGGATAAAGACGGCTCGCTTTATATTTTTAATACACCATTTAATTGTGCTTTTATTTGTCAATACTTGGTAAGTAAAGGTATGATTTTTCAAAATTGGATTACTTGGGATAAAAGAGATGGAATGGGTAGTGCCAAAAGGCGTTTTTCCACAGGACAAGAAACCATTTTATTTTTTTCAAAATCCAAAAATCACACTTTTAATTATGACGAAGTGCGAGTGCCTTATGAAAGCACCGACAGAATAAAGCACGCCAGTGAAAAAGGCATTTTAAAAAATGGTAAACGCTGGTTTCCCAATCCTAATGGCAGGTTATGTGGTGAAGTTTGGCATTTTTCTAGCCAACGCCACAAAGAAAAAGTCAATGGCAAAACCGTCAAATTGACCCATATTACTCCAAAACCACGCGATTTAATAGAACGCATTATTAGAGCAAGTTCCAACCCCAACGATTTGGTATTAGATTGTTTTATGGGAAGTGGCACAACAGCAATCGTTGCCAAAAAACTGGGTCGTAATTTTATTGGGTGCGATATGAATGCTGAATATGTTAATCAAGCCAATTTTGTGTTAAATCAACTTGAAATCAATTAAGGAAAACTATGAAAAATTATGTCAGCAACATCAATCTTGGTAATTCATCATTAAAATTCATTGATGAAAGATTGCAATCTGAAAATTATCGTGGCATTCATTTAAGTCAGCATAACCGCTATGATTTGCCAAAATTAATAGATATTTTGACATTGTTAAATAAACACGCCCCCAACCAATCTTTAATGCAAATCAGAACAACTGACATCAGCAAAAGACCGCAGAATATCCCAGAAGAGCAATCTTATGCCGAATTTTGCAATGAAGCCAAAAGTTTAACCAATATTGGCACGCAAGATGCAATGCGTAAAAATCTTTTTGTGGATTTTGCAAGAATGGGACTAATCAACCGATATAACGACAAAAAAGTATTAACTGACCCATTCAAAAGGGGCGTAACAAAATATGTTGCTTTGTCCGATATGGGAGTAAAGTTAATAGACCCAAAATTAGATATATTAAGTAAAAATTTAATTTTTTCTAAGTCGTTAAATAAACTATTAACAGGCTTTGTGGAAGATGTTTTAAGTTTGCTAACCAATAGTGATTTAAAAGAAATCAGCTTTGATGAGTTTATGCTGTTTGTTTCAGCAATGAATTGTAATTTTAATTTTAGCATTTCCACAGAGCAATGCGAAAGTTTGATAAAAGAATACCGATTATTATCACGAGTACAAAAAAATGCGGTGATTGACACTTTAAAATCAGAGCTTATTCCAGACAATTTTAACGGCGATAAAAAAGATAAGCGAGATTATCATAATTGGGCAAATGAAAATCAACAAATATGGACTTTGTTTGAAAATATTCCATTTTTCATTATGGAAAAAGACAGTAGAAAACTTATTTTAATAACTTCTGATGTAGATTTGTCAAAATACAGTAAATCAAAAATGAAACGCTCACAACAAGCCAAAAATGATTATTTTAAACACCACAAAGTCAATAAAATAAAAGGCTATGAATTAGACCACATCATTCCTTTATTGGAAGCAGAAAGCGTGGATGAATATCGTTATTTAGATAACTGGCTTAATTTATTGTACATTGATGGCAAAACACACGCCATTAAAAGTCAAAGCGGTTCAAAATATTATATCTTTACATTTGATGACAATGATTATAATCAGATTTATTTTTTGGACACACAAGGCGATAAACTGTCAATTAACAATGACGATACTGCTTTATTTGACAAGAATAAAGTACCAAAAATTTATGAATACAATCAAAACTTTATCAACGCCAAAACATCATAATTATTTTTAAGGAAACCCAATGACCACCCTACCCGACTATGTCCGTGCCATTATTACCGCAACCGTTTATGATGTCGCCATTCGCACACCGCTTGATAAGGCAAGCAAACTCTCTGCCCGTTTTGGCAACGACATTCGCCTAAAACGAGAAGACCTGCAACCTGTATTTAGCTTTAAAGTGCGTGGGGCGTACAACAAAATCAGCCAACTTTCGGCAGAGCAAAAAGCAAAAGGCATCATCTGTGCCTCGGCTGGCAACCACGCACAAGGGGTAGCGTATTCGGCAAATCGCTTAAAAATCAATAACTTAATTGTAATGCCCAAAACCACGCCCGACATCAAAGTGCAAGCGGTCAAAGCCTTTGGTGGTACGGTGCATTTGCATGGTGACAGTTTTGACGAAGCCAACCGCTATGCCATGGAAAAGGCAACAACGGACGGTATGACCTACATCGCCCCCTATGATGACAAAGCAGTCATTGCAGGGCAAGGCACGGTCGCCCTTGAGCTGTCGCAGGACTGGCGAGAGATGGAATATGTGTTTGTGCCTGTCGGTGGCGGTGGTTTGGTGGCGGGGATTGCATCCTTTTTGGGCGAGATTGCCCCACACATCAAGGTCATTGCGGTGGAATCCGAAGGCTCTGCTTGCCTAAAAGTCGCCCTAGCCGATGGCGAGCGAACTCGCTTACCACAAGTTAGCCTGTTTGCCGATGGCGTGGCGGTCGCCCAAATCGGTCAAATCCCCTTTGAAGTGGCGAATCTCACCAAATCCAACGGGCAAGGCAAGGTCATTGACGCAGTCATCACTTGCAATAATGACGAGATTTGTGCGTCCGTCAAAGACATTTTTGAAGAAAACCGCCACATCGTTGAGCCGTCTGGGGCGTTGGCACTGGCAGGACTTAAAAAATATGTCAAACAGCACAACCTAACAGGCAAAAACTGCGTGGCGATTGTCTCGGGGGCAAATATGAACTTTGACCGCCTACGGTACATTGCCGAACGCACCGAGATTGGCGAAAACAAAGAAGCGATTTTTGCGGTGCAGTTGCCCGAAAAAACGGGAGCGTTTTTGGACTTTTGTCGCCGATTGCAAGGTCGCAACATCACCGAATTTAACTACCGCCTAGACAGCACAAACCCAAGCGTTGCCCAAGTGTTTGTCGGCATTGGCTTAAAGGACGGTCAGTTTGAGCGCACCACGATTATGGACAATCTGGACAAGGGGGGCTACACCGCCTTTGACTTGACCGATGATGAAGTTGCCAAAACGCACATTCGCTATTTGATTGGCGGACACGGTCGGCTAAACGATGAAAAATTGTTCCGTGTGATGTTCCCAGAACGCCCCAACGCCCTATTAAATTTTTTGGAAAAATTGGGGCAAGATTTTAATGTTACCCTGTTTCACTACCGCAATCACGGAGCAGCCGAAGGGCGAGTATTGGTCGGCTTGCAGGCAACTGCCCATTCATCACGGCAAATTGTGGACGCATTGACCGAGATTGGTTATGATTGTGAAGATTTAAGTGAAAATGTGGGCTATGGGGTGTTTTTGAAGTAAAAATATAGAATAAATAAAGGTGCGTAAATGGTGCATATTACGCACCTTACGATTATCCTAATTTTTGAATTGTGGGAAAATATGACTTTAATTCCAAAAAGCATTGCCAGTGATACGGTTTATTTTTATAAAATACAATATAAAATAATGTATGTGATTGAGGTGGTTTTTATTAGTATTTTTACCTTAACCGCCCTATCAATGACAAGAAATTCATCAATCATATTTTTCATTTTTGTGATTGTAATGACTGCTTTTCATATGATGACTTTTAATTATATGAAAGCAAATATTTTAATTCTTGCCGATGAAGTCAAAGAAGTAGAAAATGGGTTATTTATTAGAAATGACAAGATAAGTGAAACAATAGATTATGATAGTACCCAATCTGTTACTTATCGCTATTTATTTTCTATCAAAAATAATGTGGTAGAATTAACCTTTAAAAATCCTACCACATTGGGAAATAAAGTAAGGTTTATCAGCTGGGCAGATGCCAGTAATTATCAAAGGGAATTTAATCCATTTCCTGTAAAAACCTCGGAAACACAGGCTTGGGTTGATACTTTAAAGGAAAAAATTGTACAAAATACCAACAAGAATCCATTATAAAAATCTTGGCTCTGGTCTAAAAAGT
>NZ_MUXV01000026.1 GCF_002014975.1 Moraxella bovis
TACTTTTTGGGCTAGAGCCGATTTAAAAAGTTACACCCAACCAACTTGATATTTACCACGGGTTTGTAGGGGTATGCTGAGCACACCCTTTGATGATATTACTATACAAGGCGTGCTCAGCACGCCCCTACGTCCACACATCATTGTATTTGTAGTAATTTTAAAGTTTCTTGGGTGTAAGTTAAAATTCTTAAAATTTATACAATTAAGTGGTCGGATTGTTTTTCATAATAAACACTTGCTTGATAGAAAACTCACAACCTTTGTTTTTCCCTTGAAAAACGTGCGATTTCCCTGCTTTTTCTAATAGGCATTTTTCATTGTAAATACCAAAGGCAGGCACGTCCTAAAATTTAACCGAGTTTCTTTTTCTTAATCAGCACCAACACCGCTCCATTACCGCCATCATTGGCAGGGGCAGAGACAAACGCCATGACATCGCTGATTTGGCGTAACCAACCATTGACACAGGTTTTGATGATGGCATCTGTGCCTTTGCCGTGGACGATTTTGACCACGGTTTCGCCATGTTTGACCGCATTGGTGATGATGGTTTGGACGGCATCTCGGGCTTCATCAATGCTTGACCCGTGCAAATCTACCGCATCATACCAACGCAGTTTGCCTTGTCTTAGCTGTTCAAAGACTTTATTTTGCAAAGTGGGGTGTTTGTAGCTTAAAAATGCTTCGCCCGCCACGGGGTTTAGCAGGGCTTGCATGTCGGATAAACTGGCTTGGGTTAGCTCATCAGTCCCTTCGGCATTGGCACGGCGAAATAGGGCGGTGGGGTCTTTGGGGTCGGTTTTTTTGGCGTGATTGACCGACTTTTCATGTTTTAGGGGGCGGACACCGCTCATCGCTTGCATGAATAACACTTTATCATCGTCAATCAGCTCACTGCCAAAGCGTTTGACGTGCTGGGCGACTTCTTTTTTACCCATGACATTGGCGGTGGTGGGCTTGCCGTTGCTGTCGGTCTCGGACTTGGTGGATGATTTACCGCCCATTTCTTTGAGTTGGGTTTGGGCGTCTTTGGAGAGTAAGTCTTTAAATGTAGTCATGATGATACCTGTCGCTAATAGATGAGTGATTAAAAATAAATGAGTGATTAAGCCATGGGTTTGATTTTTTGCTTGATAAAGCTGATGACAATCGGCAACACACTAAATCCGATAATGCCAAAAATCACATAAGTAAAATTATCCTTGATGACAGGCTGGTTGCCAAAAAAATAGCCAAGCAGAACAAAGGATGTAATCCACAAAAATCCACCAATGACGTTATAACTGATAAACCGCTTATAATTCATAGTCCCTGCCCCTGCCACAAAGGGGGCAAAGGTGCGAGCAAAAGGCAAAAAGCGGGCGAAAATCACAGTTTTGCCACCGTGTTTTTCAAAAAATGCTTGGGTTTTAAATAGGTATTCTTTGTTAATAAAACGGTAGTTTTTTTCAAATACCTTTGGACCGATGTATTTGCCAATATGATAATTGAGTGTATCGCCAAGTACTGCTGCCACAAACAATAGGGCGATAAGCAAGGCAGGATTTAGCTCGCCTGTAAATGCCGCCAATGCCCCCACTGCGAACAGCAAACTGTCCCCCGGCAGAAAAGGCATGACCACCAAGCCTGTCTCCACAAAAATAATCAAAAACAAAATGCCATAAATCCACATTCCATAATCCGCCAAAAAGAAGGCTAAGTGTTCGTCAATGTGCAAAATAAAATCAAAAAGTTGTAAAATGATGTCCATGTAGCCAGACCATGAAAAGGGAATAAAAGCGAATAATTATAACATATTTTGGTGTAGCATTGGTATTTTGTGCTGAACAAATGTAAAAAGCTGGATTAAAATCATTATGACAACATAGAGCGTATAACAATTGTTTTGATGAGTTGTGTCAAATTTTAGGGTTGATGGGTGCATTTATACCAAAGGAGCTTTAAAAGTGATTTAAACAAATCATTACACTATATAGATAAAATTGTGATTTGCTCCTACAAAATCGTATTAATTTTTTGTTTAGTTGGTTTATGGAGATATGGCTTTTGAATTTGTGCGGTGTGGCTAAACCAAAATTCCCCAATCTAAACAATGTGTCATATCATTGATGGATGGGGGAATTTTGAGTTTTGTTGGTTTTAATGTCATTGAGATGACAATATCGCAAGTGGCACTTAAAATGAATATTGCAATTTAAAACCAACCTCGTTAGTTTGGTTTTTGGGCTCGCTATAGGTTGCTACACCTGAATCGCCGTTTTCATCAGTTTCAACACGTTCAAAAGTACTAGAAGTGGGGACACGCCAACCACGATAATAAGGAGTATAACTGATTTTGGTTTGATTAGAAAATTGTTTGCTGATGGGTAATTCTATTTCAAAGCCACGAGCATTGTGTTGTTTTAAGGCGACGGTGCCATCACTCAAATAAGAGTATTGGCGACCGTAAATGCCTTGATTGTAAGCGATTTTTGGTGTAAATTCAAATCCATGAGCAAGCCCCACTTTTGCACCCAAGCCTATTTGTGTGTAGGCGGTTTTGTTTTTTCTATTGTAATCCTCTGAATCTATGCGAGCACTTAAATCTTGTAAAACACGGTATCCCAAGCCAGACTCACCAATAATGCTGACATTGGGGCGAATCGATTTTTCATAAACATATAATGAACGAATATCATAAGAGCGACGAGGTGCACCTTTTTGATGAACTGAACCGTAGGGGGTGCCTTCAGGGTTTTCTGAACTGGGATTCTCTCCGCCTGTATAATCAACTTTACCTTTGGCGTATCTACCTTCTATTTTGATGGCATCTTTTTCATTAAAATGGTATTTGATAGAGCCGTTAAATGCGTTTAAGTTTCCTTGTTGTTGCATGAAACGTTCGCCGTTTTCATATTCTCGGTAGGTTTCCTGATAACGCTCAACACCCAAACTGAACTCGACTGGGTTTTTTGCGTGTGTCAAGGATGTGTATAATGCCCCACTTGCAATGAGGGCGATGGTTGTGATTTTTTGCATGGTTTACCTCACAATTGGATGAGTAAAAAAAGTTGTTGGGGCGTGTTTAACGAGGTTATTTGATGAATTTAAGATAAATTATTGATAATAAAATCATTTTTTTATTTTAGATGTCAAAAATAATAATGCATGCCCCGATGTGGTTGTGTTTTTGGAATGAATAAAACATAACCTTATTATTAGTGTGGAATATTATAGCATAATAAATCAATAAGTGTCAACATGTGAACGATTAAAATAAAATGTCAATATGGTAATCGTTTGCCAATGATGTGATTGATGTGTCCTACTTCTTGGCATTAATAATGCCACTTGCCACGATGATGACAATGCCTAGCAATGCCCATGTGTCAAGTCGTTCACCAAGCCACATCACCCCAAACATCATCGCAAACACCACGCCAAGATAGGACAGTGTCGCCACGACAAATTTTTGCCCAACTTGATAGGCATAAGTCATCAAAAGTTGCCCTGCTAGGGCGGTAACGCCAATGCCAACAATATAAGGCAGACTTGCTAGGCTCACAGGCGTAAAGCCAAAATACCACGCCAAAACGCCTGATGTCAGCGTGGATAAAAATCAAAAATAAAACACAATCCGCCACGCAGGCTCGCCAAGCAAAGACAGCTCTCGCACTTGCAGATACGCATAACCGCTAATCGCCCCATTACCTAGTCCCACGAGCATGGCAAAGGTGTCGCCCCCACCGCTTGGTCTTAGTAAAATAAACACGCCAACAAAGCCCAAGGTAAGCGATAGCCAATTTATGAGCGTGGGTTTTTGCTTTAAAATAATGATGGATAACAGCCCCAAAAACAGGGCAGATGTGTTTTGTAGGCTGCTTGCGGTGGCAAGGGGCAGGTGCAAAATGATATAAAAATTCATAAGCAAGGCAACCGAACCTGCCAGCGACTGCCAAAAATGCTCCTTTGGATAAGCCGTGCGAAAATCTCGCCCTTTAACCTATGAAAATCCACCAACCACAATCAGCGAAAACAGCACCCGCCAAAAGGTCAGCTCATAGGTGTGCATGGCAAATTTTTGCCCTGCAAATTTGATGCAAAATCAGCACAATGGCAAATGACAGGCATGAGAGCACCATATAAAATGAGCCAAAAACGAGCCTTGATTGGGATTAGTGGGATTAGACATGGTTTTTAGTTTTAAGTTGTGATTTAAAAGCGTTATAAAGGACAGGCATGTCCTAGCGTGATTCATTTGGCAATCCACCCACCGCTTGATATACCGCTATCCAATTAAGCACTTGATTGATGGTATTATTAGTTAGGGCGGTCTGGCTTTGGCGGTAGGTTTCTTGGTGTTCTACCCACTCTTTGGTGGAAATGAGTCCCAATTCATGGCGTTTTTGTTGATGAGTCAATTGCTCTTTTGCCAATTTTTGAGCGGTTAATAAAACATCGTGATTGTTTTTGCCATTTTGCCAAGCATTTAATTTTTGTTGTACGTCATTTAGGGCTTTATGAGTCGTGTCTTGATAGTTTAAGGTGGCGATATACTCATCAATCTGGGCGATGTTGATGTTGTGCTGGTATTCTTTATAATTAAGTTGGGGGATATTTAACGAAACACCCCAATTTAAGACAGGCACTTTTAATAAGTCGAGTAAATTGGGCGATTGGGCGGTCGCCCCTGCACTAAACACAAGGGTGGGATATTGATTTTTTTGTAGTAGATTTGTTTGTTCGAGACTAATTGCCAATCGCCAAAGCAAGGCTTGCAAATCAGGGCGGTTTAATATTGCATTGGCATTGATGTGATAAAAATCATGGGGAATTTTTGGGATTTGGTGCTGATTTTTTAGGGTGGTAGGTAATTTATCCCTATCAACATGAGCCAATAATGAAAGGTTTGCCAAACTGTCATTTTTTTGATGCTCTAAAATTAGGGTGGTTTGTTTTAGATTGTTTAGGGTTTGTTCGATGGCAACCAAATCGGCTCTGGCAATTAGCCCTAAATCAACTTGCTTTTTTAGATATTGGTGTTGTTTTTGTTGAAAGGCTTGGGCTTTTTGTGCGTCCATAAGTTTTTGGTTAACGCCAATCAAGTTGATATATTCTCGCACGGCATTGGCACTTAGGCTCAAAAACAACGCTTGGCGGTCGGCTTGGACGGCATGGGTCTCCCATTCGGTTAGATTTTGTTGTAATTGCAATTTTCCCCACAAATCCACCTCCCAACTGGCACCCAGATTAACGTCAAAGCCTCGTGAATGCGTGGTTTCGCCCATTGATAGCGATTTTTGGGTTTGGCGGTTGGCGCCAGCTTGGCTATTTATCAAAAATCGCTCTTGAGATTTTTGTTGGTTAAGCAAGGATTTTTGTAGGGTTAATGTCGCCACCGACAATTCGTGATTGTGCTTGACGACCTTTTTCATATAATCATTTAACACCTCATCGCCAAACACCGTCCACCAATCGTGATGACAAATGGGGTCATCAATCGTCAAACAATAGGCGGTATTGTCCACCATGATGGGCGTGGGGGCGGTGGGTTTGGGTGGTGAGGTGCTTTGACAAGCGGTTAGGGTAATGATGCCTGTGATGATAATTAGCTGTTTGATATTATTCATTATTTATCCTTTGTTTAATGCTTCGATGGGATTTAGTTTTGCCCCTTTATGAGCAGGCATTAGCCCAAAAACAAGCCCAATCAGGCTAGCACAACCCACCGCAAGGGCGATGGAAGTTGCCGAGAAAATGACTTTAATGTCAAAGAGTTGTAACAATCCACCAAGCCCAAACGCCAAAAGCACCCCAAGCACACCGCCCAACGCACACACCACCATCGCCTCGATGAGAAACTGCCAAACGATGTCGCCATAAGTTGCCCCTACCGCCATACGCACGCCAATCTCGCCTGTGCGTTCGGTAACGGAGACAAGCATGATGTTCATCACGCCAATCCCACCAACCAGTAGCGAGATGACTGCAATCGCCCCGATGAGCAGGGTCAAGGATTGGGCGGTTTTTTCGACCGTTTTGGCAAGGCTGTCGCTGTTAAATAGGGTAAAGTCTTTTTTGCCGTGCCGTTGGGTTAAAAGCTGGCTGATGCTTTCGCTGGCAAGGGCGGACGACTCGTTTGGTTTTAGTAGTACCGTAATGCTGTTTAGGCGTGGCGACTCGCCTGCAAAGCGGGCTTGGTAGGTACGATAGGGAAGCCATACTTTGAGATTGCGGTCAAAATTGCCCTCAATGCCATTGTATTTAAATACGCCCACCACTTTGGTGGGTACACCATTTAAGATGAGAATTTGCCCTAAGGCGTTGTTTTGTTTGAAAAAAGCTTGTTTGGTTTTTTCGCTGATGATGACGTTTTGGCTAAAATTATCCAAATCACTTTGGCGAAACATACCCCCTGCGATAAACTGCACATTTTGCAAACGATGATGGTTTAGCCCCACGCCGTCCACCTGCACGCCTTTGCTGTGATTGCCAACTTGGGCGGTCATGCTCATGCTCAAATCTGGCGAGGTACTGGCGACAGAGGGTAATGTTTCGAGTGCATACATGTCATCAAAGGTCAAATCATTGGGCGGTGTGGTGTCGTCCTCGTTGTCACCACCCATAAAGACGCTGATGGTTGATGAGCCCATGCTGTTGATTTGGTTTAAAATTTGCTGTTTTGAGCCGTTGCCAAGTGCCACGATGAGTACCACAGAGGCGATGCCAATGATGATGCCAAGCATGGTCAAAAGCGTTCTCATTTTGCTGGCAAGCATGGTCAAAACCGCCATGTGAAAAGCCTCTTTGATACGACCGATGGCTTGAAAATTTAGCGTGCGATGGGTGTTTTGTTGAAAATCTTGGGTGGTGTTTGCAGTATTATTGCTGTTGTTGTCATCGCTGATGATTTGACCGTCTGCGATGGTGATGATACGGCTGGCACTTTGGGCGATTTTGGGGTCGTGGGTTACTAGGATAATCGTGTGTCCCTCACGATTTAACTCGGTCAAAATTGCCATGACATCACGGCTACTTTGGCTGTCCAACGCCCCTGTGGGTTCGTCCGCAAAGATGATTTGCCCGCCATTCATCAAGGCACGAGCGATAGATACTCGCTGTTGTTGTCCGCCTGAGAGCTGATTGGGATAATGGTCGAGGCGTTGTTCTAGCCCTAGTTTGGCAAGTAGGGCTTGGGCTTTTTGCTCACGAGTTTTTTGACTCACCCCTGCATAGATGGCAGGCATGGCGACATTGGCGGTGGCGTTGAGACTGCTAAGTAATTGATAACGCTGAAAAATAAAACCAAACTTATCTCGTCTTAGGCTTGCCAACTGCTCGCCGTTCATCTCTTGGGTGCAAAGACCGTCAATCCGATACTCGCCTGATGTCGGCGTATCTAGACACGCCATGATGTTCATGAGCGTGGATTTGCCAGAGCCTGATTGCCCCACGATGGCGACCATTTCTCCTCTATAAATATCAAGGTCAATACCTTTTAACACTTCTAGGGAGTCATCACCAAAAGCAAAGCTTTTTTTGATGTTTTTTAGTGATAAAATGGGTGTTGCCATGTCATAGCCCCATGCTGACACTTTCGACCGTGCCGTCTGAGGTGGCGACCACCACTTTTTCGCCCTGTGTTAGTCCTGATAGCACTTCGGTAGAGAGCTTGTCGTTGATGCCTGTTTTGATGGTGCGAGTCTCGATGGTGGGGGTGGAGCTGTGTTCATCATCAATGACTTGTATCTCAAAGGTGTCATCAGAGAGCTGTTTGCCAAGTGCGGTCATGGGAATGGTGAGTACTTGCTCTTTTTTGTCAATGGTGACAGTAACGTTTGCGGTCATGCCGATAAAGAGTTCATGGTCGGGGTTTGGGACACTGAGCAGTCCATAATAATACACCGCCCCTGATTGAGCAGTGGTATCAGTGGGGAATAATTCTAAATCTTGGAGCTTGGCCTCAAACTGTCGATTTGGTAAGCCCAAAATAGTAAAGTGGGCATTCATGCCTGTTTTTAGCTTGGGAATGTCCGCTTCGGAGAATTTGGCTTTGATTTGCACCGTATCAATCTGAGCCAGCCTGATGATGGTTGGCGATGACTGCATGGCGTTGATGTTTTGACCCTCTTTGGTAACGACCGCTACCACCACACCATCCATGGGGGCGGTAATGCGAGTATATGCCAGATTGGTTTTGGCGGTGGCGATTTTGAGTTTGGCTTGCTCAAGCTGAGCCATGCTTGCACTTAGCTCTTTTTGGGCGGTGGATAGTGCAGTTTTTGCTTTTGTGTAGTCTATTTTTGCTACCACGCCTGCTTGATAGCCTTGCTTTTGTTGGTTAAATTCATGCTCGATTTGAGCAAGCTGGATTTTTTTGATGTCGTGCTGAGCAAGCAAGGATTTGTAGCTTGCCTCATCATCTTTTAGGGCATTTTTTTGCTGAGTGGCATCGATATCGGCGATGGGTTCGCCTTTTTTGACCCGTTGTCCTAGCTTAACGTGCAGTCTGTCCACACGCCCCGTTGCCTGAGCCCCCACGTCAATCAGCTCCTCAGCATAGACTTGACCGCCTGCGATGACAGTACTCTCGATGTTGGCAAACCCAGCGGTGTGCGTGAGGTATTGCTGTTTTGGCGGTTGTTTTTGATAAAAAAAGAAAGTAGCACACGCCACGCCAATCATCAAAATGATGATAAAAATCAAGGGTTTTTTGAATTTTTTGTTTGTCATAATGTATGATGTTAAATGAATAGCATTGCTATTATACAAAAAAATTCACCATAATAAAAGTATGGGATTGTTATGTTTTGACTGTGAGTAATGGCTTAAAGATAGGTTGAGCTGGGTTTGATTTTTCAAGCAAAAACAGGCGGTGTACTTTACAGGTTGGATGGTTGTAAAAGGTCGGGTATTTTTTACTGTATTTGGTCTAATAAAGCCAAAGAATACCCAACACAATCAGGAAGTTAGTGGGATTATCTAGTGTGTGCTCTGATTTGAGTATTTTGGTATTAGATTGCCGTCAGTCCACATCATTCATCACGGCGTAAGTATCCATGCCGATATCGCCGTGCAACTTTGGCAAATCAAGCAGTACCAATGCCCCAAGCACGTTATGCCCCGCTTGCTCGCACAGAAGTTTGCTTGCTTTTAACGTTCCGCCAGTGGCAAGCACGTCATCAACCAGTAGCACTTTGGATTTGGGGGCGTCTGCTTTGATTTCTAGGGTGTCGGTGCCGTATTCTAGGTCGTAGCTTTGGCGATGGACAGGGGGTGGCAGTTTGCCAGCTTTGCGAATGAGCAGGAGCGGTTTGCCAGTACGTCCTGATAGCAGACTGCCGATGACAAAGCCCCGTGCTTCGGTGGTGGCAAAGCATTCTACTTCATCAATCATGCCATCGGGCAGGGCGTTTAAAAGCTCGTTAATGAGTTCATCAACATGCCACAGCAGGGGCGTGATGTCATAAAAATCAATGTCCGCTTTGGGAAAATTGGGAACGGTGCGAATGATTTGCCAAAAAGGATGTGAGTGTTTCATAAGTTGTCTTTAAAAAGTTGCCTTTAAATTTAAAAATTAATACTTCAATCTCAACTTAAAGTTACAACTTATTGATTTTTCAATGATTGTTTTTCGGGTTGTAGGGGTGAATTGCAATTCGCCCTTGATAAATCAATCACTTATACAAGTTGAGAATAGGGTGATTAATACGTCTTAAAATTGCCATAAAAAAGCACGAATAAAATCCGTGCTTTCCATTATTATAACAAATAACCATGTAATTGGCAAATTTGTCCGCAACACTTACATGGTATAAGTGGGTTTGGTGGATTCTACTTCACCGGCAAGCAGTCGCTCGATTTCGTTTTTGAGTTTTAGGCTGTTAGGGTCGGTACCAAACTGCATGCCAAAACCAGCAGGCTTACTGGGCGTGCCTTTTTCATTAAGCCACACGATTTTGCCGTTAAGCGGATAGCGTTCGGTAGAGCCGGGTAGGGTAAATGCCACGAACACGTCTTCGCCAAGGCTGTGCTTTCTGGCACTCGGCACAAAAATACCACCATGAGTGACAAAAGAGAGATAACTGCTGTATAGGGTTTGGGTGTCAGCGATATTGCAGGTTAGAATACCGCCACGAACAGGCATTGCCATAGCTTTTCCTAAAAATCAAAAAATAAAACCAATTTTATCATCAACACCATGATTTGGCAAAACTGACCGCCAAAAGGTAGATTTTTGGGGGTCAAATGTGATGATGTTAGGGGATTTGGTTGGTGTTACCTGCCTCGGCTTCATCGGTAGGCAGACCTAGACCGATACGGCGTGTGTTGCGTGTGTCGGCAGGTTTTGGTGTGGCGATGTCGGCACTTTCAGGGCTTGCTTGGGGTAGGGAGAGGGCTTGGGCGGAGGTGATGATTTGTGTGCGTGTCGCACCGTCATACTGACCGCCTTGATAGGTGGGGGTGTCTTTGGCACGTCCAAATCTACCAAAACTTATCGATGACAAGGCTTTTTTGGCAAAAGATTGGCTGTTGCCGATATTGACCTGTCCATTTGCCCCAAGGTATTGGGGGTAGTTGATTTGGAGTAGGGTTTTGTATTGGTTGGCGGTGTCGGTCAGTCCCAACTGCTCATTGCTGTGTGCTAAGATGGCGATGGCTTCTGGCACACCGTCCGATTGGGGGAAGTACTGAAACACCCACTTGGCACGGTTGGCGGCGGCGACATAAGCATCACGCTTGACATACCAACGAGCGGCGACCAGTTCATGCTCGGCAAAGTCGTTATAAATCGCTCTCATACGCTGGGCAGCATCAGGAGCGTAGGCACTGTTTGGGAAGTGCTTGATGAGATTGGAAAAATCCTGGAATGCCAAACGCAGGTAAGATACATCACGTTGGGACTGGTCAAGGTTAAATAAGCGGGAGGCTTTGGGAGCCCCGCCCATGTTGGTTACGCCTTGGACGTATAGAGCATAATCAACATGGCGACCGGTTGGATAGGAGCGGATAAATTCGGCAGTGCTTTTGGTTACCAACTCAAAGTCGTTGGCACGATATTGGGCATAAATCAAATCCAGCAACGCCTGCTCGGCATATTGCCCTGTCGGATAAAACGTGCGTAAGCTATTTAACGCACTCATGGCTTCGTTATAACGGTTTTTTTCAAGGGCGGCTTGGGCGGTTTTATAATAGCCTAGCTCGGACTGTTCGGCACTTTGTACAACTTCACTGTCTTTTTTGCCAATGCCTTTTAGGGTGGAGCAACCAGAAAGTAGCACGGCAGATGTCATGATGGCGGTTAGGGTAAGTTTGGCAGTTTTGTTCATTTTTTGTCCAAATTACAATAAAAATTTGAAATAGTTTACCACAAAATTTTAAGAATGAACAACACCAAAATAAAATCGACGATTTTTAACAAAAAATGCTAAAATGGCTTATTTTTTCCAAGTAATTTAAACATAATCATGAGAGAGCATGCTTTTAATCAGGCCGCCAATGACGGTTTATCTGATTTGCCTAATTTATCCAGTTTAAATGATAATGATGATGAGTTTGCCGAGACAGACTCGCCAAGTCCACTGATAAAAAGCCACACGGTTGGCGAATCCGACATCGGCACACGCCTAGACAAAATCGCCACCGACGTGTTTGATGGTTTTTCCCGAGTGCAGATACAGGGCTTTATTGATGATGAAAGTCTGCTTGTCAATGACACGCCCCAAAAAAGCAAATACCGTGTCAAGCTAGGCGATATTTTGACCCTATCCGCCACGCTTGACAATCACAGCGAAGATTTGCCCGAAAATATCCCCCTTGACGTGGTCTATGCTGATGATGACGTGATTGTGATAAATAAGCCTGTCGGTTTGGTTGTCCACCCTGGGGCGGGCAATCGCACAGGCACGCTGGTCAATGCCCTATTGTATCATTATCCTGATAACGCCCACCTGCCACGGGCAGGACTGGTTCACCGCATTGATAAGGATACATCAGGGCTACTTATTGTCGCACGCACCAAAACCGCCCAGCTTGATTTGACCGAGCAACTAAAAGACAAATCGGTTTATCGGGAGTATCAATGTATCGCCACAGGTGTGCCAAGCGACATTTTACGCCATGCCACGATAGATGTACCGATAGGGCGACATCGCATTCATCGCACCAAAATGACGGTAACGGACGGCGGTAAACCTGCCACCACGCACATCCTATCCGCCACGCCACTGGGTACGCATTATAGCTTGCTCCATGTTCGCTTGGAGACGGGGCGTACTCACCAAATCCGTGTACATCTGTACCATGTTGGTCATGCCTTGCTTGGCGATAAGGTTTATGGCGGATTGCCAAAATCGGGTCTTGCCCCCACCACTCGCCAAGCGGTGATAGATTTCCCCCGTCAAGCCCTGCACGCCCACAAGCTCGGTTTTATCCACCCGACCACAGGCAAGGCGTTGGTGTTTAGTCGTGATATGCCGTCTGATATGGTTAAGATGATTGGGATTTTGCAAGAATAGTTTTATAAAACAAAACGCCATTTTCAACGTTATATAATTGGTTGATTTATCAAGGGTAAATGGCAATTTGCCCCTACCAATTTATCCAAAATCAAATTTAAAAATTAACAGGATTATCATGTTTGATATATTATACCAAAACGACCATGTACTCATCATTCAAACCCACGCAGGCGAGTTTGACAAATGGGGCGATGATTTATACGGTTCATTTAACGTGGGGCTACACGTTGGTGATGACAGCGAGCAAGTTTTGGCAAACCGCATGACTTTACTGGATAAGTTAAATAAACTGACAAATGATAAAATAAGCCAAATCCACTGGCTAAACCAAATCCACAGCGACATTGTGGCACATGCTGGCTGTGCCATATCCCCCCAAGACGCAGACGCATTTATCACCGACAAGGCAGGCGTGGGACTGTCTATCATGACCGCCGACTGCGTGCCGATTGCTCTTTTTAATGATGATTGTGTGGATAATGAGAATAGCCAAATCGCCTGTATTCATGCAGGTTGGCAAGGGCTAACCAAAGGCATTATTAAAAATACTTATCAAAAGTTTACCAATAAAACCAACATCAAAGCCGTCATCGGGGCGTGTATCAGCCATGATAATTATGAAATTAACAAAACCCTAGCCCATGACATCATCAGCCAAGTGAGTGATAAAACCTTAGTGGCATTGACAGTTGATGAGTTATATCAACAGATTATCACGGATAAAGATGATGATAAATGTTTGGTTGATATTGTAAAATTAACCAAATTACAACTGTCCTATTTAAATATTACGGTCATAAACGATACCGTTCCGTGTAGTTATGCTAACCCAAAATACTATTCATACCGCCAGCAAACCCACGCCAAAAAGTCCGCCACAGGACGTATGGCGACTGTGATTGTTAAGTTATGATGGTCCGTGATAAACACAACAGCCTAAAACTGCTGTTCATGTGGCATGGCACGATACTGCCCAAAGTGCTACCGATGATCATCCTGCTTATGGCGGTGTCTATGATAGCGTGGGGCTTGTCGCATTATCAGCTCTACACCGTCAAAAACGTCCCTGCGGTCGGCTTTACGGTGTTTGGCGTGGTGCTGTCCATTTTTTTTGGGATTTAGGAATAATGCTTGCTATGACAGATGGTGGGAAGGGCGTAAGCTGTGGGGTGCTTTGATTGCCAATACCCGTCATCTGAGTCGGGACAGTCATTTTTTACATGATGATGACAGGCGAGCGATACTCGTGGATATGCTGATTTTTGTCAATTTATTTAGAGACCGCCTACGTCATCAAAAACTGCCCGTGGAGAGATTTGCCGATTATCTGGATATTGATGATAAAGATAAAGATGAGTTAAATATGCTCATTCGTCAGCACATCAACGCCCCACAGGTGGTGTTAGAGCGAATGCAACACCGTCTTATCCATGCTGTCAAATCAGGGCAAATCAGCGACATCATCTATACCAGTATCCAACGCCACATCATCGAAATGGGTAACATCCAAGCAGGGTGCGACCGTATCAGTAGTACGCCCTTGCCACTCGTTTATTCGGTGCTACTTCATCGGGCGGTGTTTTGTTTTTGTTGGATGTTGCCGTTTGGTATTGAGTCGGTACTGGGAATTTGGACGCCGTTTCTGGTGGGACTGCTTGCCTATATGTTTTTGGGGCTTGATGAGCTAAGTAGTCAGCTAGAAGAGCCGTTTGGCGGTGGCACAAAATGATTTGCCCTTAGATACGATTACACGGCTGATAGAGCGTGAGACCTTGGCACTCATGGGCGTGGCGACGGATGATTTGCCACAGGCGATGGGCGATTTAACTTTTTGTGATACGGTCAGATGGGCATTTACTTAGGATAAAATTTGCTTTATTTTAAAAGATCAGTATAATGGCTGTTTGGATAACTCACTAAAATTCATTCATGCTTTTACACCTACCAAAAGGCACATTATGACCATATTTCCCATTGCTCGCACGATTGACACCGCCAGCCAAATGAATCTCTTAGGCAACATGGCAAACCGCCATGGACTCATCGCAGGAGCGACAGGCACGGGTAAGACCGTCACGCTTAGAACCATGGCAGAGGGTTTTAGCCGTGCAGGTGTGCCAGTTTTTTGGTGGATGTCAAAGGCGACTTATCAGGGCTTGGTCGTGCAGGCGTGGCAAGCGGTAAGATTGGCGAGCGTATGCAAGAATTTGGCATGACCGATGACCATCTAACAGGGTTTCCTGTGCGGTTTTGGGACATGTACGGCAAAGACGGCATTCCCGTGCATGTTACCATTAGTGAGATGGGGTCAATGCTACTGGCTCGCCTGTTAAACCTAAACGACACCCAAGAGGCTACTAAATCTTGTCTTTAAGGTGGCAGATGACAACGGATGGCATTTGATAGATTTAAAAGATCTGGCTCTGGTCTAAAAAGTA
>NZ_MUXV01000027.1:0-20432 GCF_002014975.1 Moraxella bovis
TTGAGTTATTTTAACTTATGGTATTTGTTTTTAATAATACCAGAAAAAGTAAGGCAAATGCAATGATTTGCCTTGTGTGAATTATGAACGATAATCAGCATTGATACTGACATACTCATGCGACAAATCACAAGTATAAACCGTATCGGTACAATCACCCTGCCCCAAATCAATGCTGACGGTTATCTCGGGGCGACTCATGACCACTTGCCCCTGCTCTTCGGTATAACCATCCGCCAGTCCGCCACGCTGACAAATGGCAATCTCGTCTAGCGACACGCTTACACGGCTTTGGTCAAATGGCACGCCTGCATAACCCACCGCCGCCAAAATCCGCCCCCAGTTCGGGTCGGACGCGAAAAATGCCGTCTTGACAAGAGGTGAGTGAGCCACCGCATAAGCGATTTTGGCACAGTCGTCCGTGGTCTTACCGCCTGTTACCTTGACCGTGATAAATTTAGTCGCCCCTTCACCATCTTGTACGATGAGCTGGGCGATTTTTAACATCACATCTTTAATGGCTTGGTAAATGGCTTGATAATGGGCATGGTTTTCGCTGTCTATCAAGCCCCCCACCTTGCCTGTGGCGATGAGTGTACAACAGTCATTGGTAGATGTATCGCCGTCAATGGTAATGCGGTTAAAGGATTGATTAGTCAAATCCACCAAGATTTTCTGTAACAGCTCTGGGCTGATATGAGCGTCTGTCGCCACAAACCCAAGCATGGTCGCCATGTTTGGGCGTATCATACCCGCCCCTTTGCTGATACCCGTTACCGTGTAAGTCATGCCGTCTATCGTGGTCTGCACGCTATGTCCTTTGGGGGTGGTGTCGGTCGTCATGATACTGTGGGCAGAGTTTAGCCAGTTATCGGCTGTCAAAACCGTCAACGCCTTATCCAGCCCTGCAATAATCCGCTCGCTCGGCAAAGTCTCGCCTATCACGCCCGTAGAATACGGTAGCACTTCGCACGCATTCACGCCTGTTTTGTCCGCCAACGCCTGACAAGTCGCCAATGCTCTATCTATGCCGTCCTGCCCTGTGCCTGCATTGGCGTTGCCTGTATTGATAAGTAGATAGCGTGGCGTGTGCGTTCGGATATGTTTACGCACCACTTGCACAGGGGCTGCCACAAAGTAGTTTTGCGTGGTAACGACCGCCACGCTCGCCCCGTCCTCTATCTCAAACACCGTCAAATCACGGCGGTTCGCATAGCGTACACCTGCTTCACAAATGCCGATTTTTACACCATCAATGGGCAATAATGGCACAAGACTGACATCACCGACTGGCATGGGTTTTTCCTTATTTAATTTAAAATAAAACCATTGTACCAAAAATTTGTGTATTTTTGTAAAAATTTATGGGATAAAATCATGCGGATGGTTTTGTTTTATTACGCCTAACAAATCAAATGTTCTCCACAGGCTTTGCAGGGCTATTTTGTACGCCCATAAAAATTGATATCGCCAAAGGACGTGCTCAGCACGTCCTTACACCCACATATTACTAGCCTTGTATTAATTTTAGGGGTTTATGACTGCATTTTTAAAAATAGATTATGTTAAATAAATATAAAGACAAAACATTACCATTGTGATAATAATGAGAAAATAAGTTTTGTTAAAATGGTTATGTCAATGACTTGTCATATATTACCACGTTGTTACGATATACTTTTATTTTACCATCAGGAATACCTTATGAACATCACCACCCTATGCTCTGTCGGTGCCATCGCCCTAGTTGCCATGGGCTTGACCGCTTGCCAAAGCACGCCGACTAGCCCTGTCATCGCTCGGGCGGATAACACGTTTGAGACCACAGGACTGGGCAAGACCAAAGCCACCGCCCAAAACAACGCTCTAGCGTCCGCCAAAGCCCAATGCGGTTACAAAACCCCTGTCGTCATCAATGACACCACCACCTACAATGGCGTGATGGACGAACGCATGGGGCGAGTCATGGAACAAGGGGCAAAAGTGGTCGGCACGATACTCGGCACAGGCTCGCCTGAGCTAAGCCGTGATGATGACTATGAATATTTTATTAAATTTCAATGTCAATAAAATATTCATCTTTTTTTATAAAAACATTAGGGTAAATATTTATCCCAATGTTTTTATTTTTCAAATCAATCATTTAAATTTAACAAATTTGACTCTAACTTAAATTTTATATTTAGCATTTTTAAAAAACCATTTTCAATTCGCCCCACTTTTTATGTCATCATGCACCAATAGTCCTGTTTGGCGGATTGTCGGGGTATTAACCGCTTTTAATAATGCCTGCTCGGTGCTGTATATTGCCACTTTGGTTTTGGCACGGGTAATGGCGGTATAAATGAGTTCTTTGGATAATAAACGCTCGTTATCATCATTAAAGACCACAGCGACTTTTTCAAATTCTGACCCCTGTGATTTATGCACGGTCATCGCATAGCCGGTTGTGGCAATATCCCCGTCTAGCATATTAATCGGCAAGCCTTTAACCGAATCGCCAAAATACACCGATAATTCATGACCTCGTTTGCCACTTTGCAAACAAATGCCAATATCGCCATTAAACAATCCCAAATCATAGCGATTTTTTAATATCATCACAGGACGACCATGATACCAAGGCGATTTTACCGTCGGCAGTTTTAGATATTCACGGTGCAATGATTCAATAAAGCCATTAATCAGCTCATCGCCACAACTGCCGATATGTGATGCGGTCAAAATGCGATATTGATTAAACCGTTTATTTAATTCTTGTAGCTGTGTTTGTTTTTCATCATCACCATATGTGGCAAACTGTTTTTTTAATGTTTTGGTTAAGGCAAAAAAGCCATCAGGCGTCATATATTCATCAGCGATGTTTTTATAAAACTGCTGTCGCAACAATGACGGCTGTGCTGTCAAAAAGGCAATGTCCATCCATGACAAATAGCTCTCTTGATGAATGAGTGCGATGAGCTTGTCAAAGGCGATGTTTTCTGGTTGATTGATAAACTGTGCCAAACGTCCAATGCCCGAATCCTTAGAAAAACGGTTGGATACGACCAAATGCGTGCGTGTCGTCATCAAGCTCGGTATGCGACACAAATCCGCCAGCACCGCCCCTGCGTCCACTGCCGAGAGCTGATGGGCGTCGCCGAGCAGGATAATCCTAGCCCCACGCTTGACGGCACAGAGCAAATGGCGTGCCAGCTCGGTGCCAAGCATGGACGCTTCATCCACAACAATCAGCTCATACGGCAGTGGGTTTGATGCATGGTAGCGGGGCATACCACTCATGCCAATGCCAAGCAGTCGATGAATGGTCATCGGCTCAGGCAGAGTGATGTTGGTCTGACTGTCCGAGAGTGCGTTTTGAAGCGACTCCGCCATCCGCTGTGATGCCTTGCCCGTGGGGGCGACCAGTGCCAGACTCAGCTCTCCGTCCACATCCGACAGGGCATGGTGCAACGCCAATACAATCTGTGCGACCGTAAAAGTCTTGCCCGTTCCCGGTCCACCCGTGATGATACTAAACGGCTCGCTCGCCACCTGCCTGATGGCTTGCTGTTGCTCAGGGTTTAGCGATGGGTTGATGGGCAAATCTAGGGCGTGGATGGGACTGTGGCGAATCTCATGAATGGCGGACAACAGCTCACGCTCCGCTTGATAACTGCGACCGAGCCACAAATACAGCGTATCATCATCATGATAAAACACCACCGCCCTATCTGGCTTTTCATCATCGCCATGAGCAAAGAAAGGGTTGGCGTATAATCGCTTGATAAACTCATCAAAATCCCGACCCAGCGTGATACTTGTCACATAATAAAAACGCAACGCACAAATCATCAGCTCGCCAAGCTGTGTCACCACCTGCTCATCTGACTGATGGCTGTGGCTTTTGGTGATAATACTGTGCTGATAATACCGCTCTTTTAGGTCATGTTGGGTGTGATGAACATAATGAGCCAAAGCCGTTTTATCATTTAACAATTCATCAATACGCCCAAAAATAGCATTAAAATCCAACTCATCGCCCACTTTATCGCTAATGAGCGACACGATAGGATGTAATACTGACAACTGCCACGGGCTTAATTTATCATGGGCGGTATTTTGGGTGTTATTAATATCATCATGCCTATTTAATAATAATACCGTATGCCCGTCATGCAATAACTGACTGATGACAAAATGAATCAAACAAAATATCGTCTCATCAGCCGTATTAAATACAAAGTCATCAATACGTCCTGTCTCATGATACCAGTTAGCATTATCCTGCATGCGTCTGATGAGATATTGGGCGATGTTGTTTTGATAAGGGGTATTCATGGATTTCCTTTTATCTTAGCGGTTTATTTTAAAATAAATAACGTTTTTTAATCGGTTTTAGTCAAATTGTCTGATTAAACCATTCAAAAACTTAAAATCATTTAATCAAATATAAAAACTTAACCAAATAATTTATTCAACGCATAAATAAGCGGTAATGGCACTTGCCAAGCAATATGCCCCAAAGTTGGGTCATGCTTATCCACGCCCCGCAAAAAGACAAATTCCACCGCTCCCAAATACTGCTCTTCACGCCCGACATAATCTTTTATGCGTAATTTTAATAAACGGTGCAATGCCACTTGATACACGCATGCTTGAAGCCAATAGCCTGCTTTGTTCATGGCGGATTCTAATGAGTCATGGCGATAATGCGACAGACTCTCGCCGATAAAGTTGGATTTATAATCCACAACATAAAACTTGCCTTGATGTTCATAAACCAAATCTATCTCGCCATTGAGATATTTATAATAAGCAGATGGGTTTTGCTCGGTGAGTATTATCTCTTTATCGCTGTGTGCTTTAAATATCTCATTTAGCTCATTAATATTAAATGACTCGGTCAATCTTAGGGTAAAAGACATTTCTTTGGCAAGGCGATTAGGAGCTAATGCACTCAAACTTATCTTTGATGATAAAAATGGTGTGTGGCTAATGTCATACAGCCATTCTACCAATGCTTGATGATGGTTTAATACAGCCTGATTAACCAATTCATTAGCTAATTCATCATTTGATTCATGCGGTATATCGCCATGACTGCTGTGATAAGCATGAGCAAAGTTTAATTGGCGAATCTCATCATCAATGCGACTGCTGATGTTATTTTTATCATTGGGGTCGATAAATTGTAATAAATTATGTAAAAACGTTCCTGCATTCACGCCTTTTTCAAATAATGAGCGAATGTCATTCTCAGGATAAGGGATAATATCATCCATGAGTGTCGCCATTTGTGGGATGATGGCTATCTCATCATCGATGGCATTATCATCATCCATCACTGATGGTTTATTAAACACACTCATCAATGCCGTGGCACTGGTCTTGGACGCCCCATAAAAATACGCCTTGGCAAATACCACCTGCCATGGCTGATAATGTATCGGGGTCAATACCACATCATCGTCTTGATAGTTATCGGTTATCAGCTGTTCTGATTTTGCCAAATCAATGACATCTACTTTATCTGTCAGTCGCTCGGGCAATATGATATCTTTCTGTTTACAATCGAACCATAAAAACAATGGTCGCTCATCTATTTGACCAGCATTATATAAATCCTGCCCGACCACAAAAGTCTGCTCTGACGCTCGGGTCAATGCCACATAACCCACTCGCAAACGCTCATCAAGTAATTCTTGGTTTTGTTTGATTTTATAATAATCGCTTATTATCTCATTATCAGCCACTTTATCTTTGATGGGGGAGATACGGCGGTTATATCGCTCATCACTATAAGCATAAAACATGTCTTTGTGGTTCTTACTTGTGGCAGGGTCATCTAAATTCATGACATAGACAATGGGAAATTCCAAACCCTTTGATTTGTGAATGGTCATGAGATTCACGCCCGACTCGCTTGGCAATATCATCTGCTGATAGTCTTCATTATCATCTTGCCCTGTCATTTTATCGGTAAGCCAATTCATGAGTTTTATCTCATTATTATCCTGATGGGTATATTCTTGCCCTATCAGTTCGGTCAGTTGCCACAAATCCGCCAAATATCGCTCGCCTGCCTTAGCAGATGTTTGCCACAGATTATCATCGGATAACGGATGGTGTAATAAAGCATAAGTCAAAGCACTGGCAATGCCATATTTTAAAAACCGCTGATGACATTCTTTTAAATGAAAAACAACGGACTGGATGATTTGTTCATCATTTAATAAATCAGTAACCTCTCTTAACTCATAACCAAATAATTGGGTAATAAAAAGTCGCCCTAAAATCTCTCGCTCTTGGCTTATCATGGCAGTGAGCAGAGCATATAAATCTTTTGCCGACTCTGTGGTAAAAACATTAATGTCATTGGGCGAAATCGATGGAATGCCCAATTTATCCAACTGTTTTTTTAGTTGTGCCAAATCTTTTTTGGTGCGTGCCAATACCGCAATGTCATCAGGTTTGATTTTTTTATCATCAAGGGTATGTCCGCCTTGCAATAAGCTATTAATATGATGGGCGATGTATTGGTATTTATCCAGCTTTTTATTGTCATCATCTTTTTTATAAGGCAAATGCAATAATGTTAATGGCTTATGCCCCAAATAATCAGGCAATGCTGGCTTATTTAAATATTGCCATGATAATAAACTTTGCTCTTTGTGGGCGGTGATGGACTGATAATAAATGCCGTCGCCCAGATAAGCAGGACTATGGGCGTTATCTTGATGGGCAAACCAGTGATTTAAACTGTCGATTAACTCGCTATTAGAACGGCGGTTGGTCGTGAGTGTCAGCTCGCTGTTTAATAAAGGCGGTAATATATCGGTCTGCCCATAATGTTTAATGCTGTTATAATTGGCAACATCCCCACCCCGAAAACGATAAATCGCCTGCTTGGGGTCGCCAACTAATAATAAAAATCCCGTGCTAGATTTGCCTTTGTCTCGCCTTTCTTTAAAATAATCCAAATAAACAAGCTCTATTAAACGTTTTTGCAGCCCATTAATATCTTGGGATTCATCAATGAGTGCCACAGGATAATGATGGCGAATGTGCCTTGCCAGCTCAGGGCCATGCTCTAAGGCTTCGATGAGTCGCACCATTTGAAAAGTAAAGGTGCTTTTGTGCTGACGTTCTAAGGTGCTTTTTAATAATACCCGCACGTCCTTAGCGATGGTTTGATATAGATGGGATTTATAATAATCAGCAATTTCCTTGATGGCAGTTACTGTTTCACGGATGATTAATAATTTATCCAACGGCAAAGCAAGAAAGGCTTGTTTGTTATTTTCAAAGCCTTTTTTAAAATTTGTTTCTTTTTTAATATCTTCTAACTTATCCAAAAAACTTTTATCTTCATCACTGATATGATTCACAAAATCTAAATGATGGACTTTTATCATTTCCATGATGTTTTTTAAACGCCCAAATTCTTTGATGGCTGTACCGACATTTTTAAATCCAAATGCCAGCATATAATCAAGCTCATAAAACGGCTCAAAGACCGATATAATCTCAAAGACAGACATCAACCGTTTATCCAACATCGCCAAATAGTCATCCACACTTGCCATGGTATCGATGGGAGCATCATAGAAATTAAGTGCCACGGTAACCGCTTGATGTGCCGAACCGACATCGCTAAACACCGCCTTATCAATGAGTGCATAAAGTGGCAACTGAGCCACTCGCACATGCTCACGACGTAGGGCGTCATGAATGAGAGCACAGGTTAGCTCATTGCTGCTCGTGCTAAGCTCGGTGTTCATCTGATGGCCGATTTGGTCGGCAAATTCTTTGAGCCACTTTTGGGCAAGGCTGTCTAGCGTTCCCACAAACAGCTTATCCAACGTCGCAAGCAGGAGCGAACACCGCCGAATCGCCAACGTCAAGGCGTTGGGGTCGCTGTCTGTGATAAGCTGTTTTATCAAATGCTCATTAATCGGGTCATCATGGTCGGCAATGCCTGCCACGCCTGCCTGCTCTACTATCTGCCCCCATGTCTGATTGCTGTCTCTGGCGGTATCGCTGTCCGTGTCTTGGGCGTGATGAAACCAGTGGGCATGAGTCGCCTTTTGTCCATTTAGCCAAGAGACATAGCGATAAAAACTACTGATACGAGCCTGTATCCGCTCTTGCATTTCGCTGGCGGACGCTCGTGTGAAGGTCGTGGCAATAATACGCTCAGGGGTGTATTTTTTCTCTATCAATAGCCGTAAAATAATGCCGGTCAATGTCCATGTCTTGCCCGTGCCTGCGGACGCTTCTATCAAATAGCCTTTACTGAGCGTGCAAGCAATGGCAGGAATGTCGGTCAGATTTGTCATTTATTATCCTTATCACTTTTTTTCATTTAATTTGTCAATGGCAATTAGCGAGCCAAACATCAGCTGATACAGTGGCAACGCTAAGGGCAGATATGTCGTCAAGGCTTTGTAGGGGTCAGCCCCTTGTAATGCCAACTGCCATGTCTCATGGCGACTGTCGGTTTCGTAAATCCTATCATCATTATTGCTGGGTTTTCCTGTCCATTTTTCAAACAGCTTAGGCGTGATTTTTGCATCATCTGTCTGACTGTGGGCGATGTATACCAAGGCGTCTCGGTGCGTCATGACAATCAGCTCACGTTTGGCAAGCTGTGCAAATACGATTAGGTTTAGGATATGGGCTTTGGCGATGCGTGTGTCAATGCTCCCGATGGCAAATGTCCGCCCCGTCAGATGAGTGTCCCCACCTGCCTTGCGGTATTGCCACAGGCTAAATTTATCATCATCGCCCGTCATCTGCCATAACAGATGATGAACAAAAAAACGGAATAAATGCTCAGCTCGGGCAGAGTTTGGTAAGATGGTTCGCCAAGATGAGTCAGGTGTGCCAGATGAGTCATCGGTCGGCAGACTGACGGTGATGTCAATGTGGATGTCATCACAGATGAGCGGGACACTTTGCTCAGAAGTAGTGCTTAGCAGACCGCCCATCGCACCTAATGCCATGGCATAACGCTCATCCTGTCTGAGCGTATCTAGGGTGTTGCCAAACTCGACAAGGTCGTCTTTGAGCTCGGTAAAATACTCATCAGGCGTGGATAAGCGTAACTGCCCTGCTGGCAGTCGGTCGCCATAATACAGCGACTGCATGGCAAAGATGGCGTCATTATGGCGATGGTCGCTTGCCCTGCTCATGGCATCTAGCACCTGCCGAAATGATTCATCGCCCGTCTGCGTGTCAAACAGCCCAAACTGTGCCCCACGGATGAACAGCTCATTCATGTGATAATTGGCCAATGAGTCTAAGCTCAACGGCTCGTTTTGCTCATCAGGAGTGCGTTCTTTGTCAATCTTGACTTTGTCATGTAAGTAGGTTTTGCTTAGGTTTTTAAAACGACCGATAAGCTCGCCTGCCTGCATGTGTGTCGGCAAAGTCAGCTCATAATGCTCGCACATCGCCTTGATGTGGCAGGCAAGTGCCTTATCATCTGAACAAGCCAAAGACTGCCCAAGCCAGTCTGCCAGCTTTTGTACTGCCGTGCTATCCATAATGAGCGATGATGGCTGTGGTGTGGCGACTGGGCTGTCTAGGGTGTGGCGGATGTCCTGCCACAGCTGTGGCGGAGGCAGGGCTTGTTTTTGGCGGTGTTTTAGGGCGGTCAGTCTCGCCATTAGGTGTGCTTTGAGCTGTCCTGCCACGTCATCAGTAGAAGGCATCTGATGATCATCATGATAATACACCGCCTTGTCAAAGAATGTCGGGCTATGGTAAGTGATGAGATAATCTTCGACTAGGGCAGGCATGAGCTGATTGATGAGTGTGGTAATGTCATCATCCATGTCATCTGTCTCTATCCCTGCACCTGTTTGCCAATCATCCATGCCGTCAGCCCGCCACTGGGCTTCGGTTTTTAAAAATTCTATCAGCTCGCCGACAACAGACGCAGGCAACAGCTTGGTTTTGCCGTCACTGCTTAGCCCTTGATAAAAAATCACACACGCATCTTTGGTGCATAGCAAGGCATCCAAAAACGCCCCATTATTATCATCTTCGTTATAGCGGTCGCCCAGTCGTCGCACTCCGGCACGCATCAAATCGAGTCGCACCGCCCTGTCTTGGCGTGGAAAGGACGCCAAATTCATGTCCAGCATGACCGTCATGCCAAAAGGAATACTCCGCACCGCCCCAAAGCGAGCAAAGGTAATGACTTCTGATGGCTCGGCACTAATCGCCTGTGCCTTGACCGTCTCAGATAGGCTCTCCAACACGAACTTCATCGACAGGCGAATCTCATCAGTACTTGCTACACTGCCGACCTGCTCCTGTCCCACGGTCAGATGGCGATGATAATAGCGGTTCGCTCGCAGGCTACTCATCATGGCGTTTTTGGTATTAAAAATCGCCCGCATGGCAACGCTGTCATGCCAATGCCCAAAGTAGCGGTTGATGACATCATGCTCAATGTGGTTCAAAAGTCGCTCCACGCTGTCCACGGCGGTGAGCTGTTGGCGGTTGGCAGATAGTCCCGCATGGATGGCGGTCAAGGCATGAACCACAGGCTCGTCGCCCAGACTTACGCCCATGAGCGGTAGGCTTGCTTCACCAAACGCCCCTGCACGCCACACAAAGGGATGTAAGGCACGGCTTGGGGTTTTGGTTGGAGTCAATAGCCCCAACACCAAACGGTCTAAGGCATGGCTAAACGTATAGCGATAATCGCTGTCATCAGCGTGCAACGTCGCCGATAAGTGCCTTTCATCAAAACCCCGTCTAAACCCTGCCTGCCTTAGTAGCTCCACACCCCGTCTCATCTCATCAAACGACAGCCCAAAGCTCTCATATAACGCAGGGGTCAGTAGCCATTCATAGACTTCATCGGCATAAAACCGACTGGTCGGTTCACCAAGCAGAGTGTAAAAGCCCATGATAGCCCCCATCAGCTCATCGATGCTCTTATCGGGCGTACCTGTGATTTTGATGGGCAAGGTCAGCCCGTCCGCCCCCCGTCCGTCAGGGAACACCGAGCGAATGATGTCTTCGCTACTGATAATGTCAGGCAGTAGCACGACCACATCGGCAAGGCTTCGCTCTGGGTTGTCGTTAAGATATTTGGCTATCATGAGCCGAGACAGCTCCAATTGGCGTTTTAGGCTGTGGCAGGCGTGTATGGACAGACTGCCCATGTCCGCCCCGATGTCTAGCCCAAGTGGTGTCTTGGGGCGGACTTTTTGCATGAGCGTATCATCTGCCATATCATCACGGGCAAACAGCTCATCATCAAGCAAGGTTGCCACAACTTGTCCGCCTGCCTGCTCATGGACGTTCTTGTCATGGTTTAGCATGAGAATGTCCGCCTTTAAGCTTTGTAGCAGGTTTGGCAGTGTTCCACTCTTGGGCACGGACTCATCAAAATCATCCTGCCAACGCACTTGCCACATGGCATGACTGTCGCCCCCCGATAAGTCGGCAAGCATGGCAAAGGTGTCTCGGGACTCTTTGCCCAGTCGTGATAACAGCCCATGCCCGTAGTCTTTAAGATAGACCATGTGCGGACGGATGATTTGCTGGGTTTTTAGCCATTGTCTGTCCACGATGTCCGCCCAAAACATCATCGATGGGTTAAAGTGGAGGAGCACCACATCCAAATACAAAGACAGCTGTTTTAAAAAATCAAGCTCCACTTTGGGGATTTGTTGTACGGTGAACAGGTACAGAGCTTTGGGCAAAGCCTGTATGGCACGCATGGACAATGATTCGCCACTGGTATGGTCGGCATGATTGGTATTGTTAGCCGTGCCGTCTCGCTTGCCTGACAGCACCTGCCAAAAACGCTCTTCTAATGCCAAGCGATAACGATACGTCTCACCAAAAAGCTGTTGCCACAGATAGCCAAGCAGTCGCTCCAAATCCAGATAATGTTCTACGAGCCACTCAGGCATGTCGCTGGCATTGGCTTTATCAGATTTGTCATCGGATTTATCATTATCATTGTCATCGCTCGACTGTATCGCCCCAAAGGCTTTGTCCAGTCGTTCTTTCTCGCTCATCATCTGCTTGACGGTATCGTTAAGCGACACGCCATTTGCCCAGTCACGGAGCCACTCGGGGCGATGGGTCAAATACCGCACATATAGGCGTGATAACTCATCGCACGCCTGCCATAGCCGAGTCTCGGGCAGAGTGTCTGTATCGTTATCATACAAAGGTTTTGTCAAAAAATAAAGTGGATGAGCCGTATCGTCAAGCAGTCGGTTATTTTTTTCAAACTCACTCATCACAAAGCCAAAAATTCGCCAACGCATGATGGACGCCGACAAAACCGCCACTTCTGGCACGGACAGAGCGTCATGGGGGTATGCCTGTGCGTCTAGCTCCAACACCGTTTTCATCATGTCCCACTGGTATTTACCCCAAAACTGGGCGGTAAACAGCGTGCTGATGCCCACACGGCTCGCCACGGTCTTGGTCAGCCAGTCGCCCAACACCATAGACGGCACGATGACGGTGAACGGGGTAAAAATCAGATGAGCAAGGTCATCTTCTGCGTTATTTTTTTGATAAAAATCAATCAAATGACCCACAAGACGGTCGGTGTTATTGGACTGGATGATATGAAACATGGACAAATCGGCTCGGTATTGATGATAAGATGATGACTGGGATGACCCCGAAAAATTTCCTTAATTTTACCGTGATTTTGGTAAATTTTCCATGTTATAATAACCCCATTTAGCAATCATTGATAAGTTTATACCTAACAAACCTGATATTTACCACGGGTTTGTAGAGATTAGCCCCACACATCCTTTAATGTTGTCATCGTTATAGTCAAACAAATTTGAAATAAGACAAGGAAAACGAGCGAAGTTGTACAAGTAGTACTACGAGCGAGTTTGACACAGTATTATTTCAAATTTGGCAGACTATATAGGCGTGTTCAGCACGCCCCTACATCCAAACATCATTGCGTTTGTGTTAATTTTGAAGTTTTTTGGGTGTATTAAAACAAACCCCCAACCCATTGATTAATATGATGAAAAAATCCGACCTCAAACACGCCTACTCCAAATGCTATCCTTATCTTAAAAAAGCCGTGCTGGGTGTCTTGGCGGTGTTTGTGTTGCTGTTTGTGATGTCGCTAGGCGTGGGATTTTATCAAAACAGCCAAGAGATTAACCCCATACCTGTGGCGTTGTGATGTGTTGGTGTTTTAAATGAATGATATGTTAAGTTAAATTAAATGGATTTGTCGGGAAAAATGGCGGTTTGCTTTATGACAATTTTTTTAAAATCAATCAGTCATCTTTGTAAATATATTTTTCCTAGCAAATTTACCAAAATACCATGAATAAACACGACTCATTTTAAACATGAAAATTTTAAAAACTGTTTAAATTTTAAAAATCATCTATATAGTCAATAACCTTTTATTTTGCCAATTATTTTCCCAAACCCATTTTTAAAAATTAAAACAGAGCGAATTTATGTCATTTGTGCATTTGGGCGTGCGTACCGAATACGCCATTGTTGATTCTATCGTCAAAATCAAAGAGTTGGTCAAACGTGCCGTGGATGACGGACAGACCGCCTTGGGCATTGCCGATTTTAAAAACATCTTTGCCCTAGTCAAGTTTTATAAAGCCTGCATTGGTGCTGGTATCAAGCCCTTGCTTGGCACGGAAGTCATCACGGGCGATGATTTTAGTGCGACCGCCGAGCATGAGAGTTTTAGCGTCATACTCTACGCCATGAACAACGACGGCTACCAAAACATCCTACGTCTAGTCTCAGACAGCTACACCAACCGACCCATGGGTGAGAACGGCAAAGTGACGGTCAGCACGCCCATTGTGTTAAAGCAAGATTTGTTCGACCCTGCCAAAAACGCAGGGATTATCGCCATACTCACGCACCGCTCAGAGATAACGTCCGCCTTGCGTGGGGGGATGAATGCGATAAGCACATGGCAACAAGCCTTTGGCGACCGTCTGTATCTGGCGGTCAAACGCACCCACGTCCATGATGACGACCTAAACCGTGACATCATCATGGCAGGGGCGAGATTTGGCGTGCCTATCATCGCTCATAATGACGTGCGTTTTATGAATGCCAGTGTTCGCAGTCAAGGCAAAGAAGACACCGCCAGTACTGACTTTGACGCTCACGAAGCTCGTGTGTGTATCGCCAGTGGCTATGTGCTGGCGGACACCACACGCCCCCGCATTTATAGTGAGTTGCAGTATTTTAAAACCCAAAGCGAGATGAGTGCTTTGTTTGCTGACATCCCCCAAGTCATCGAAAACACCGCCCTGCTCGCCTCTCGCTGTAACGTCACGCTCACCCTTGGCAAAAACTTTTTGCCCGCCTTTCCCATACCCGAAGGCATGACCGAAGAAGAGTTTTTCCGCAAAACATCCGAAGATGGGTTAAACAGACGATTAGACAAGCTCTATCCACCCGAGAGCCGAGATGAGAGCTGGGCGGATGTGCGAAAGCCTTATGATGAACGCCTTGAATTTGAAGTGGACATCATCTTAAAAATGGGCTTTCCGGGCTACTTTCTCATCGTGATGGACTTCATCCGCTGGGCAAAAGAAAATGGCGTGCCTGTAGGGCCGGGGCGTGGTTCGGGGGCAGGCTCGCTGGTGGCGTATAGCCTAAACATCACCGACTTAGACCCCTTGCGGTATGATTTGCTCTTTGAGAGATTTCTAAACCCTGAACGTGTCAGCATGCCTGACTTTGATGTGGACTTTTGCATCGAAGGGCGAGACCGTGTCATCGCTTATGTTGCCGATACTTATGGGCGAATGGCGGTCTCACAAATCATCACCTTCGGTACGATGGCGGCAAGGGCTGTGGTGCGAGACGTGGCACGGGTACAGGGCAAATCATACGGTCTTGCCGATAAAATCTCCAAACTCATCCCCAAAACCCCCGGTATCTCGCTTGAAGACGCGGTTAAAGAAGAGCCTTTATTAAAAGATTTGCTCACCAATGCCGATACCCAAGACCACGAACAGGCGGTTGAGATTTGGGAGATGGCACAGAAACTTGAAGGCATGACCCGTAACGTCGGTAAGCACGCAGGGGGCGTACTCATCGCCCCGAATCGTATCAGTGATTTTAGTGCCATTTATGCCGATGATGAAGGGCATTTTGTCAGTCAGTACGACAAAGACGACGTAGAAGCAGTCGGACTGGTGAAGTTTGACTTTTTGGGACTTAGAAACTTGACCGTCATCAAATCCGCCATTAACAACATCGATGAACGCCTTGCCAGAGAAGGCAAAGACCCCATTGACCTAGATGAGTTGCCCTTAGATGACACGGCGGTGTATGAGCATGTCCTACAAAATGGCAACACCACGGCGGTGTTCCAGCTTGAAAGCTCGGGCATGAAAAAATACCTAAAACAGTTAAAACCATCCAACATCGAAGACGTCATCGCCATGTGTGCCTTGTACCGCCCCGGTCCTTTGGAGACGGGGATGGTGTCGGACTTTATCGACCGCAAGCACGGCATACAAGAAGTCGCCTACCCTGACCCCCAATATCAGCACGACTGGCTAAAACCTGCCTTAGAGTCGACTTATGGGGTCATCGTCTATCAAGAGCAGGTCATGCAAATCGCCCAGACCCTAGCAGGCTACACCCTAGGCGGAGCAGACATGCTAAGGCGTGCCATGGGCAAGAAAAAGCCCGAAGAGATGGCAGCTCAGCGGTCGATATTTGAAGAAGGGGCTATCGGGCTTGGCGTGGATGGCAAGCTTGCCATTAAGATTTTTGAGCTTGTAGAGAAATTTGCAGGCTATGGCTTTAACAAATCGCACTCGGCAGCCTATGGCGTGCTTGCCTACCAAACCGCTTATCTAAAACATTACTACCCTGCTGAGTTCATGGCGGCGGTACTGACATCGGAGATGGATGACACCGATACCGTGGTCTTTTTAATCAGCGACTGCAAGGATAACTTTGACCTAGAAGTGCTGCCACCATCGGTCAATCACAGCCAATTTCACTTCGTCGCTCGTGACCCCAAAACCATCATCTATGGGCTAGGAGCAGTCAAAGGCGTGGGCGAAGATGCGGTCGCCAGTATCGTCAAGGCAAGAAGCGAAGGGGCTTTTAAGGATTTATACGATTTTTGTAACCGTGTGGACACCAAAAAAGTCGGCAAACGTGCCTTAGAAGCTCTCATCAATGCCGGCTGTTTTGATGACCTAGCAGGCGTGCTACGTCCCGAACTGCTTGACATTCATGGCAAAAACTTATCCTACCAAATCCGTGGCGGACTTTGGGAGCAACTGCCCCAAGCCATGGAAGTGGCTCACCAAAACCGACTAAACAGCGAAGCAGGTACATTTGACTTATTTGCCGAAGTGGACGAAGGTCTGTCTGTCGCTCCGCCCTTGCCTGACATCATCTGGGGCGACCAAACTCGCCTGCGTGGCGAGAAAGACACGTTGGGACTGTATCTGACAGGTCATCCCATGGACGCTTATCGTGATGAGTTGCCCTGTTATACCAACGTCAAAAACCTAAGCGAAGTATCTGAGACAGGCTATGGCAAATTTGCCTTGGTCGCAGGACTGGTGATAGACGTGGCAAACTTTGGCAACCGTGTCGCCATCACCTTAGATGACGGCAGTTGTCGCTTGGAGCTTAGCTGTTATATGGACAAATACCAACGTATCTCACCCCTGCTTGAAAGCAACATTAGCTTAAATACCGTCCTAAGCCAAAAATACGCCCATCTTGCCAAAGAAGACAAAAACTTCAACCCCAAACGCCTAAACATGCAGACATTGGCAAAGATTGACAAAAAAGACTGGGAACAGCTAAACAACCTAAACGGCGTGATTCTCATCGCTCGCATTAGTGTCAGCGAAAATGACGGACGGTTGTTCGCTCGCCTGCAAGGGGGTAAGAACATCATCGAGTCTCGCATAAAATCGTTGGACGGCTTGCACGTCAAACTACACAGCCACGACACCGAGCGACTGTCGGTACTGACCAGTCTGCTAAAAGAGAACGTCCCGCCTAACCCTGATGAGATTGCTGGATTCATCAAATCCCAGACAACGACCGAAGACGGGGGAGCCATCATTGACGCAAATGGCAACACCCCCGACGGCTGTCTGCCTGTGTCGCTGTATCTGTACGATGAATGCAGTATTTGTAAAGTGCTGACGAATGACCGCTTTCGCCTGTATCCATCTGATAACAACCTAAACCGCCTAAGACATGCCTTTGGGTCGGATTTGATGGTGAAATAAGCCCTGATTTAGTTGAATTGACATGCCAAACACCTCCCTAAACCGCATTCACACCATCATGGTTAATACAACCCTGCCTGCCAATATCGGCTCAGCAGCTCGTGCCATGCACACCATGGGACTGTCCCATTTGACCGTGGTCGCCCCACGCCTGCCGATTGATGAGACCAGTCACGCCAATGCCGCCGGTGGCACGTCCGTCCTAGACAACGCCATCATCGCTGACACCATCGAGACCGCCCTATCGCCACATGCCTTGATTGTCATGGCATCGGCACGCACTCGCCATCTGCCCAAGCCTGTCATCACACCAAACAAGTGTGCGGTGCTATGCCATGATTTTTTGGCTAAAAACCCCAATGCAACCATCGCCTTGGTCTTTGGGCGTGAAGACAGGGGGCTGACCAATGACGAGCTGGCACTGGCGGATTATCATGTACAAATCCCTGCCAACCCTGCCTATCCTGTGCTTAATGTGGCAAGTGCCGTGCAAGTCATCACAAGCACACTTTATGCTTATTTTGATGAGCAAAACAGCGACAAAACCAAAGATGACACCCATTATAATCAGCACAATCTCAAACACCATCTTGACATCCATCATCGCACCGAATGGGATGAGCCTGCCATCACCCACGCCCAAAAGATGGGGCTTGATGACGCCATCACAAGCCTGCTCATCAAGCTCAATCTCGCCCGAGATGATGAGCTAAAAGACCTACCCAAACGCTTATCACGCCTATCTTCTCGCCTGCAACTTGACCAAAAAGAATACGCCCTACTGCGAGCGTTATTGGCAAAGATTGATAAAAAGATTGGCTAAATATTAAACAGATTACCACTTTTGGATAATGGGTTAGGATGTGATTTTGTTATACAATCATGTCATCTTGCTTTTTCTTAACTTATGTCAATTTTTAATGGTTGTTTTGGTGTCCTTTATGAAATCTTTGACCCTGCCCCTATTGTCCACACTCATGCTAAACTTACCTGTCGCCCATGCTGACGTGACCGTCTATGCAGCAGCCAGCCTGACCGATGTCATGGGCGAGCTTAACAAAATGTATGAGAAAAAATACCGTACCAAAGTAAAGACTTCTTATGCATCATCAGGCACGCTCGCCAAGCAGATAGAACAAGGTGGCAAGGCGGACGTATTTATCTCAGCAGACGTAGCATGGATGACTTATCTTAATAGAAAAAATCTCATCAGCCCTGCCAACACCACGCATTTGCTGGGCAATCGCTTGGTAATAATCAGCCCTGTCAAAAACCCCATCAAAGTCACGATGAGCCAAAATTTTAATATTAGTGGTAGTTTTACAGGCAAACTCTGCACAGGCAATACCACCAGCGTCCCCGTCGGCAAATACACCAAAGAAGCACTCACGCACATGACGTGGTGGCAGAGTATCAGACCAAGACTGGTCGAGACCGAAGACGTGCGAGTCGCCTTAAATTTCGTCGCCCGTGGCGAGTGTCCACTTGGTATCGTGTATGCCACTGATGCCATCAGTACCCAAGCGGTAAAAACCGTGGCGACTTTTCCCACTAACAGTCACACGCCCATCATTTACCCTGCAGGGCTTGTCCATCCTAATAACAACAATGCCAAGCGATTTTATCAGTTTTTACAATCCAACGACGCCAAAGCAGTTTTTAAAAAGCATGGATTTACCCCGTTAAAATAAATCATAATTGAACACCACTTACAAATGGGCATTAGCCAGATTGCCTATTTTACTTTATAATGTCGCCATCATTGCCATCATTGCCATCATCATTTGCCATGCTATTATCACTTAGCCCCGACGAGCTTGAAGTCATCAGCTTATCGGTTAAAATCGCCCTATCCTGCCTGCTCATCAATCTCATCCCTGCCATCATGATGGGTTATTTTTTGGCACGCTCACAGTTTTGGGGCAAATCGCTTGTTGAGACCTTGGTATATCTCCCCCTTGTCCTACCGCCTGTCGTCCCTGGTTATGTACTGCTTGTTCTATTTGGTAATCAAGGTGTGATTGGCAAGCATTTGAGCAGTTTGGGGCTAGAATTTGCCTTTAACTGGAAAGGGGCGGTGCTTGCCAGTGCGGTGATGGGTTTTCCTTTGATGGTGCAGTCGTCACGCCTTGCCTTTGAGATGGTTGATACACGCCTAGAATGGGTCGCCAAAAGTCTGGGGGCTAGCAGGATTGGTACGTTTTTTAAAGTGACCCTGCCTTTATCGGCAAGCGGTATCGTCGTTGGGGCGATTTTGGGATTTTGTCGCAGTTTGGGCGAGTTTGGGGCGACCATCACGTTCGTGGGCAACGTCGCAGGCGAGACACGCACCCTACCCCTTGCCATGTATAGCTTACTACAACAGGCTGATGGCGATGTTGCCATCATGCGACTGATGGCGTTCTCGGTCGGCGTGGCATTTGTAGCGTTGTTTTTCTCGCAGTGGTATCATCGTCAGCAAAAACAAAAGGTGTAGCAATGAATACGCATGACAAATCCACCTTTGATTGTGATGTCACTGTAAAACTAGGCAAAATCACCCTATCGCCAAATTTTTGTTTTAATGACAACATCGTCGGACTGTTTGGGGCGAGCGGTACGGGCAAGACCAGCATCCTACATGCCTTTGCAGGGATTATCACGCCCACATCAGGACACATCAGAGTCAATGGCCTGACATGGTTCGACAAACAAGCCAACATCAATTTACCCATACAAGACCGACTGGTCGGTTTGGTATTCCAAGATGGGCAACTGCTCCCCCACAAGAGCGTGATGGATAACCTGCTGTTCGGCTATCAACACCGTGATAAGTCCGCCCGTCGTTTCCATCCTGATGACATCATCAGTCTATTAAAACTGGGGCATCTAACCAAACGTCTGCCCGCCAAACTCTCAGGCGGGGAAAAACAGCGAGTGGCACTCGGGCGAGCGTTGCTATACTCTCCCAACCTACTACTCATGGACGAACCGCTGTCCGCCCTAGATAGCGAACACAAACAAGAAATTTTGCCATTTTTTCAAGACATCAAAGCGATGAACATTCCCATACTTTACATCAGTCATGACATACAAGAGATTGAATTTTTGACATCGAGTGTGTATCGGGTGAGTAGGGCGTGTTGAACTTTGGTATCTTCAATGAAAAATACCTGTTTAAAAAAGCAGGGG
>NZ_MUXV01000027.1:20540-25765 GCF_002014975.1 Moraxella bovis
AGCCTGCCTGCGGGTAGGAAAAACGTTAGGTTTCCCAAGCTCGCCACGAACGGTTTTCTTTGTAGCATACTTTTTGAACCAGAGCCAACTTTTTAAATTTAAGTGGTCAGATAGCTATTTTTCATGCAAAAATTGATAAAAGCTTTAAATTTTATCGTATTTTATAAAAATGTTATCAATGGTAGGCACACCCTAGTAATGGACGTATGTGTTTAAATTGTTCTCGCATGATGTTACTTGGATGGGCTTTTGTCCTGTTGAATGATTTGGTTGGTGGCGGTTTGGTTTATTGTAGCATCTTTTGATTGTGATTGGGTTCTTGCAAAAGTCCGTTAAAAGCCACCTGCCAATCTATCCAACTCATCGTTTAGCTTGGCAGGGTCAAATGAGTTACCAAGACCTTTTTGTGGGGCAGATATCCTAAAATCATCACCATCACGCTCCATCACCCACGCCACAACGGCATGCTCGCCTGCGGTGATTGTTGCCAGCTCACAGGCATGAATGATGCTGTCGTCATCACTGATTTTTGTAATGCCTTTTTTGGCATGACAAAGCGGATGTTTATGATAACTTGACATGACAAACACGAGCTTTTGTGCCATCTTGGGCAACTCGCTTAGTTTGACGTGAATCAACTCTTGGGGCATGAGCGTTTCTTCAAAATTATTTGCTCCCACCAGTGACCCAACGTGACGCACACTCTCATCAAGTCCCCGCACCTTGGCATACCAAATCTTATCTAGCACTTGATGTGAGCCATCTAGCACCACACAGGACAGATCTATGTCCATGTCAAGCGTGGGCGAGCGAAATGGAGTTAGCCCCTTTAATAAGGGTATTTTTCTGACAAAGGCAAGCAGCCCTGTTTTTTCAAATCGGCAGGCTTCATAATTGACGGACACCGTCAAAGTCTGTCCATACACACCAAGCTCAGTCAGAGTCTTAGATTCAAAAAAGGTTTTTAAGGACAAATTGCCCATATCTTTGTGTTGGTTAAAATCAGTCATAAATTTGGTCAATGGGTTAGTTTTTTAAGGCAGTCTCATCAAAGGCATGTTTTAATGCCAGTTCTACAGCATTAATGCGTTCTTGACAGACTTTATAAGCATCAATGGATTGCTCTACCACGCTCACTAGGTTGTCAATGTCTAACACCTGACTTTGTTCTAATGAGTCAGCATTATGCTTTAAAATTTCGTAGGCTTCTTTAAAAGTTGTCAAAGATGCGGTATCACTGCTCTTCTGGGACATATTACTCTCAGTTAATTTTAAATAAAAGTCCCATTTTACCTAATCATTTCTTATCAAGCAAGTGGATTTTATCAAGCTCTCTGCCTTTATTGTAAGTATTTTTGTTGCAAAATACATTTGTCAAGCAGGTCAAGTAGGCAAGTTGGGTGCACTGTTTTTTAAAAACAAATCAACAAACTATTTTTAAATAGTTACAATTCTGTTATTATACAATAGAATTTGTATGTATGTGTGAGTCACATCATCGGTCACTACTGCCAATGTCAGCTCGGTCGCTTGCTTTGAATAAATCAAAGCATTTTATATAGACACACCGAGTTGATTTTGGTATTTTTATGCATGATATTCATTGCTTGATATTTTCAATGATTGAGTTTTCAAATAATGATATTGTATTTATGAAAAAGGAAAATCATGACTGACCCAAACAAACCAAGCTCCCATGAACACGTTCCAGAGCTGACCTTAGATACTGATTTTACAGCTGGCGACAATCAAGAAACGCCATCGGGTGTCATTACCAAAGACGCCATCAAAGGCATGATTATTTTTGCCGTCACTGCCATCGTCTCCATCATATTATATCACGTCATGCCGTTTGGCACTGACGTCAATAAAGGCTTAGCGATACTTGTCTTTATCGGCACTTTATGGCTGACCGAAGCCATCCACGTCACCGCCACCGCCATCTTAGTGCCGATTCTTGCGGTGTTGATTGGTGTGCCTGAATTTGACACTAAAAAAGCTTTGGCAAGTTTTGCCGACCCCATCATCTTTGTGTTCTTTGGCGGTTTTGCCCTTGCAGCCACGTTGCACGTACAAAAACTTGACCGAAAAATCGCTTTTGGCTTGGTCAAACTGGCAGGGGGCAAGCTAGGTTTGGCGGTGTTCTACATCTTTTTTGCCACCGCCATGTTATCGATGTGGATTAGTAATACCGCCACCGCCGCCATGATGTTGCCATTGGCATTGGGACTGTTGGGGCAGATTGACAAAGAAAAAGACCGCTCTACCTTTTTATTTGTCCTGCTGGGGATTGCTTACTGTGCCAGCATCGGCGGTCTAGGGACAATGATCGGCTCCCCACCCAACGGAATTGCCGCCAAAGCACTGGATTTAAGCTTTATTGAATGGATGAAATTTGGTGTACCCATGATGCTTGTCATGCTCCCTGCCTTGCTCGGGGCGATGTATATCTTTTTAAAACCCAATCTCAAACAAACCGTGGTCATGACCGATGAAGTCATTCCGTGGACGGTATCACGCATTTTGACTGTTATCATATTTGTGGTCACTGCCATTTCATGGATTTTTGGCAAACAGCTTGGCGAGATGTTCGCCTTTAAATCCCCCGACACCGTCATCGCTCTATCAGCAGCAGTTGCGGTGCTTACCTGTGGTTTGGTTAGCTGGAAACAAGTGTCTGATAACACCGACTGGGGCGTACTCATGCTCTTTGGTGGCGGTATTGCCCTATCCAATATCATGAAAGAATCGGGTGCCTCTGCCTTGCTTGGCGAACAAATCGCTGGTGCCTTGTCTGTTGCCCCGATATTTGTGGTTATCTTGGTCATCACAGCATTCATCATTTTCTTGACCGAGTTTACCTCAAACACCGCCTCTGCTGCACTGCTTGTGCCACTATTTGCTCCGATTGGTGTGCAGCTTGGACTGCCACCCGAAGCCTTAATCATGGTCATAGGTATCGGTGCCTCTTGTGCCTTTATGCTACCTGTTGCCACCCCACCCAATGCCATCGTCATGGGGACAGGCTATATCAAACAAAAAGAGATGATGAACGTTGGCCTTATCCTAAACTTGGTATCGATCGCCATCGTCACAATATGGGCATTCTTCTTCCTAAGATAATCCCATATTAACTCGTAAAATGAACATGTCGTGATGACATGTTCATTTTTTTTAGAAATAAATTCATTTTTTAAAAAAATAAAACTTACAATTTATGGCAAAATATGGTTTAATGCTGAAATTTTTTAATTCTGCTGATAAATAGCTCTATCACAGATCCATTTTTAAGCGAGATTCCCATGACCGCAATCGCCCTAAACACCCCTAATTTTGTCCGCCATCAAGCCATCATTGATTGGGTTGCCGACATCGCCAAACTCACCAAACCTGCTCGTATTGAGTGGTGCGACGGCTCACAAGAAGAATACGACCGCCTTATCAATCTGATGATTGACAATGGTACCATGGTCAAGCTAAACCAAGAAAAACACCCTGATTCTTATTTGGCTTTTTCTGACCCGTCTGATGTGGCTCGTGTCGAAAACCGCACATTTATTTGTAGCGAAAAACAGATTGATGCAGGGGCAACCAACAACTGGAAAGACCCAAATGAGATGCGTGCCATCTTGAATGATAAATTTGACGGCTGTATGGCAGGTCGCACCATGTACGTTGTGCCATTTAGCATGGGACCACTCGGTAGCCATATCGCCCACATTGGCGTAGAGCTGACCGACAGTCCTTATGTGGTCGTAAGTATGCGTAAAATGGCTCGCATGGGCAAGGCAGTCTATGACGTGCTAGGCACGGACGGCGAATTTGTTCCATGCGTACACTCTGTTGGCAAGCCTTTGGCAGATGACGGAAAAGACGTGGCATGGCCTTGCAACGATGACAAATACATCGTTCACTACCCAAAAACCCGTGAAATCTGGTCATTTGGTTCAGGCTATGGCGGTAACGCCCTACTTGGCAAAAAATGCCTAGCCCTACGCATTGCCTCCGTCATGGGTCGTGAGCAGGGCTGGCTTGCCGAACATATGCTCATCCTAGGCGTAACGAACCCCGAAGGCAAAAAACACTATGTGGCAGCCGCTTTCCCATCAGCCTGTGGCAAAACCAACTTTGCCATGCTTATCCCACCAGCAGGCTATGAAGGCTGGAAAGTAGAAACCGTGGGCGATGACATCGCTTGGATTAAACCATCAAAAGACGGTAAACTGTACGCCATCAACCCCGAAGCAGGTTTCTTTGGCGTTGCCCCTGGTACCAACACCAAAACCAACTCCAACTGCATGGCGTCCTTGTCTCGTGATGTCATCTACACCAACGTTGCCATGACCGAAGACGGCGAAGTATGGTGGGAAGGCAAAACCAAAGAAGTGCCTGACAATCTCATCAACTGGAAAGGCAAAAAGCATGACGGTAGTGAGAAAGCTTCACACCCCAATGCCCGCTTTACCGTATCGGCAAGCCAATGTCCATCAATTGACCCCAACTGGGAAAATCCCGAAGGCGTGCCAATCTCTGCCTTTATTTTTGGCGGTCGCCGTGCCGACACCGTGCCACTTATCTCCGAATCCCCCGATTGGATTGATGGCGTGTACAAAGCTGCCACCATGGGCAGCGAAACCACCGCTGCTGCGGTCGGTCAGCAGGGCGTTGTCCGCCGTGACCCCTTTGCCATGCTCCCATTTGCAGGCTACAACATGGCAGACTACTTCACCAACTGGCTAGACATGGGCGAAAAGCTAGAAAAACTCACCAAAGAGCATGGCACCCAACTGCCAAAAATCTTTAAAGTAAACTGGTTCCGCCGTGATGATAATGGCGACTTTGTATGGCCAGGTTTTGGGCAAAATATGCGTGTGCTAGAATGGATTATCAACCGCTGTGAAGGCAATGCCAATGCTCATGCCACACCGATTGGGCTTGTACCGACTTACGAAGACCTAAACTGGACTCATTCCGACTTTACCAAAGACAACTTCAACACCGTAACCTATCAAGACAAAGATGAATGGCTAAAAGAGCTTGATAGCCACAAAGAGCTGTTTGATAAATTGGGCGAGCGTATGCCAAAAGCACTCATCGACCATCAAGCTAAACTACGTCAAGCAGTAGAAAGCGGTATGTAATTTGACCAAACAAAAGAACGCTCCAACTGGGGCGTTCTTTTGTTTGGTTATAGCTTGCATTGTGTTATAACCAACAAACCTTAA
>NZ_MUXV01000028.1 GCF_002014975.1 Moraxella bovis
CATGGATGCCAAAGTCAGCGACTATCTGCTCATAGGTGCGATATTCTTTAAAATACTGCAAGGTTGCCGTTAAAGACTTCTCGCTCAACACCAATTAAGCGTTTAAACTTTTCATCAGATAAGTGTGTGAATGCTTCGTAGTTCATTGGGGTATTTTAGCATAGGAAGGGTTTTGCAGGAGGTCTATTAGCCGTGCTGAATAATAGCATTTTTATTGGTAGTAGTCTAAAAAGTATGTCAAACTAGGTTTTCCGTTCGCTCTGAGCTATGCCTACGGGTAGGAAAACTGTTAGGTTTCCCAAGCTCACCACGAACGGTTTTCTTTGTAGCATACTTTTTGAACCAGAGCCTTTTATTTATCACTTAAACACTTGATAAAGTTGGATTTTATTGAGTTTTTTAAAAGGAAGGATTATGCAAGAAAAAGCAACCTCTTCTCGCATGCAGAGATTTTTAAAGGGGGTAGAGTGGCTTGGCAATCTGTTGCCACACCCTGCCATTTTATTTGTATGGATGTCAGTTATTTTGCTCGTACTATCGGCAATCATGTCGATGATGGGGGTGTCGGTGGCTGACCCACGCCCAGAAGGGGCAAAGGGGCGTAGTGAAGACGGCATGATTTATGTTGTCAATCTCTTAAATGGCGATGGGCTTGCCAAGATTGTGGAGAATCTCGTGTCCAACTTCACAGGCTTTGTGCCACTTGGGATGGTGCTTGTCGCTCTGCTCGGGGTGGGCATTGCTGAGCGGTCAGGCATGATTTCGGCGGCTCTTCGGGGGCTTGTCATGAATGCTCCGCCAAAGATGGTTACTTTTGTCATTGTTTTTGCAGGTATTATGTCAAACACCGCATCAGAGCTTGGTTATGTGGTGCTGATTCCTTTGGCGGCGATGATTTTTCATTCGTTGGGTAGGCATCCATTGGCAGGACTTGCCACTGCCTTTGCAGGCGTGTCGGGCGGTTATAGTGCCAACTTACTCCTTGGTACGGTTGACCCACTACTGTCGGGTATCAGCCAAGAAGCGGCACGCATCATTGATCCTGACTATGTCGTGGGGGCAGAAGCTAACTGGTATTTTATGGCGGTAAGTACGTTTTTGGTAAGTGGCATTGGCTACTTTGTCACCGAAAAAATTGTGGAGCCATCTTTGGGTAAATACAACCCCGATGATGCCGATGACCCAAGCGTGCTTGACAGCAAGGTGGAGCGACTGACCGCCCTAGAAAAGAAAGGTCTGGTTTGGTCGGGCGTGTCCATGCTAATTTTTTGTTTGCTACTGGCGTGGACTGTTGTGCCTGCGGACGGGATTTTAAGACATCCTGAGACAGGACTTGTGGCAGGGTCGCCATTTTTACATGGGATTGTGGTGTTTATCTTTGTGTTCTTTGCCATTCCAGGGATTGTGTATGGTAAGATTACAGGCACCATCAAGAGTAATGATGACGTGGTGGATGCCATGAGTGCCGCCATGAGTTCGCTTAGCATGTACATCGTGCTGGTTTTCTTTGCTGCTCAGTTTACCGCCTTTTTTAATTGGTCAAACATCGGCTCGATCATGGCGGTATCGGGAGCGAATTTCCTAAATGACATCGGACTGACAGGACCTTTGTTGCTCGTGGGCTTTGTTTTGATTTGTGCTTTTGTCAATCTCATGCTCGGCTCGGCATCGGCTCAATGGGCGATTACCGCACCGATTTTTGTGCCCATGCTCATGCTGACAGGCTATGCTCCAGAGATGATTCAGGCGGCGTATCGTATCGGCGATAGTAGCACCAACATCATCACACCGATGATGAGCTACTTTGGGCTTATCATGGCGGTGGCGATTCGCTACAAAAAAGACACAGGGGTCGGCACACTCATGTCGCTCATGATTCCATACTCGCTCTTGTTCTTGGTGGGGTGGACGGCACTCTTTTGTATTTGGGTGTTTGCCTTAGGCTTGCCTGTGGGACCAGGGGCTGCGACTTATTATACACCTTAATCTTGCCAGATAATAAAAATCCCTTGTTTGATGACAGGGGATTTTTTAAAGTGGCTTACCAAGCCATTTACCAAACCGATTTGCTAAATCATCTAAAATCAGTTTGGTTCGTTGGGGGATGTTTTTGCAAAATATGCTGAGCAAAAGTGTGTAGGGGTGATGATGGTGTCAATTTTTATGGTGTATGGCGATGGGTTTGGCAGGGGTTTTTGATGGTTTTTTAAAATTTATCACAAAAATTTAAAAAACCCCTTGCATTTTTGCCAAACTTTGCTATAATCATCGCCCACAGCTTTTGACAAATTTGTCAATCAAAACGGTGACGTGGGTGAGTGGCTGAAACCACATCCCTGCTAAGGATGCATACGGGAAACTGTATCGAGGGTTCGAATCCCTCCGTCACCGCCATTTATTTTAAAAAATAAATAAAAAAGCTTGACATTCTAAATTTTTAGTGTATAATAGTCGACCACAACGAGTGGTAAAGATTGATAATCACATCAGTTGTACTGCACCCGTAGCTCAGTTGGATAGAGCACTTGGCTACGAACTAAGGGGTCGGGAGTTCGAATCTCTCCGGGTGCGCCATATACCAAACACCAAAACTTGATTGAGTTTTGGTGTTTTTGCTTGTGTGGGTTTATTAAATGGGTTTTATGAAAATAATTCGATGGCTTAATATGGTATAAATTTAGGTTTGGCTTAATTTTTAAATTACAGTATCAAAAATTTAAAATTACCACAAATTCACAATGTATAGATGTAGAGGGCTGACTTTGCAAGCCTTTAAAGATGGCGTGTTCAACACGCTCCTACTAACCTATGGCAAATATTAAGTTCTTAAGCATAAGTCGTCAAATAGCCATTTTATGTAAAATGGATGAAAGCGTGACATTTTGTCAAACGCCAATAAAATAGTATTAATGACAATAACACCCTAAGACTTTACACATAAAAGCGTCATAAATATTCAACACATCCAAAAGTCATGGTAAAATAAAGCCTATTTTGATTCTATTTATCATCATGGCTAAAAAAAACAAAACCCCAAAACTCCGTCCATCACAGACACACAGCGAAGATGAGCCCATACAGGTGGACCCTGATGAGCTACCTGTCATCGCCAAACCCTTGGTACGAGTGACGGCACTGTTATATGATGGCATGCTGATATTGGCAATGTTGTTTTTGGTGGGGACGATTGGGGCGGTGGTCGGTACACTACTGTTTATGGAAGTAGGAACGGACTCGGCACATGCCCAAAGACTGCCAACTTGGTATCAAAATGGGGTCATGACACCGCTGTTTGTACTGACATTGATAGGTTTTTATGGATTGTTTTGGCGAAAATCAGGGCAGACGCTCGGCATGCAGACATGGCGATTAAAGACGGTGGATAACGCAGGACATCTGCTGACGTGGGCACAAAGCACACGCCGTATCATCAGTGCCTGTCTGCTACCCATACTCTGTGCGACCATCGGTGGGGTGCTACATGGCTCACGACTGGCGGTGCTGATGAGTGCCATGCTTGGGTTTTTGTTTAATTATCTGTTTTGTGCGTTCAATACTCGGGGGCTTGCGGTGCATGACATGCTATCTAACACCATTACTCTAAAAGTCCCCAAAATCCAGCATGAAAGCCTGTGGCAATCATGGCGTAAAAACAAGAAGTCCCCTAATAAACAAGAAACCTAAAAAATCGCCCAGTCTGTATAGATTGGGCGATTTTATATAAGGGCTTTTAATTTTTTAAAGCTTGCCATATTGTTACTTTGATATCCAAATAAAAAACCTATTTACCAAAAATGGGTAAATAGGTTGGAGAAACAAAAACAATGGATGATAAAATCATCAATCAACGTGGGTTTACAACCACGTTTTGGTCGGTATTGATGATAATCTCAGAAGGTCTGTCCACAACGATACGCACTTCATTAGGGTTTACTTGGTGGGCGTTGCGGTAGTTGTCATAAGCTTCGGTACAGCCCACACAACGAGAGAGTGCCGACCAAGGTTTGACAACCAAAGTCTCATAAGAACTCTCCACGCTGCCTGATGCCATAGAAAATGGCAAGCCCACTGCATGAAGTGCCGTGCCTGCAACCGCACCAACCAACTGCAACGGCTTGGCAACGGTAATGTCAAGTACCGCAGAACCATAGGTAGGACCAAAATCTTCTTCATCAATCTCAATGGCAGCGTGAGCGGTGGTGCTGATAAAGGCGGTGGCAGTCAGTGCCAATAGTGTGTGTTTGATTTTCATGAGAGTATCCTAATAGGGGGGGGCGATTTGCCCAAGATAGATTTATGCTAATATTAAAACAAGTTCCGCCCATATTATCAAGCTTATTTTGCCAAAAAGTGGGTGGACGGTAAAATTTTCCGACAAGGGGTAAACAAATCAGTAACATTTGGCGACGTCTGATGATTGCCAACAGTTGATAAATCAAACAGTGGGATTAAGTTGGGTTAAGTGGCTGACAGCTCGGGCAGTACACACTGGCTCGCCCACCGATTTTAATGTTTTCCAAAATCTCATGACACACCGTACACGGCTCACCTGCTCGCCCATAAGCCAGTAGAATTTGCTGAAAATAGCCCGTTTTGCCTGCCCCCACGGTAAAGTCCCGAAGACTTGACCCACCTTGTTCGATGGAGCGAGCGAGTATCGCCTTGATGTTATCGACCAGTACGGCTATCTTGTATTTATCTATCTGATGGGCAGGCGTGGCAGGGTGTATGCCTGACATGAACAGGCTCTCTACCGCATAGATGTTGCCCACACCGACCACGATGGACTGCTCCATGATGACGGATTTGATGGGGCGGGCGATGGGTCGTTTGGGGTTTTTATGAATCATCCCATACAGATAGTCGGTATCAAAGGCATCATCCAAAGGCTCTGCCCCAAGTTTGTCAAGATAACGCTCGGCATCATCTACCCACATCACCATGCCAAAACGTCTGGGGTCATGATAATGCAAACGCACCGATGAGTCATCAAAGCCAAAGATGATGTGGTCGTGCTTGCGTGGGGCAAGGGCGTCATGCTGTTGCAGACTGCCTGACATGCCCAAATGAATGAGCAGACGCAGGGGTGAGCCGTTTTTATTAAAATCAAGCAGTAGGTATTTGGCACGGCGAACCACACGCACAAGTTTTGCCCCGACAAGCTCATCTAGGTCGTCTGGTATCACTTCACGCAGGCGATAACCTGACGTGTAAATGTCGCTGACACGCTGACCGATGAGTGGGGCAAGGCTGGCTTTGGTGGTTTCAACTTCGGGTAATTCGGGCATGATTGTGATTCTAATAAGTCGGACAAGAGAAATAAATGGCTATTTTATCATAGTTTAGGTTTGTTGCAGGCTGTATTTGCCATAAGGCCATGCGGTCATAATGGTATTTGCTTTTGTGGCTAGGTTTGTTATTATAGCTAATTTTGAGAAAGAATGCCATTGATTGGGTTTGTGATGTTTTGTGTGGTTATTAAAGCATTTGTTTGTATTTATCAAATGGTAAAAAATGATAAAGATATTTTAAAAGGAAAAATATGACAAAGTATCCAACCCTAAAAATCATCATCGCTTATGCCTTATTTACAGGCTTATTAAGTGGTCTTCTAACCTTGCCATTTGTTAGCCTTTTTATGACAAGTCGTAATGGTTGGGGTTATTTGGCTATTTATTTTTATTGGTAGTTTTGGTGAGTTTAGTACCTGCCTTGTTAAGCGGTATTGTGATTAGCTATTTTAAAATCATCATCAAAAGACCATTTGACTATTTGAAGCCTTTTGGTGTTGCATTTTTGGTATTTTTTATTTTGGGGTTGGTGTTTATTGGCGTTTTGGCACTTATGGAAATTGATTCAAGATTGTTGAAATCTGAAAGTGCTATCTATTTTATCATGCTAATAGATTTCCTGCAAAACCCCAAATTAAAGAAAACCGTTTGTGGTGAGCTTGTCGAACCATAATGGTTTTTCCGCTACCCTTCGACTTAGCTCAGGGCGAACGGAAAACTAGTTTTGCAGGAAGTTTAATATTTTGTATTGCATTGATAGGCGGAGTGTCACCAGCCGTTTTAGCTAAATTTATTTTGCCAAAATCTTAACAGGATAATTTTATGAATAACGATAATGAAAATAAATACCCAACTTTAAAAGTTATTTTAAGTTATACTTTACTGGGTTCATTAGGTGGCACATTGCCTATTATACCAGTATTGATTTATGCTATTGTTGCTGGCGATGATGTAGAGATGATTTTGTTTCTTTATGCGGTTATTTTAATGGTCGGAACAGCAATAGGGTTTATCCCTGCATTGATAACTGGCTGTATGCTATCTTATTTTAAAGTAAGAATTTTAAAAGTTAAAGATTATTTAAAAGTCTTTTTCTTTGGTCTTTTAACTACTTTTTCTTTTTTGTTAATTATTCTAGCAACTGATTTTATGGCTGATGTTAATGCTCTGGTTGAGAGCATTGATGATTTTTTTAGTTCCATTTTCTTGTCTTTTTGGATTGCAATTATTGGCGGAATATTATCAACCATTTTAGCCAAATTTCTCCTACCCAAATCCTAAAACAAAACACCTTGCCCAAACCTGTAATTCGTGCGATAATGGCAAGTTAAATTCCCCCTTTTTTCAGTTTCCAATTTTTTGTTTTAAGTCAAAAGGATAGCTATGGCTCAATATATTTATACAATGAACAAAGTGTCCAAAATTATCCCGCCTAAGCGAGAGATTTTAAAGGACATTTCATTGTCATTTTTCCCAGGTGCCAAAATTGGCGTATTGGGGCTAAACGGTGCAGGCAAATCCACCTTGCTACGCATTATGGCAGGCGTGGACACCGAATACAATGGTGAAGCTCGCCCCCAAGCAGGCATTAAAGTTGGCTATTTACCCCAAGAACCCCAGCTAGACCCTGCCAAAGATGTGCGTGGCAATGTGGAAGACGGCGTACGAGAAGCCCTAGATGCCCTTGAACGCCTAAACCAAATCTACGCCGAATATGCCGAGCCTGATGCTGACTTTGACAAACTTGCCGTAGAACAAGGCAAAATGGAAGACATCATTCAAGCGTGGGACGCTCACAACCTAAATACCCAGCTTGAAAAAGCAGCGGACGCCCTGCGCCTACCGCCTTGGGACGCTGATGTTTCTAAGCTGTCTGGCGGTGAAAAACGCCGTGTTGCCTTGTGTAGGCTTTTACTTTCTAAGCCTGATATGCTACTTTTAGATGAGCCGACTAACCATTTGGACGCAGAGTCTGTGGCGTGGCTTGAACGCTTTTTAAAAGATTATTCTGGTACGATTGTGGCGATTACCCACGACCGCTACTTCCTTGATAATGTGGCTGAGTGGATTTTGGAGCTTGACCGTGGCTATGGTTATCCTTATGAAGGCAATTATACCGAATGGCTTGAGCAAAAAAATAAACGCCTAGAACAAGAGCAAAAGCAAGAAGAAGCCTTTGCCAAAGCCTTAAAACAAGAGCTTGAATGGGTGCGTAAAAACCAAAAAGGTCAACAAGCCAAATCTAAATCTCGCCTAGAACGCTTTGAAGAGATGAACTCTCGTGAATTTCAACAACGTAACGAAACAGCAGAAATTTATATCCCACCAGGGCCACGCTTAGGTAATAAAGTCATTGAGGTCAAGAACATCTCCAAATCCTTTGACGGTCGTTTGCTGTATGAAAACTTATCCTTTACCGTGCCACCAATGGCGATTGTGGGGATTGTTGGGCCGAATGGTGCAGGTAAAACCACCTTGTTTAATATGATTACCGGCAAAGACAAGCCCGATACTGGCACGGTAGAAGTGGGCGAGAGCGTGAAAGTCGCCTATGTGGGGCAGGTGCGTGATAATCTGGACGACAACAAAACCGTGTGGGAAGAGGTTTCTGATGGCTTGGATATGATTACCGTGGGCGAGTACACCACGCCAAGCCGTGCTTATATTGGGCGTTTTAACTTTAAAGGTCAAGACCAGCAAAAACTGGTGGGCAATCTGTCAGGCGGTGAACGCAATCGCTTGCAACTTGCCAAAACCTTAAAACAAGGGGCGAATGTCATCTTGCTTGACGAACCGTCCAACGACCTTGATGTGGAAACCTTGCGTGCCTTAGAAGATGCGGTGCAAGTGTTCCCTGGTACGGTAATGGTTGTCTCACACGACCGCTGGTTCTTGGATAGAATTTGTACGCACATTTTGTCATTTGAAAATGAAGAGCCTGAATTTTTTGACGGCAATTATTCAGAATATGAAAAATGGCGTAAAGAAAAACTCGGTGCCGACGCAACACCTAAGAGAATGAAATATAAGAAGATTGGGAGCTGATTTAGCTTTCAATGCTTTCAATGATAAAACAGCGACTTAAATGAGTCGCTGTTTTTGATAGGATAAAAAATGACAGAATATAAAAAGAATGATAAGGGCATCTGGTTGCCTACCAATCTAAACAAGCGACAAAGCAACCCAAGTAAAATACCTAATATTACCAAAACTATATCTAATTTTACAAGTCATATACCAAAAATTACAGCTTTATTTACTGTAATCGGTATCATTATTGGCAATTTGAATATTTATAACTATTTAAAACATATAAATTTTGACTTTTTATTTTCTGATATTATTGGAAATTCATCATCCGCTATCGCTATATTATTGATACATTTGCTATTTTTATTCCTACTTACTTTTGGATTTTTCTCTCCTTTTTTGATAAATATATTTGCCAAAGTCGTAAGTTTTGATAAAAATTTAGAAATAAATTATGAAAAACTTTATGGTGTTTGTCTATTAAATTCAATTTTTTATATAATTATAACAGTATTTTATTTAAAACTTAATTTTCAATTTGAATATTATGCATTTATGATATTCTTATCATCTTTTATTTTTCGCTTTGATAGATTTAATTTTATAACCCCAAAAGATAAAAGTCTATTTATTGCTATTTTTGTAGCAAACATTACTGTATTTCCATCTTTTATTTATTTTTCTTTCGTTTATTTCTCAATCCTACCAACAGTTGAAGATAATTTTATAACTTGGACTTTTTTCCTTGTAGGCACTTTATTGTTTTTATTTAATTTTTTAGTTTCTTATATATCAAAAACCAATACAAAATATTCTGAAATATTAGTAATTTCTTCGTTAATATTTATCGTAATATATAATTTTTTCTTATCTTCATTTCAAGATTATAGCATATCTTTACATAAACCAAAATTTATAGAAAAACCAAAAAACTCATCTTGGTATATCATCCATAATGGCAATACAAATTCAGAAAAAATTAACGGTTTATCTAAAACAGAAATTCAAAACCTAAAACTTGAATTTAAACCCCTAGATAAAGATGTCAAAGATATTGAAAGCCCCAACGCCCTATACGGCTATATGGCATGGAATTTGGGTAATACCAAAGTATTTTGCCCTGTATCAGTAGATTTTTTTGATGATAAGGGTAATAACAAAGAAAAATCCGCCAAATGTCTAGTGATTGACGGTAAATATTTGCAACCTGTTAGTGAGCATTATTTGGCTAAATGATGTTGTGTGAAAAATCCATAAAAACACATAAATTTAAAGTTTGGTGGCGGTTTTTTTTATCTTTTTTTCAGGCCATTTTGACCAACAACAAAGACCGTCAAACCACGATAATCCCAAATCCATTTTACCAAAGCCCAATTTTCCGATATAATACCCCAAAACCAACGACAAGAGACATTATGGCACTATTACCCATTTTACATTATCCTGACCCACGTTTGCGTACTGTGGCAAGCGAGGTTGGCGAGATTACTGATGAGATTAAGACCTTAATCAGCGACATGTTTGAGACCATGTATGATGCCAAGGGCATTGGGCTGGCAGCGACACAGGTGGACAGGCACGTGCAAGTGGTAACCATGGATCTCGCCAAAGAGGGCGAAGAGCCACAGCCCAAGGTGTACATTAACCCCAAAGTTACGCCACTGACCGATGAGCTTGTCCCTTATAAAGAGGGCTGTTTGTCCATTCCTGAGGTGTATGATGACATTAGTCGCCCTGCTCGTGTGCAGATTGATGCCTTAGATGCTGACGGTAAGCCATTTAGCGTTGAGGCGGATGGGCTGTTGGCAGTATGCATTCAGCATGAGCTTGACCACCTAAAAGGCATTGTATTTGTGGATTATCTATCCCGCCTAAAACAAGACCGTGCCAGAGAAAAGGTGCGTAAAGTGGTCGCCAAAAAAGGCTGATTCACAAGCGTTTATACAGATAGTCTAAGATGGATATCCAGTAAAAAACCAAACAACAAAGCGTTGTTTGGTTTTTGTGTTATCAGCTCTCTGCCCCATCAGGGACAAAGACATAACCCACACCCCACACCGTTTGGATATAGCGAGCCTGAGAGGGGTTGTCTTCGATGAGTCGTCTTAGGCGTGAGACCTGAACATCAATCGAACGCTCCATCGCTCCCCATTCACGCCCACGGGCTAGGTTCATGAGTTTGTCACGGGTCAGTGGCTCTCTGGGGTGCTGAACGAGTGCTTTTAGAACGCTAAACTCGCCCGTGGTTAGGGTGACGACATTGCCGTCTTTTTTTAGGGTGCGAGTGGACAAATCAAGCGTCCACAAACCAAACTCAACCACTTCCATCTGCTGAGATGGGGCTCCGGGCAGCTCTCGGTTATGACGGCGAAGCACCGCCTTGATACGAGCCAGTAGCTCTTTGGGGTTAAAGGGTTTGGGCAGATAGTCATCCGCCCCTGCTTCAAGCCCTGCGATGCGGTCGGTGTCCGAGCCTTTGGCGGTCAGCATGATGATGGGAATGTCGGCATTATCGGCACGCAGGCGTTTGCAAATGGCGATGCCGTCTTCGTCGGGCAACATCAAGTCAAGCACGATGAGCGAGAACATCTCACGTTGCATAAGTTTATCCATCTGCTTGCCATCATGGCATGCACGCACGGTAAAGCCATCATCTTCTAAAAATCGCTGTAATAAGGCACGCAGTCTGGCGTCATCATCAACGACTAAGATACGATGACTGGCGTTTGGGTTTGGATTGATATTGTCTTCGGTCATGTGTCACCCCTGATAATTATAGGCTATTAGTTTACAACATTACACAAAAAATTGTAACTGTTTTTGTTATTATAAATAATATTTTAAGGTTAAATCATATCGAATGATTAAAAATCTAAAAACTGAAGAATTATCATACCATGATAACTGCCAAAAGTCGGTAATATTTTGGTAAATGGGTTTGGTAAAATGATTCTGATTTGTCAATGCACCTTATGTGGCATGCCATGTACAGCGATAAGCGTATAAACGGGCTTTTATCCCAATAAAATTTGTGTTAGCATAAGAGCAGTGCCTTTAACTTTCAACCTTTAATATCAACCATTAAGGATGCCCCATGACTGACATTACCCACAACCCTGCCACACAGCGGTTTGAAGTAACCATTGATGGACATACTGGCTTTTTAAGCTATGAAGTCATCGATGATGATACCCTAAACTATAACCACACCATCGTCCCCAAAGAGCTGGGCGGACGCGGACTGGGTACGGCATTGGTCAAACATGCTTTGGATTATGCCCGTGATAACGGCAAAAAAGTCGTGCCAAACTGTTCCTTTGTGGCAAGCTACATCGACAGACGAGATGAATACCAATCGCTGTTGGCGTGAGTATGTTGCGATAATTGTTTACAAAAATGTTGGTAAATTGGCCAAAAATCTTGCCGAAATTTTGAAGATTTTGGTAAAATGACTTGGTGTATTTTTATATTTTACCTAACCAAAGGAACATCATGAGCAGTCTTACCGCAGACCAAGTTGCCTTACAATTAGAAAGATTGCAAGGCTGGGCATTAGATGGCAATAGCCTTGTCAAGACCTATGAATTTGCCAGTTTTGCTGACGTCATCGCCTTTACCACCCGTGTGGCGTTCTATTGTGAAGAGCTAGAACATTACCCCACGTGGGAGAACACCTATACTTTGCTCAAAGTACGCATTGGCGAGGCTGACCAATATGAAGTGCATGGGCGAGACATTCAGCTTGCCAAACGCATGGAAATGGCAAGGGGCGTGGTCTTTGATAAAAAAGATTAAAGCGAAATTAATTTGAAAAATGGGTGTCATTACCCATTTTTTGTGTTTTTAGATTTTAGAAATTGTTTTAAAACTCTGCCAACTCTCCATTATACATAAATTCCCCAATCAAAATAGGTCTTTTTACAAAGACTTACAAACCTTGCCATCAATCTCACACAGCTGATTTTTTGACTACATTTCAACCATAAAACCGCCCATTTTTTAACAGACAAATACCCAAAAAGTCGGTACAATCGGTATCAAGTTTAATCAATTGGATTTTTAAATCTTGTGGTTAAATCGTTTTAATCATTCACCGTTTGTTATTTTTACGCATTTTAAGGATTTATTATGAAAGCGACTTTAAAAGATCTAAAATCTGCCCGTGGCAATCCTGCCGTGAGTATCTTTGTCAAAACTCACCGCACTCACCCAGAAAATGAGCAAGACCATATTGCCCTAAAAAATCAGCTAAAAGTCGCCGAAGAGCGTATCACGAACGAGCATGACAAACGCACAAGCGATGCCATCATGGAGCTTATCCATGCCAAAACAGACGAGCTTGACCATAATTATAACCTAGATACGCTTGCTATTTTTGCCAACGAAAATGAAGCTCAAGTGTTGCGTTTGCCATTTGACGCCAAAGAGCGTGTGATTTTGGGCGAAAAATTTGCCACCAGAGACTTGGTGCGTGATATGTCCGAGGCGGTGCATTATTATGTGCTTGTGATTACAAGCGAATATGCTCGCCTGATTGAGGCGACCAACGACCGTGTGGTCAAGGAAATTGGTGGCGAAAGCGAACGTCAATCGCAAATGAGCGAGCTGACTTTCCCAATCAAAAACACAAGTCTACCTACAGGTTCAAAAGCCGACCGCACAGGCTCATCGGATGACGACAGCTATCTAAAAGAGTTTATGAACCGTGTGGACAAGAGCGTGCAGGAGTTTCGTAACATTGACCCGTTGCCTGTGATTTTGGTGGGCGATAGCCGTACTTTGGGCTTTTATGAGCAGGTAGTGGACAACGACAGCTTTATCATTGGCAAGGTTGACCATCTACCCAACCTAAAAGACGGACGTGCCGAAGAGATTGTGGCAGGCGTACAAGAATTGGTTGAGAACAAGCGTCTGACTCGCTACGAAACTGCTCAAGGCGAGCTTGAAAAAGCCCGTAACGAGAAGATGGTATGCACCGATTCGCAACAAATCTACCGCTCAGCGGTTGAAGGCAATGCCGTAAAACTTCTCGTGCGTCAAGGACACATCGTGCCTGCGACCATTGATGATACTGCTTTGACCTTGCTCGTGGCGGACGATGCGACAGCGGACGGCGTCACCGATGATGCGGTGAGTGAGATTATCGAGATAGTCAGCCACAATGGCGGTGAAGTGGTGTTTGTCCCACAGGACAAAATGGACGAAAAAGAGCCAATCGCCCTTATCACTCGCTACTAATTAACATGCAACAAAGCACAAAAACCTGCCTACGGGCGGGTTTTTGTTTTGACTTTTGGTGGTTACAATAATCTTAAAAATTTTTGTGGCAATTTGTTACAATAAGCATAACTTTTCTCATCCAATGTTGCCATGCCAAACAAAAAAACTTCAAAAAAATCGCCCTTAAAATGGCTCGCTCTGGTTGTCGTACTAGCCCTGATTGCCCTGTGGGGTGCCATCGTCTATGTAACCGCCTTTGCCAAGACCGACCGCCCCGCCCAGACCTTGACGGTGGATAAGGGCGACACTTATCATAGCCTGCTTGTCAAGGACAAATGGCAGACCAGTCCGTTTGCGTCCAGCACCGCCGCACGGCTGTATCTTAAATTCCACGCCAAAGGCAGCCTAGAAACAGGAATATACCAAATCCCACAAGGGGCGAGCCTTGCCGATGTGGTCAAGATTTTGGGGCAGGGGGGGCAAGTTGCCATGATAAAGGTGCAAATCATCGAAGGCAGGACGGTCAAAGACCTATACCACACCCTAAAAACGACCGATGGGGTCAAGCTTGAACTACTCACACCGCTTCTGTCGGATGCTGATGGGTATTCATGGGCGGACGTGGCACGAGACAATGCCAAAGTTGCCAAAGCTCTAAATATCAGCACGCCCAACGGTAACCTAGAAGGACAATTTGCCCCCAATACCTACTTTTTTAATCAAGGCACGAGTGATACCGTCATTTTAAAAAAACTGCACACCGACCAAATGGTGATATTGGATAAGGCATGGGCAGAGCGTGATAAAGATTTGCCCTACAAGACACCTTATGACGCCCTGATTATGGCAAGCATCATCGAAAAAGAAACGGGTATCACGTTCGAGCGTAATGACGTATCAGCCGTATTTGTCAATCGCCTGCGTCAAGGCATGAGACTACAAACCGACCCAACCATTATCTACGGACTGTTTGACCGTTATGATGGCAAGATTTACCGCTCCAACATTGACGAAAAAACCGACTACAACACCTATCAGATTGACGGCTTACCGCCCACGCCCATTACCCTGCCGTCTGCCGAAGCCATAGAAGCGACAATGCACCCGTCTGATGTGCCGTATATCTATTTTGTAGCGACAGGTAAGGGCGGTCATAAATTTAGCGTAACGCTTGATGAGCATAACAAAGCGGTGGCGGAATATCGTAAAGTGATGGCGGAGAAATAACAATGAACCAACCACCCAAATTCATCACCTTTGAAGGCACCGAAGGCGTGGGCAAAACCACTGCCATTGACCGTTTTTGCTATGAGCTTAACAGCCTTAGCATCGCCCACATTCGCACTCGTGAACCAGGGGGCAGTCCGCTTGCCGAAGATTTGCGTAAGATTTTGCTGGATAACAAAACCCACATCAATGACGACACCGAGCTTTTGCTTATGTTTGCCGCACGAGCCGACCATTTGCACCGCACCATTTTGCCAGCACTCTCGGACGGTAAATGGGTGATTTGTGACCGTTTTTTTGACAGCACCGTGGCGTATCAAGGCTTTGGACGGTTTGGGGGCGATGAGCGTGAACTTGCCAAGATTGAACGGCTGGTCGCTGATTTTATCCCAAGACAGCCTGATTTGACCTTTTGGCTTGATTTAGACCCTGCCATTGGCTTGGAGCGGGCAGGTAAGCGAAGTCAAGCCGACCGCTTTGAGGGTGCAGGGCAAGGATTTTTTGACAAAACTTATCAAGGCTTTTTGTATCAATATCAAAAACACCCTGAGCGTATCAAACGTATCAATGCCGACCAATGTCCTGATGACGTGGCAGGGGAGATTATGCAAGTTTTACAAGAATATTTGGCGGATTGATTTGTCGGTAAATCACATTTGCTCTGTAAACACATTGATTTTATAATGTATTTTATTTTTCAAACAAGGACATACCATGAAAAAGCTCCTACTCTCCCTAAGCGTTGCGATTGCCACATTATCTACCCCTGCATGGGCGACCACGCTTAGCGGGCTTGATTTTAAAAGTGTCATGCGTGGGCTATATGCTGGCAAAATGACAAACTGCGTGGTGGACGATGAAGATTTAGAGAGTTATCCTCACGTCTGCCTAGATGAAGTGTCTGACCCTGATATGCCAGAGTTTAGCACGTTGGCACTCATGCACCCTGTCATCAGTTTTGACAATCAAAACGGACAAAAACGCTACCTACTTATGATTGAAAAAGTCGCCCTAAACGATGAAGGCATGCCTACCTCTGGGCGTATAGGCAGTGCCAAGGCTGATTTGTACCTTTTTAAAAAGACCAATCAAGGCTATGAGCTTATCAACCGAAACGCCCAAGATGAAGAAATGGCAGGCAGTTGAGGGCGAGTGCATTTGGATTTAAATGACATCAAGTCGTCCATACAGCCTTTTGGCAAGGGGATTATGGGGGCAATGTTTGAGAGTGGTTACTGCTCCACAGGTTCTTGCGAGACCTATTGGTACGCCCTGATGCTCCCCGAACATGGCGACATCAAGACAGTATTTGTGGCGGACGCAGGGTCAAACAATGAAGGTATGTATGAAGAAACCCACCCGCTGTATTATAATTATGAAAGCACTTATAAAGTTATGCCGAGCGGTTCGTTGTATTATCCCATTCAAATTCATTACACAGGCGAAAAGCCTGATGATGATTATGAGCGTATCCATAAGGTCAATGAAAAGCATACCGTTCGCTTTAACCCTGCCACGGGTCAATACGAATAAATCGCTGTGCTAAACTTGCATTAAAGGGCGGGCTGTCAGATAAGCAAGACTTCATAACCTTTAGAAACACATTTTGCCTTGACGAATGGCGTGCTTTTTAGGATAATTTGACTATTTAAATAGGAATTATTATGAACATCAAACCTGCCGTCCTTGTCCTAAGCCTTGCCCTTGCCCCTATCGCTCTGCCTGTTGCCTTGCCTGCGTATGGGGCGGTGGCGATGGATTTTTCGCCCCTAGTGGAACAGGTGTCTAGTGGCGTGGTGCGTGTGAGTATTACCAAAAAGGTCAGCGAAGAAGAGCTGGCATTGGCTCAGCAGGTGCAAGCCTTACAGCAGTTCTTTGGGGGGCGGGTCGCCGTGCCAAACCTGCCAACGGTAGAATACGGCTACGGCACGGGCTTTTTTATTACCCAAGATGGCTATATTCTTACCAATCATCACGTCGTCGAAGGGGCGGATAAAATCACCGTAACCCTGCATGACCGCACCGAGCTAGACGCACGTCTTATCGGCTCGGACGAAGCGTCCGATGTGGCGGTGTTAAAGGTGGCGGGGCAAAACTTCCCTGCCCTAAGTGTTGCCAAAGGCGATACCCTAAAAGTGGGCGAGCCTGTGCTTGCCATCGGTTCGCCCTTTGGTTTTGACTACTCAGCGTCATCGGGCATTGTCTCTGCCAAGAGTCGCAACATGAGCCGTGAAGCGGTCGTGCCGTTCATTCAGACGGACGTAGCACTAAACCAAGGCAACTCGGGCGGGCCTTTATTTAACCAAAAAGGCGAAGTGGTTGGCATTAACTCGCTGATTTTTAGTCGCACTGGCGGACACATGGGGCTGTCTTTTTCTATTCCCATTGACACCGCCATGGACATCTATGAGCAGATTCGCACGACAGGGCGTGTCTCTCGGGTCTATCTGGGCGTGGTGTTGCAGGACATTGACCGCAATCTGGCGGAAGCTTATCGCCTTGACAGACCGCAAGGGGCCCTGATTACTCGCACCAGTCCTGACTCCCCTGCCGATAAGGTGGGGCTAAAAGCAGGCGATGTGGTGCTTGATTTTAATGGGCAAAGTATCGGGCGAGCGTCTGATTTGTTAAATCTCATCAACCGTGCCAAGGTGGGTGATAAATTTGAGCTGACCTACCTACGAGCAGGCAAACAGCACCGTGCCAGTGGGCAGTTTGCCGAGACGAGCGATGTCTCTACCAGTCAAAACGCCAGTGATGGTGTCAGATTGGGCTTACGCCTAAAAGAGCTGTCAGGGCGTGAAGCTCGCATGATTCAGGAGTTTGGCGTGGCAGGTGGCGTGGTCATCAGCTCGGTGGATGTCACAGGACTGGCAGGGCAGGCGGGGCTCATGGCAGGGGACATCATCGTCAATCTCAATCATCTGCCAACCGCAGGCATTGGCGAGTTTGAAAAGGCGTTAAAGAGCCTGCCAAAAAAAGGCGTGGTTACCATTGGTATCATTCGTGATGGCAACCCTGCGATTTTGGGGCTTAGGGTTGAATAGGGCTAAATAAGGGTGTGTTTGTCGCACCCTTTTTGGTGGTTAAGATTTGCAGTATTTGGTGCGAAGTTTTTGATAAAGCTCATAAGGTGGAGACTCGCCAGCCAAAGGTTCAAAATCGCCCATTTGCCACGCTTTAAAGTCTTTTGAATGGACGGTGGTTTTTTCAAGTTGGCTGTCATCGCCAAACTCGCCCCAACCATACAAATCTAGTTGCACACTAGCTTTTGGGTTGCCACAGTCAAATGTGATAAAGCCTTTATTGACGTATTTTTCCCACGTCTCAATGTATACGGTGCGTTTTTTGCCCTGTCTTTTTTCTAATTTGGCAAACCAACGGGTGCTATATGGCTCATCAAGCTCTTGGTTGTAAATAAACACAACTTTGGTGTTGGGTCTGTATTTGACTGTCTTCGGTTTGGGCGTTGGCAATACTGGGCAAAAGCAGGGCAAACGATGTGGCAAGTAACAAGGCTTTTGTTTTCATAAATGTCCTTAACATGAAATGATTCAAAATAACAACATCCACAGGGTTGTGTTTTATTATAAACTGACAAAAATAATTAAATCAATCATTATCCATCAGTGTCATGCCCATTGCTTTTTATTTATTTTTTTATTGATTTTTTAAAAATCAATAAAAAAATAATTTATCCAAGATGGTTCAAAGATCACGGTGAAAGTGCTAAACTAAGCCATTTGATACAAAATGACAAATTAGATGTTTTATGGCAACTTATGATGAGATGAAGGCAAGACTACAAGGCTCGATGATGGTAGGTATATCCATTCTGTTTTTTATCAAAACCTAGCAAATGCTTTTTATAGAGCTTGCTTTATCATACTTTTCCATATGGCCAAAACCACGATATTCATTGTGGTATTTGTGCAAAACATCACCTGTAATACATAGTGTTTCACTGATGAAAAATTTATCATCTTTTAGTCTTTTTGTTTGGATTTTATCATTTAATAATTTTTTAGAGTCAATTAAATAATATTTTTCGTTTTGATGAATAAACTCTATTTCTTCAAAAGAAACTACCAGTTTTCCTGACATTTTTTGAGCATCATCAAGAGCATGGTTTTTCTGATTGTTGTAACTTTTCTTATTAAAATCTGTCGGCGACTGAGAGCAGCCAACCATAGAAAATAAGAATATAAAAACAGTTAAAATTTTGGTAGTAGTCTAAAAAGTATGCCAAACTAGGTTTTCCGTTCGCCCTGAGCCTGCCTACGGGTAGAAAAACCGTTAGGTTTCCCAAGCTCGCCACGAACTGTTTTCTTTGTAGCATACTTTTTGAACCAGAGCCAAAATTTTCAAGATTTTCTCCATGTACAGCCAGCAAAATTGAATTTTGCTACGGAAACCGTCGTACTTTTTCATTTTGTAGAGTGTATAAAGTCATTAATAGGTACGCCCAACCAACTTGATATTTACCACGCCCCTACGTCCACACATCATTGTGTTTGTAGTAATTTTAAAGTTTCTTGAGTGTAGCTTAATCAACATTCTTGATAAACGCATTTTATCAAGAATTACAAATTAAGTGAACAGTTATTCTTTTAATTTGTAATTTTCATTATATCATAATAACTTTAAAAAAGAACAATGCCATCCATTGCTAAAAGTAACCCATTCATCACAAATTTATTGATTTATTATTTTAATTTATATTTAAAAAATACTTTAAAATTCCAATAAATACAATAATTTTAATTTAAGCATTTTAAAACACCCAGTAAAATGTTAAACTAAGCCATTTGATGCAAAATGACAAATCAGGTGTTTTATGGCAACTTATGATGAGATGAAGGCAAGACTACAAGGCTCGATGACGGCACTGATCACGCCCATGACGGCAGACGGTACGGTGGATTATGATGCATTGACTCGCCTGATTGAGTGGCAGATTGAGTCTGGCACGCACGCTTTGGTGGCGGTGGGGACGACTGGCGAATCAGCCACCCTATCAATGAAAGAGCATGGCGATGTCATTGAATTTTTTGTCAAACAAGTGGCAGGTCGCATTCCTGTGATTGCAGGAACAGGGGCGAACAACACCGCCGAAGCCATCGAGCTTACCGCCCACGCTAAGGCAGTGGGGGCGGATTTTGCCTTGCTTGTCGTGCCATATTACAATAAGCCCACCCAAGAGGGCATGTATCAGCATTATAAGACCATTGCCGAGGCGGTGGACATTCCCCAAATTCTCTATAACGTCCCAGGGCGGACGGTCGTAGATATGGCGGAGGATACCGTAGCACGCCTTGCCGATATTCCCAATATTGTCGCCATCAAAGATGCCACGGGCGATTTGGAGCGTGGTAAGTTGCTCATCGAGCGTGTGGGCGAGCGTCTTGTGGTCTTATCAGGCGATGACCCAACCGCCATTGAGCTTGTCAAATTGGGGGCAAAGGGCAACATTTCTGTTACGTCCAACATCGCTCCAAAAGCCATGAGCGAGATTTTTAGCTTAGCTTTGGCAGGTAAGTTTGATGAAGCAAGTACCATCAACCAAGGCATTGAGCATTTGCACAAAGAGCTGTTTTGTGAATCTAGCCCCCAACCTGCCAAATATGCCCTGCACAAGATGGGCATGATTGACACGGGCATTCGCTTGCCTTTGGTGTGGCTGTCAGCAGACAATCAACCCATCATTGACCAGGCACTACAAAAAGCCAAATTGATTTAACAGTAAGAATAAGTGAGAATAACATGACAGTGCTAAAAACAACGCTAAAATTAACCGCCCTTGCCATGATGAGTTTGGTGCTACTGACGGGCTGTCAAAGCATCAAAGGTGTGCTGGGCAAGCGTGATAACGGCAGTCTGGACTATGTCCACGCCACCAAGCTAGACCCCATCCGCCTGCCCGCCAACCAAGCGTCCGCCCCATTTATCCCCCTATATGATGTGCCAGAGGTGGCAGGCGAGATTGCTCCATCGACCAACGAGTCGGGCAAGCAGTACGAGCTACCTAGACCACCACAGGTGAGATGATGGTTTGGCACGAGCGTTGTTGTTCGTGTCTTTTTGTTTTATAAATCTTATCATGTAAATTTATTGTGTAAACCGCCACAAAACGGAGAGACCCATGCAAAAGCAAGCCCTAATTTATACTGGCAAAGCCAAATCTGTCTATGAAACGGACAATCCTGATTATCTGATTTTGCATTTTCGTAACGATGCATCCGCCTTTAATGGCGAGAAAATCGCTCAGCTTGACCGCAAAGGCAGAGTGAACAACCGCTTTAATAGCTTTATCATGAGCAAACTGGCAGACGCTGGCATCGAGACGCATTTTGAGCGTGAACTGTCAGATGATGAAGTACTGGTCAAACGCCTAAAAATGATACCCGTAGAATGCGTGGTGCGTAACTATGCAGCTGGCGGTATTGCCAAGCGTTTGGGGCTTGCTGAGGGCTTGCCACTTATGCCACCGACCTTTGAGCTGTTTTATAAAGATGACAAATTGGGCGACCCCATGCTCGCCCCAAGCACCGCCATTGCCTTAGGTTATGCCACCGCAGACGAGTTGGAGCAGATGAGTGTGCTGACTCACAAGGTCAATGACGTGCTAAGTCAGATTTTTGATGAAGCGGGTCTTATGCTGGTGGATTTTAAATTAGAATTTGGACTGTTTCATGGGCGTGTGGTGTTAGGCGATGAGTTCTCGCCAGATGGCTGTCGCTTGTGGGATAAAGAAACCAAGAAAAAACTCGACAAAGACCGTTTCCGTCAAGGCTTGGGCGATGTCGTTGAAGGTTATGAAGAAGTGGCAAGACGTATTGGTGTACCGCTTGATTGATGGGTGTGAGCAAGGGCGGTTATCGCCCTTGTTTTTTATGATATTTACCCCAATTTGCACCAATACTAAATTTTAAAGAAATTCATTTGTGGGGGCGTGCTTTCTACGTCCCTTTAATATTGATGTTTATGGGTGTGTCCAGCATGCCCAAAGCCTGTGATGACATTGAGCTTGTTAGGTATGATTGGGTGGATTTGGCTTTTATGCGCTTTATTTCTTGTATTCAAAACGTGGCATGAGTCCATCATGCCCCTACACGCCTACTCAAAATACCACCATCCAAATCCTGCCCAATCTACCCCAATCTACCCCAACGATTGACGATGCAGTACACATCTGTTAATATCCATGTTATTTGTAAGGAAAAACATGGACACCCTACGCCCCACCGACCTAAAAACCATTTTGCATTCCAAACGTGCCAATCTGTACTATTTAGAGCATTGCCGAGTCATGCAAAAAGACGGGCGAGTGCTGTATCTCACCGAAAGCAAAAAAGAAAATCTCTACTACAATATCCCCATTGCCAACACCACCGTGATACTGCTTGGCACAGGCACGTCCATTACCCAGTCTGCGGTAAGGCTACTGGCAAGTGCAGGTGTGCTGATCGGCTTTTGTGGGGGCGGTGGCACGCCTTTGTTTATGGGAAGCGAGATTGAGTGGCTGACCCCACAATCAGAATACCGCCCCACCGAATACATTCAAGGCTGGCTGTCGTGGTGGTGGGACGATGACAAACGTCTGGCTATGGCAAAACGCTTGCAAATGGCTCGGCTTGATTTTATGAATGACGTGTGGGGGCGTGATAAGGAGTTGCGTGGGGCAGGCTTTGATAGTAAATCTGATGAAATCATCAGCTTACAAAATCATTACCGCACCCAAATTTTAGGGCAAAATAGTGTATCAGACTTGCTTACCCTAGAGGGGCGTATGACCAAAGAGTTGTATAAATTTGCCGTCAAACACACAGGCTATAAGGGATTTAGCCGTGATTATGACGGCGTGGACAAAGCCAATCAGTTTTTAAATCACGGCAACTATTTGGCATACGGCTTGGGAGCGACCACCGCTTGGGTGCTCGGCATTGCCCACGGATTTGCCGTCATGCATGGCAAAACTCGGCGTGGGGCGTTGGTGTTTGATATTGCTGATATTGTCAAAGATACAATCATCTTACCGCTTGCCTTTATGTGTGCGTCTGATAATGCTCGTGAGCAGGAATTTCGTGAACTGTGCTTGTCTTATTTTACCGATTATCACGCCCTTGATGTGATGTTTGAAACGGTAAAGGGGCTTGCTCTAAACAAGGAATTTTAAATAAGGATTTTGCATGATTGTTACCTTTATTTCCCAGTGCCAGAAAAAAGCCATAAAACGCACTCGCAAGATTTTGGACGCTTTTGCGGGTCGCATTGGCGATAACGTTTGGCAAACCAACATCACCGAGATTGGTCTAAAAACGGTGTACGAGCTATTAAAATCCACCGCCAGCAAATCAACCGCAGTCGCTTGCCACCGTATTGCCACTCGCCACCGCACCGAGCTTGTGTGGGTGGTGGGGAATAAATCCAAATTTAACACCGCAGGGGGCGTAGCCGCGAATCGTACCAGACGTTCTATTTTGCACCATGATTGGGAGAATAACTGGCAGTTTTTGGACGGCATTGGCATCATCGCCACATTGGCAGGGCTGCTCCATGACATCGGCAAATCCACGATAGGCTTTCAAAATAAACTCTTTGCCACCACCAATATCTCCGACCTCTACCGTCACGAATGGGTGTCGTTAAAACTCATCGTCTGGCTGGTGGGCGACTGCACTACCGACCAAGCAGTATTTGAACGCCTTGCTCATGTTGATGAGTATCTGGCAGATAAGGCATTGCCGACTTTGTCCGATTTTGGCACGCCAGATAAAGCAGATATGGGCAAGCTCCCCCCTTTAACCAAATGGATTATTTGGCTTGTGGTAACACATCATCGCCTGCCACCCGCACACGCTTATTATTTTAAAAAGCCCGAGGCGTATAGCACGCCAGAGTGTTTATCAAGAGATGTACAAAGTTATTTGGCAAGTCTAGAAGCCATGGAGCGTTGGGTGTTTAATAAGGGCAATAAGGCGGACGACTTTTTTAACTTTAAACAGTTTATTTTGCACAACAAACTGTGGCAAAAACAGCTCAAACGCTACGCCACAAAAGCCCAAAATTCGCCCTATCTGCAAACCCTTATCAAGCAATATCCCCAAGCGGTATCCGACCCATTTTTACTGCATTTATCACGGCTATCACTCATGATGGCTGACCATAATTATTCTGGTTTAAAAAAAGATGATAAAAAACGGCATCAAGGAAAATTTGACCCAAGCCTTATTGCCAATACCATTAAAATTAATGACAAAAACCAAACCAAACAAACACAAATCAAACAAACATTAGACGAGCATTTATTGGGCGTGGCACAATTTAGTGCTCAATTTGTGCGGATTTTGCCAACGTTGCATGAAAATTTGCCAGCCCTACAAAACCACAATCCTTTATTGCAAAATACCGATACGGACGGATTTTTGTGGCAAAATACCGCCTTTAAAACCGCTTTAAAACACCGTGAAGCGACCGATACACACGGCTTTTTTGGGATAAATATGGCAAGCACAGGCAAAGGCAAAACACTTGCCAATGCTCGTATCATGTACGCCTTGACCGACCCTAATAAGGGGGCAAGGCTTACTGTGGCGTTAGGCCTTCGTGTTTTGACCTTACAAACAGGGCAAAGCCTACGCCAAAAACTGGCTTTGACGGATAAAGAGCTTGCCGTATTGGTGGGTGGTCTTGCCCAAAAACAGCTTTTTGAGTTGCAAAACAGCGACAATGACACCGAGATAGGCTCGGATACAGGCAGTGAGTCCGTCCAAAGATTGCTGGATGAATTTGTGGATAGCGACATTCACACGGATTTGGGCGAGCTAAATCTTGGCACGCTCGTAGAGAGCGACCACGCCAAGCGCCTGATAGCCTCCCCTGTGGCAGTCTGCACCATAGACCACCTAATGCAAGCCAGCGAGTGCAAGCGTGGTGGGCGGTATATCGTACCGATGTTACGGCTGTTTAGTAGTGATGTGATTTTTGATGAGCCTGATGATTTTGACCAAAACGACCTGCCTGCTTTGTCTCGCCTTGTGCATTTGGCAGGAATGTTTGGCTCTCGGGTGATGTTGTCGTCTGCGACATTACCCCCTGATTTGGTGGCAGGGCTGTTTAAGGCGTATCAGAGCGGACGTATGATTTATAACGCTAATTTTGGCAAACCTGCCCCAAAAGTGGTGTGTGCGTGGTTTGATGAAAATGTGAGCAAAGCGGTACAAGTGGCAGATGATTTTGATGCTCATCATGAGCAGTTTATCAGGGGGCGTGTCAAGCATTTAAATGACAATGCTGTGCGTCATTGGGGCGAGATTTTGCTGATTGATGAGATGGATAATGAAGACGATGACAAGCTTTATAAAGACATGGCAAGCGTGCTGTTTGACAAAGCCCAAGCCTTGCACGACTTACATCACACCCAAATTCATGGTAAGACGGTAAGTATTGGGCTTATTCGCATGGCAAACATCAATCCACTCATCGGTATCGCCAAAGCCATGCACGAGACGGGCGACATGGCAGGGTTTGACGGTTGTCAATTTTATTTGGCGTGCTATCATGCCAGACAAGTGTTTATTTTGCGAAATCAGCTGGAAGTGCGACTTGATAAACTCCTAAATCGCCATGACCCAAAGGCTCTTGCCAACAATCCTGATATTATAGACAACCTTGCCAAGCACCCCGACAAAACGCACCATATCTTTATGGTACTTGCCACGCCTGTGGCGGAAGTGGGGCGAGACCATGATTATGATTGGGCGATGATTGAGCCAAGCTCCATGCGGTCTATCATACAAACAGCAGGGCGAGTGTGGCGACATCGTACTGACAAGGTGGCTTTCGCTCCTAATATTGCCATTTGGGATAAGAATATCAGAACATTAAAGGATAAAGACATCGCCTTTTGCCACCCTGGATTTGAAAGCCAAGCCTTCCCCCTTGCCACGCACCAAGTGAGCAAACTTATCAAACAGGCAGATTATGAACGCATTTCATCGGTCGCTCGGATTAGCAAATCCGCTACGCCAGAACCCAAAAAGAATCTGGCGGATTTAGAACACGCCGTCATGCAGGATTTGATGAACAATGATGACATCAATGTGGTCAATGCTTATTATGAGCCAGATACCGCCAACCGTCTGCACGTTCATTTGTCTTGTCTGACACCATTTCGCCAAAGTCAAAAGCAGACAGATTTTATCGTCAATCCGCTTGATAACACCCTAAACATCTCGTCCTATGACAGCGTAGAGATGCACGGTGTGGCGAACGCCAAAACAACCCATGAGATTATCCCAAAGGCGATAACGTGCCAAAATCCCAATCTTGATACATGGCTGACCGCCAATCTATCGGACGAGCTTGCCAAACTTAGGGAACATTATCCAGACACGTCTGTCAATATGCTCATCATTCGCTTTTGCGTGCTGACCATTCGTGATGATTATCATGACGGCTATTATTTTGATGAGCGGTTTGGGGTGTATGAGCGGTAACGTGGTAAATACAGCTAACAAAATTGAATTTTGCCACGGAAACCGTTCGCCACAAGCTTGCCTGCGGGTCGGTTTCCGTTATGGTTCGACAAGCTCACCACGAACGAAAAACCGTAGCACTTTTCATTTTGTAGAGTGTAAGTCATCTATGCGATGTGGAATGTGTATTTAACATACATAATTTTCTAAGTCATCTTTGTGATGAACTTTATATTATACTTCATTTATTTTACAAATATAATGGTTGAAATCAATTTTTAAATATGCTTTAATACCCTAAAAATAACAAGGAAATCCCATGACAGCACCGACCCCAAACACCAATTTGACAACCGATGATATCAAGCGAGCGATTGATGAGTTTTTGCTCGCTCAATTTCACAAAAAAGCCGACAAAGAGCTAAAACAGCTTGCCAAAGCCACAGAAGCAGGCGAACCCACCAGAATCGCCCAAGCCCAAGAAGCACTTGCCCCCATACAAGCCAAATACCAAAAACAAACATGGCTTAGCGATGCCAAAAAAATGGCAACTCAGCTAAAATTTGGCACGCACATCTCAAAAGGCGTACACCCCGATGCCAAAGGCGACAACATCACCGCCAACGCCACGCCCTGCCCATTTGTCGGCACGCACACCCTTGATACACCAAGTCTTGATGCCAACGGCAACGCTGCTGCCCTGCCACTGGCGAGCTTTTTTGATTGGCAAGTGGGTGACATCAAAATCAGACAGCTTATCACCGACAAACACCCTGCCTTGGTGGGGGCATTTCATGATGACGTGGCGGTTTGTGATGACTATCGGCAGATTTTTTATGACACGCTCACAGGCAAAAAGGACGTACCAACCACGCACGAACGCAACAAACAGCTTTTTTGGGCGTTGCCTGATGATGAATATCATCTTATCATACCGCTGTTTGCGTCTGCTCTTAGTCATGATGTTTTTCATAAAATCAATCACTTACGCTATTCAGACACCAACAAACAAGCCCGAGACAACCGTTTTAAGGGCAAAGAGACAACCGCTTATGTGTCGGTTGTGGATTTGGCAACGATACAGCTTGGTGGTACAAAGCCCCAAAACATCTCTCAACTTGTCAGCCGTCAAGGGGGCAAAACCTATCTTTTACCGTCCTACCCACCCACCTTTACAGGCAGTAGCGATTTGTCTTTTGCTAAGACAGCCAAGACGATTTTTGGCAAGTCGCTAGCCTATGTGGTCAAAGATGATATGGACGAGCTTTTTAAACTGCTTGTTCGTGTTAATAAAAACCACAAAAACACCATAGACGTTCGCACCGCTCGTGATGACATTTTGCAAAATATTATCTTAAGCGTACTACAAGTCGCCCATGCTATCCGTCAGAAAGAAGCAGGCTGGTCAAAGGTTTATAAACTTGCCTTGCACCAAAAATACTGGCTAGACCCAAAGCGTGGCGAGCTTGATGGCGAAGACAAATTTAAAAGAAATCATGAGAGCAAAAACTGGCAAAACGATGTACAAAAAGATTTTGCTCATTGGATTCAAAACGAGCTTGAAAAACGCTTGGCTTATTATCAGCAAGAGCAAAAAAAGAAAAATAAGCAAGCGGTAGAGCTAGAATTTGGACGGGCGGAGTTTGAGCATTGGCAAAAAGAATTTAAAGACACCTTTAACGCAAATTTGCGTTTGGGGCAAGGAGTATTGACATGAGTTTTATTTATCCACAGCATTCGCTGGTCGGCTATGTTCGCCTTGACCGTCTCAAAATCATCAATGCAAATGCCGTCTCCGCCCCCTTGACTTATGGCTTTCCTGCCTTGACAGGATTTGTTGCGGCAACGCACAGCCTAAGCCGTAAAGTATCAAGCCTTATGGGTTTTGAAAATATTCGCTTGGACGGTGTGCTGGTGGCGTGTTTTGATTGCCAAGTTCAAACTTACCAAGAAGGCTACAAAGACAAAACCTTCGCCCAAACTCGCAACCCCATTTTAAAATCAGGCAAAACCGCCCCAATCATCGAAGAAGGGCGTTGTCATCTCACCATCTCTTTACTCATCGGTGTGTATAAAGACAGCGTTCAGGATTTGACCGAAGATGAAGCAAATCAGCTCACCCAAAACGTGCAAGAATTTGCCCTATCCCAACGCTGGGCAGGCGGCAGTCTAACAGGCATGAGTGGCGTGCATTTTGTCAAAAAAGACGACATCGATGAGCAAAAATCTCGCCTATGTCCTGCCTTTATCATCACGTCCGCCCATGATGAGCTTGATGAGATTACCCAAGAATTACAAGAAAAAAATCCCAATGCCACCGCCCTAGATGCACTCATTGAGACGGCGGTGTTGCACCACACACCGCCCACGGATAGCCAGTCTGAGTGGACGACTCATTCGGTCAAAAAACAACGTGGCTGGCTTGTGCCTATGCCTGTGGGTTTTGTTGGTATCTCGGACAAATACAACAAGGGGCAGATGAGCCACGCTCGCTCGGACGAGTACCCTGCTCAGTTTGTGGAAGCGGTATATTCGCTTGGCAAGTGGCGATTTGCCAATCGCATAGATGACTTAGATTCTGCGTTGTGGTATGGCGATTATGATAACACTTGTGATTTATATGTGATTAAGCATTCTAAATATTTGTAATTTTAACCTTTAACCAACTTTAACCCAATAAAGGAAATTGTCATGACCCTAAAAACCCCTTCCGTGCTTGCTTTTGAACGCAAACTTGACATCTCGGACGCAACCTTTTGGCAAACCAATGGTAAAGACAAAATGCCTGTACTTGTCCAAGAAAAGTCCGTGCGTGGCACAATCAGCAATCGTCTAAAAAACGCCATTGCCAGCGACCCTGCCAAGCTGGACTCCGAAATCCAAAAGGCAAATTTGCAAACCGTGGATGCAAGTTTTTTGGACGAATCGTGCGACACGCTCATCACTCGCTTTACGGTCAAGGTACTGCCCTTTGACGGCAAAGCCAACGTCTGCAACGAACAAGCCTACCAAAACGCCCTGCTTGATGTGGTGCAAGCCTACAAAGACGAACACGGATTTGATGAGCTTGCCAGACGCTATGCCTACAACATCGCCAACGCTCGCTTTTTGTGGCGAAACCGCATGGGGGCAGAATCGGTGTCAGTGGTGGTAACGCTTGGCGATGAGTCGGTGAAATTTGCCAACGCTCGTGAATTGTCGCTCAACAATTTTGATTATCAAGATGACAAATTGGCTCGTTTGGCAAGCTGGATAAAAGGCGGACTCATGGGCGATAAATTCACCATTTTGACGGTGGAAGCTTATGCCAAAGTCGGATTTGGACAAGAAGTGTATCCGTCCCAAGAGCTGATTTTGGATACAGGCAGTAAAAAAAGCAAGGTGCTTTATCGTGTGGGCGACACGAGCCAAAACCGTGCTGGTATGCACTCACAAAAGGTCAGTAACGCCATTCGTACGATTGATGATTGGTATCCAAATGCCGAGTTTCCTGTGGCGACCGAGCCTTATGGAGCGGTTACCACCCTTGGCACGGCATTTCGTCAGCCCAAAGAAAAGCAGGACTTTTATAGCTTGTTTGACGGTTGGATTAAAGACGGCAAAATCCCAAGCGACAACGAGCAACACTACGTCATGGGCGTATTAATTCGTGGTGGCGTGTTTGGCGAAAGCGGTAAGGAATGAGCATGGTTTATCAAGAAATTACCCTAATCCCAAACGATGACATACCGCCCTATGCGATATGGAGTAAGCTCTACAACCAGCTTCATATCGCTCTTGCGGACGTGGCAAATGGGCATGGCATCAATACCATTGGCGTAGCATTCCCTGATTATCGCTACAGCGAGCAGCACGACAAAGGCATGCTCGGCAGTCGCTTGCGGATGTTTGCCCCAAGTCGTGATGAGCTTGATAAGCTCGATTTACCCCTACGCCTCTCTCGCCTGTCTGATTATGTGCATATCAAAGCGATAGCGGACGTTGGCGAGCGAGCGACAGGCTATGTGGTGGTGGAGCGTTATCGCCATTATGACTTGGGCAAGCAGGTGGAGCGGTTTGCTGATTTTAAAAATTTGACAGTGGAGCAGGCGCTGGAGCATTGCCTTGCCCACAAGAAAAAAGCCAAAAATTACCCCTTTGTCCGCCTAAAAAGTGAGACCAACCAACGGCAGTATCATCTGCATATCCGCCAATATACGGTCGCCAAGCCACAAACGGGGGTGTTTAACACCTATGGCATTACCAACATTAATGACGAGACCAAGGCAAGCGTTCCGCATTGGTGATTGGGGTTGGTTGTGCTAAAATAAAGGGCATGATACAGGTTTACACCCTTTATTTTTTGACTATTTAAAAACTTGATAAAAATCAAACATTTATAAACAGGCGAAAAAACATTGGGTAAACGCCCAAAATATGGCTGTAAGCCTTGATATAAGTGGGTTTTATGTTGTATAATTCTTATTCCACATCGCATAGATGACTTAGAAACTTTGCTATTGATACCGAAAACCAAACTGGCAATTCCACATCGCATAGATGACTTAGAAACTGAATTTATCCTACAAGTATTGACACTAGTCATTCCACATCGCATAGATGACTTAGAAAAAACCTGTAATCATTGTCACAATTGGGGTCAAATTCCACATCGCATAGATGACTTAGAAATTTTAGTGCTTGTCTTTCAAACTGCTTTAACTATTCCACATCGCATAGATGACTTAGAAATTAAAAAACGGTCGCTTTGGTCAAGTCTTTGTATTCCACATCGCATAGATGACTTAGAAATTAAGCGACTTTTTGGAATAGGTGCTCATAACATTCCACATCGCATAGATGACTTAGAAAATGATTCGCAGAATGATGCGTTAATTATGTCTATTCCACATCGCATAGATGACTTAGAAATTTCTATGGCTTGTGCCGCCCCTTGACCAGCAATTCCACATCGCATAGATGACTTAGAAAGGCGATAGCCGATTAACCGCCGAGCAGTTGAAATTCCACATCGCATAGATGACTTAGAAACATCAATGTCAATTTGTGTATCTGTATCTTTTATTCCACATCGCATAGATGACTTAGAAAACCTGAGGTTAATCCCATTGGGACAGAGAATCATTCCACATCGCATAGATGACTTAGAAACAAAACCCGTACCCGACGACCAACCATTACCAGAATTCCACATCGCATAGATAACTTAGAAATTTGGTAGTAGCCTAAAAAGTATGCCAAACTAGTTTTCCGTTCGCCCTGAGCCTGCCTGCGGGTAGGAAAACCGTTAGGTTTCCCAAGATCGCCACGAACTGTTTTCTTTGTAGCATACTTTTTGAACCAGAGCCTTATTTTTTACCTCTTAAACATACAATCCAACC
>NZ_MUXV01000029.1 GCF_002014975.1 Moraxella bovis
TTTTTCCAAACCCAACTCCCCAAAAACCCAAACCCCCCACCATCTCTGGCAGGGGGTTTGGGTTTGACTTGGTTAGTCTTGTTTGCTGTTAAGCCAATCTTGTTAGATTAGTTCTTAACGTTAGCAACAACACCAGCACCTACGGTACGACCGCCTTCACGGATGGCGAAGCGTAGACCTTTGTCCATGGCGATTGGGTGGATAAGCTCAACACTCATCTCAACGTTGTCGCCAGGCATAACCATTTCAGTACCTTCTTGTAGAGTGATGGCACCAGTTACGTCAGTGGTACGGAAGTAGAACTGTGGACGATAGCCATTTAGGAATGGCGTATGACGACCACCTTCTTCTTTTGACAGTACATATACTTCTGCGTCAAATTGGGTGTGCGGGGTGATTGAACCGGGCTTAGCAAGTACTTGACCACGTTGAACTTCTTCACGCTTAGTACCACGTAGTAGCACACCACAGTTCTCGCCCGCACGACCTTCGTCTAGTAGCTTACGGAACATCTCAACACCAGTACAGGTAGTCTTGGCAGTGTCTTTGATACCAACGATTTCAACTTCGTCGCCCACTTTGATGATGCCAGATTCAACACGACCAGTTACCACAGTACCACGACCAGAGATTGAGAATACGTCTTCGATTGGCATTAGGAATGCTTTATCGATGTCACGCTCTGGCTCAGGGATGTAGCTGTCTAGAGTGCTTAGTAGCTCTAGGATAGCAGGCTCGCCGTATTGACCTTGGTCGCCATTTAGACCTAGTAGTGCAGAACCTTTGATGATAGGCGTGTCATCACCTGGGAAGTCGTAGTCAGACAGAAGTTCACGTACTTCCATTTCTACTAGTTCTAGTAGCTCTTCGTCATCTACTAGGTCGCACTTGTTCATGAATACCATGATGTAAGGTACGCCAACCTGACGAGATAGAAGGATGTGCTCACGAGTTTGTGGCATAGGACCGTCGGTTGCAGCAACAACTAGGATAGCACCGTCCATTTGAGCCGCACCAGTAATCATGTTTTTAACATAGTCGGCGTGACCGGGGCAGTCTACGTGTGCATAGTGACGGTTAGCAGTGTCGTACTCGATGTGAGAGGTATTAATGGTAATACCACGAGCTTTTTCTTCAGGCGCTGAGTCAATGGCAGCGTAGTCTTTTGCTTCACCACCGTGATGCTTAGCAGCAACGGTTGCAATAGCAGCAGTTAGGGTAGTTTTACCGTGGTCAACGTGACCGATGGTACCAACATTTACGTGTGGTTTGTTACGTTCGAATTTGGCTTTGGCCATGATAATATCCTTTTGATTCGTGCAAACTGCACAAGGTTTTGATAAATGATTGTTTTAGCTTACCACTTATGGACAAACCAAAACGGGATTTAAGTGAGATGATTATGATTACTCATCATCATCTTTGGCAGTGAATTTCTTGATGATCTCGTCTGCCACATTCTTAGGCGTTTCTTGGTATTTGGCAAATTCCATAGAGTAAGTTGCACGACCTTGAGACATAGAACGCATTTGGGTGGCATAGCCGAACATTTCAGCAAGTGGCACTTCTGCACGGATGGCTTTGGTGCCACCAGGCAAGTCGTCCATGCCTTGAACCACGCCACGACGACGGTTAAGGTCGCCCATGATGTCGCCCATGTAGTCTTCTGGGGTCTCAACTTCTACTTTCATGATAGGCTCTAGCAGGGCAGGAGATGCTTGCATGAAGCCTTTCTTGAATGCGATAGAACCCGCCATTTTAAACGATAGCTCGTCAGAGTCCACGTCATGGTAAGAACCATCATATAGGGTCGCTTTAACATTAACGACTGGATAGCCTGCCAGAACGCCGTTCTTCATACGCTCTTGGATACCTTTATCTACCGCACCGTGGTATTCTTTTGGTACAACACCGCCCACGATTTCTTCGGCAAATTCGTATTCCACATCACCTTCTGGATCAAGTGGTTCAAGACGTAGCCAAACATGACCAAACTTACCACGACCACCTGTTTGACGAACAAACTTACCTTCAACTTCAACCGTTTGACGGATGGTTTCACGGTAGGCAACCTGTGGAGCACCGATGTTGGCTTCAACGCCAAATTCACGCTTCATACGGTCAACGATGATGTCAAGGTGCAATTCACCCATACCAGAGATGATGGTTTGACCACTCTCTTCGTCTGTGCGTACACGGAACGAAGGGTCTTCTTTGGCAAGACGACCTAGAGCGATAGACATTTTTTCTTGGTCGGCTTTGGTTTTTGGCTCAACCGCTAGCGAAATAACTGGGTCTGGGAACTCCATACGTTCCAAGGTGATGATGTTGTCATTATCACACAAGGTATCGCCCGTGGTTACGTCTTTTAGACCCACAAATGCGACGATGTCGCCCGCACGAACTTCATCAACTTCGTTTTGGCTGTTGGCATGCATCTCAACGATACGACCGATACGCTCACGCTTCATCTTAACAGGGTTATAAACGCTGTCGCCTTGTTTTGCAACGCCAGAGTACACACGAACGAAAGTTAGGTTACCCACGTATTTGTCATTCATGATTTTGAACGCAAGGGCGGCAAATGGTGCATCATCAGAAGATTCACGGCTACCTTCGGTTTCGTCTTTGTCATCTAGAATGCCTTTGATGGCCTCAACGTCAGTGGGGGCAGGCAAGAACTCGATGACGGCATCAAGCATACGCTGTACGCCTTTGTTTTTAAAGGCAGTACCACAAAGCATTGGCTGGATTTCACATGCTAGTGTACGAGCACGAAGACCAGCGACGATGTCTTCACGAGACAAATCGCCTTCTTCTAGGTATTTGTCCATCAGCTCTTCTGATGACTCGGCAGCTGCTTCAACCATGTTGTTGCGCCATTCGTTGGCAGTATCTACTAGGTCGGCAGGAATCTCGCCATATTCAAACTTCATGCCTTGAGATTCTACATCCCAAATGATGGATTTCATCTCAAGCAGGTCAACAACACCTTCAAAGTTATCTTCTGCACCGATTGGCACAACTACAGGCACAGGATTACCGCCCAGACGGGTTTTAACTTGCTCAACCACACGGAAGAAGTTGGCACCTGTTCTGTCCATTTTGTTAACAAAGGCAAGACGTGGCACTTTGTATTTGTTGGCTTGACGCCATACCGTCTCTGACTGAGGCTGTACACCACCAACCGCACAGTACACCATACATGCACCATCAAGCACACGCATAGAACGCTCAACTTCAATGGTAAAGTCAACGTGACCGGGGGTGTCGATCAGGTTAATGCGGTGTTCTGGGAATTGATCAGACATACCTGACCAAAAGCAAGTGGTCGCGGCAGAAGTAATGGTAATACCACGCTCTTGCTCTTGCTCCATCCAGTCCATCGTTGCAGCACCTTCGTGCACTTCGCCGATTTTGTGGCTTTTACCTGTGTAGAACAAAATACGCTCTGAGGTCGTGGTTTTACCTGCGTCAATGTGTGCAGAAATACCGATGTTACGGTATCTATTTAAGGGGGTTTTACGTGCCATAATTTTTCCTAGAAAAATTGCGAGTAATTGGGTGTCAGTTTGTCATGATAAGACATAATTATGACCGCACCATGACAAACGACTGATATTGTTTGGCAAGCCAAACACGCTTTTAATAAAATTAGAAGCGGAAGTGCGAGAACGCTTTGTTAGCGTCAGCCATACGGTGAACGTCATCACGTTTTTTGATGGCAGCACCTTTACCTTCGGCGGCGTCATTTAGCTCGCCTGCTAGGCGTAGAGCCATAGACTTCTCAGAACGCTTAGCGGCAGCGTCAGCCAACCAACGCATGGCTAGGGCAGTACGACGGGAGGGACGGACTTCCATAGGCACTTGGTAGGTGGCACCACCAACACGGCGGGCTTTTACTTCCACCGTTGGGCGAACGCTTTCTAGCACTTCTTCAAAGAAAGCCACTGGGTTTTCGATGTTACGCTTGGCAGCAACGCTCTCTAACGCACCATAAACGATTTTTTCAGCGACTGATTTTTTGCCGTCAACCATAACGTGGTTGATGAATTTGGCGATGGTTTGGCTGCCGAACTTAGGATCAGGTAGAATTTCACGGGCAGCGACGACACGACGTCTTGGCATAATAGTTCCTTATGTCTTCAGGGTAAATCTGGCATACAATCTTAAAATAAATCAAGCATTTAGCCAGCCTTACTGCATGATTGTGGGCATGGGGTAGATTAACACACATCATCACAAGCCATGCACAGGTTAAATTTGGGTTATTGAGCTAAATTACGCCTTAGGACGTTTAGCACCATACTTAGAACGACCTTGTTTACGGTCTTTAACGCCTGCACAGTCAAGTGCACCACGAACAGTGTGATAACGCACACCTGGTAGATCTTTTACACGACCACCACGGATAAGCACAACGCTGTGCTCTTGTAGGTTATGACCTTCACCGCCGATGTAGCTAGATACCTCATAGCCAGAAGTCAAACGAACACGACATACTTTACGCATGGCTGAGTTTGGCTTTTTAGGGGTGGTGGTGTATACACGAGTACAAACGCCACGACGTTGTGGGCAAGCTTGTAGTGCAGGTACTTTTGACTTTTCAGTAATGGTCTTGCGACCCTTACGGATAAGTTGGTTTGTAGTTGCCATAGGCAATATCTCCCGTTATTAAAATAATGGCTTAAATTAAGCCGACCAAGCCCCTTTATAGGGCTAATATACTATTATACGTGATTTTAAAAGGTGTTGCAAGTTTTATCTTGGAGTCTGTATAGACAGACCTCACTCAACATCCACAACCATCACGACCCACCTTCATTTATACGATATTCAAACAGGTGTTCATCCAACAGTTGCTGATAAACACGAGTACACTTAACACTCCTCAAAGATTCCAATTCACCGCTAGGTAATTTTTTCTCAACATCAACACTAGAATAAAACGTGATTTTTCCGTCTTCACGTGTCAAATCTTTTGGGTCATAAGTGCTGGTAAGATGGTAATGATAATCACCGTTTGTAAACATCATGCTGTGTGCATCATAACGATGAAATACGGGGTGCTTTTGACTATTTTGACCACAACCTTTGCATGCTGTGTGATTTTTAACTCCACTTTACCATTTCTCACAAAGCGATAAATATAATGCGATTTATCAGCCGTACGATGAACGGTAACTTTGGCATTATTTTCTGTTAGGCAAGAGAAATACAGGGTATCTTTTGCCATAGATGCGTGAGAAAATGACAGTAATAGCAATACAATAATAACTTTTTGCATAACAAATTTCTCTACAAATACTCATCAGATAATTGTTTAAAAGTCCTATAACAATAAATGTGTTTATTATAGTCATCACCATTACTGACAATTACGCCACTACGCAAAATAATGTCATCCTCCTCTTTTTCTGGTATTTCAAAAGCAGAAAATATATTATAACCATAATTACCATTAGGAAAAAACATACTTACCCCATTACCACGAAACTGAAGTTGATTAACTCTACTATTTAAACGCATTTGCGTTTGTGTTTGCGTAAGTTTTAATTCAACTTTGCCATTTCTAGTAAAACGGTAAGTATAATTTGGTTCTATATGATGACTGCGATGTATGGTGATTGTGGCTTGATTTTTTAATTGACAAGCGAATATAAGTTGTTCTTGATTAACATCATATTGTGCCACAGAGATTTGGGAAAAGAAAATCAATAATAAACCAATAAATATTTTATTCACAGCATTCAATTCCAGATAAATATTAATGCAACAAACTTTTATCATCAATCTTGCGACAATAATGATAATTACCTCTAAATTGGGCAAAGCATTCCCACTGGCTGTATGGTTTATGCCTGTCTTTTTTAGGAATGACCTGTTTGTTATGATTCATAAAATAACGATAAGCAGGATATTTTGGGTGCACACTCCAACTGCTATCTGTTAATACATTAGCAAATACATGCTTGCCTATCGCCTCCATAGTATAACTATGGTTATCTGCATTATCACTGCCATAATATCCACCAAGCAAAATCGATCTATATCGTTCATCGTCAGTATAAAACAAATCCAATCCTGTTACCCCAAAATAGATATTTAATCGCCAACAATTCATTTCTTGAAAATCTAAATTGGGTTGTTTCATCATACAAACATGATTTTGAGGTGTGGAATTTTCATAATAAACGGTCTGTTTTGCCAATTCCAGCCAGTTGTTAGGTAACTCAGGGGGAGCGGGCTGGCTGAAATATCGCGATCAACAGCAAGACAATGAGACGTCCAAAATACAATTTCATATTTCATCCATTCATTTAATAAAAAACCAAAGCACTAAAAATTCACACTTTGGTTGGATAACTAACACGCCACAACAGTTTCTACTCTTTAAGCGACTGCAACCATTTTTCTGTTTTTTGCAATTCTTTTAATCTGCTCACATGATGTTTATACATACATTCTGCATACATATTACCATAACCAGAACCCAAAGTATCTGGGCTAAATGTACTATGGTATTCACAATCATCTTGAATGAACTGTTCCCAACTTTTATGAGCCACTAATAAAGCGGATTTATTGTATGGATTTAGTTGTCCCATTCTGCGATTGGTTTGGGCAATTTGCAGGGCAAGTTTTTGACGTTTTTGATCAAAGCATTCCCAACGCCCACCGCCTGTACATATTCTTTGGAAGTTATCTTGCTGAGCATAAACTTTAGGAGTGGTAATTAATAAAGTAGAAATGCACAACATTATAAATGAGAGTGGTTTCATACAATCTCCATTAGCGGTATTTAGCAGGTATAACCAACTGAAACTTAGGGGCTTGTTTTGCACCTTTTGCTGTACCATGATAATGCGTATTTTGACCCACACCAAAAACCAACCCTTCCTTTTTAGCTTGCTCCACTACTGCATTACCCCATTGTTCCAAAGGAACTTTGCCAGATTTAACAGGGTTTAAATAATTAACATGTCCCCCTACTATTGATGACATGCCATTAGCACGATCTTTTAAATGGGCTAATACCTGAGCTTGCACTTTTGGTTTGATATCTTTATCAGGCATTTTTTGCACACTACCATAAGCACCTGCATTGCCTGATATCTCACTAAATTGATTCGGTGCATTTATCACTTTTCTCACATCACCCTTTGCTAAAAATGCTCTATTCAGTATCGTATCCACCACACCTGCGGTCTGCTTGGCAAATTGATCATCTGGCAAATTAACAACCACTTCTGTCGATGTAACCTTGATAATATCTATCACGTCTTGTTCAGAAAGTGTTAATTTTGACAATGATTGCACCACCTTCACACTCACCGATTTACTTGCCTTAGGGTCGCACACCCCTTTGGCTTTAATCGTAAAAGTACCTGATTTGGGTGCGGTAAATGAATAAGTTGTGTCGCTTTTGGCGACTTTGATGAGTGTTTTTTCGTTAGTGGCTGTCCATGTTACTTTTTGGTTGGCGGTGATGATAACACGCTCGCCACCTTTGAGATTGGCAAGCTCTTTAATGTTGGTGGCTTTATCATTGAGCGTGCCTGTAAAAGCAATCTCTGTACACACATCATAATAATAACTGTACTCTGCCCCAACCGATGTACCAAAATAATTCCCACCAAGCAAATAACAGACATCCTCATGTTCGGACACCTTCTCAAAGCGACCCTCACCACGCTGGGCGATGAGTGCTTCACAGTGTTGCTTAGGTGTTTGACCTTTTAAAATATCATCTGGCTTGTATTCGTTGCGACCCGCTGCCGAACGACCACCGTAGATAGATTTGAGTTTGGTGCGATACTGCTTTGCCATACAAGCACTCCTAATAAGTTAATGAATGATAGTCATTATCATAACAAACAAATGTAACAAAAACGCTCATCAACTGTTGTTGTTTTGTTATGACATATCATAGAATAACCCTCAGATTTCTAAGAGTTTTCTAGCAACTTTACCGCCACTTTCCTCCCAAAAGTCGCCCTTGCCGTGCCCACCACCTCTTCAAAAAGTTGGTTGTTGTAATGCACCGCCACGCCCACAAAGCCAAGCGTGCACAGATGACGTAGCCAAGCGGTGTTGAATTTGTCCAAATCGGTTTTGTCTAAGTTAAAAATCCCCAAAAATTCCTCCAAATGCTTGGTGTATTGCCCTGCCAAAGGACTTGTGGACAGTGCCAACAGCTCATCGGCAAGCCCTGTATTTTGGGCGTTTTTGAGCACCATTTGCCCAAGCGTCAAGGCGGTGAGCAGTACCTGTTTTTGGTGAATGAGTGTTTCGTCTGTCGCCACCAAAATTCCATAAACCGTACGCACACCGTCATCGCCTTCGATGTCCGCACCATAAATAAGTGCAAGCTCGTACACCGTACACAGCGATACCAACAGCACCCACGCCGTATCCAGAGCCACCCCTTTGACCCCAAGCACCCCAAACACTCCGCCAGTACTGAGCCACGTGCGGTTTTGGTTGATGAGGTCTTGGGCGAATGCCTCTTTTTGGTCGTCCGTCAGCATGGACAACTCGGCAAAACGGGCGTCTTTTTGCAATTTAAAGCGTGCCAAACAGTACGCCCCCTGTGCCAGCTTTTGATAAACATCGTCCGACAAGCTTGCCCACGTCTGGGCAGGGACAACCTTTTTTAACAAATCCAACGCCCCGCCCACACGCCTGCCAAGCAATTCTTTACCAAGCGATGAGCCGAACTGACTGGTGTATTTTTGTAAAGATGGCTTGTCAAACCCTGACAAATCAAGGGCTTCATAAGTCTTGCCAGAAGCATACGTGTCGCTCAAATATCCGCCAATTTTGCCAAACAGACTGAGCTTTTGATAGGAAGTTAATTTTTCTTGGTGCATGACATCACTCCATTTTTCATTCATCATTCACACACCATAGCACACCCACGCCAAAAATACAAAATTATTTCAAAAACCCCACCCTCACTGTGGTATGATTTTGTGGTATAATGGCGGCAATTTACCCAACACTGGCAACCACCATGCTACCTAACGATGCCAATCTTGCCGTCTTGATTGATGCCGACAACGCATCCACCACGTACCTTGAAGCCTTGCTCAGCGAGATTGCCACGCTTGGGCGGGCAAGCGTTCGCCGTGCTTATGGCGACTGGACCAAACCTCAGCTTGCCAGTTGGAAAAGCGTGCTGTTGTCGCACTCCATTCAGCCCATGCAACAGTTCGCCTACACTTCGGGTAAAAACGCCACCGATTCAAGCCTGATTATTGACGCGATGGATTTGCTCTATACCGAGCGGTTTGATGGCTTTTGCCTTGTGTCATCTGATAGTGATTATACCCGCCTTGCCCAGCGTATCCGTGAGCAGGGTCTTATGGTGTATGGCTTTGGCAAACAGCATACGCCTAAGCCCTTTATGCAAGCCTGCGACCGCTTTACCTACCTAGAAGTCTTTGAAGAGCAGAAAAAGACCAGTAACGTGGACTTTTATGACTCAGCCGACATGCTATTCTCAGGCGATAACCAATTCAAGCCTGTGGACGTGGCGATTGCATTGGTCAAAAACGCCATCGCCACCATGGCAGACGAGCAAGGCTGGGCAAACATCGCCCCTGTCAAAAACTACATCCTAAAAGTGGAGCCTGATTTTGACGCTCGCCTGTTTCACTATGATAAATTTAGCGACTTCTTAAAGGCGCATCCCCGCTACTTTGAGCTGACCGAACGCTACCCCAACGGCGACAATCACAAAGTGGTCTTCGTCCGCAATCGCCGTAACGACCTATTGACTGACGTTGAGTTGACCATTTGATGAGACGGGTGTTTTTGGGGGGCAGTTTTGACCCTGTGCATGACGGACATTTGGCGATGATACGCCTTGTTCATCATCGCCTGTCATCTTTGGGTTTGCCCTTTGTCATCTCGTTTTTGCCCACCGCAGGCAACCCCTTTAAAGGCACACCCACCGACCCCACGCACCGCCTAAACATGCTGTCTTTGGCGTGTGATATATTAAAAAATCAAGACATTACCGCAAGCATTGACACATCAGAAATCCACCAAGCCCCACCCGTCTATACCATAGACACGGTGCGTGCATTGGCACAGCGTTATCCTGATGATGAACGGATTTTTATCATGGGCGGTGATAGTTTGGCAAGTTTGCATTTGTGGAGGGATTATAAAGAGCTTTTGGCGTACGTTAAAATTTGGGCGTTTGACAGAGCTGGCAGTGATGATGTCGTGCCAGATGTTTTGGTAAGAATGACTGATGATTTTGGTAAATTTTTACAAGATGGTTTTTTAAAAGATGATTTGTTAAAAACCAATAACTCTTTTAACACCAAAAGCATTTTTTATGACACATCGCCCGTGCCTGCCGTCTCGTCCACCCAAATCCGCCACGCCCTAACCCAAAACGACAAACCATGTCATTTGCCCGAGCCGATTTTTGCTTATATTAAAACGCACGAGCTTTATAAAAGTGTGCTATAATAGACGGTTAATATTTATTTTATTTGAACATTATGACCACACATAACCTATCCTTAGATGAGCAAATCACGCTCGTAACTACTGCCCTAGACGACCTAAAAGCCAAAGAAATTACCGTGCTGACGGTTGAGCATTTAACCGAGATTGCCGAGCGTATCATCATCGCCAACGCCACCTCAAAACGCCATGTCAAGGCACTCGCCGACAAGCTTGGAGCCGCTGCCAAAGAAGCAGGGCTTATGCCACTGGGGCGTGAAGGCGACAAAGACAGCGACTGGACGCTGGTGGACTTAGGGCGTATCGTGGTGCATATCATGACCCATGAGGCTCGTGAGTTCTACGACTTAGAAGGCTTATGGTCATCGCCAGAATCCCTACAACAACTCGCCATGCAAAAGGCGTGATACACAAATAAAAGGGCGTGATTGCCCTTTTATGTTATGCGATAATACCACTCATGCCCTACCCCAAAGCCAATCTCCATAAGGATTGATAGTATCCGCCCTGTCAGCCCCCACACGATTTCGGGCGTACCGTCATCATCACAGTCATAGACCCATGCAGGGGTATGCAGTTTGGCGGTACTATTCGTGATTTGACGGTCAAAGACAAAATCCACAGGCTCACTATATAACACATCAAAGGGCAGCCAAAACAGCCGTGCTATCTCATCTTCACTAGGCGTAAGTCTATCCACCACATCAGGCGGTATGCTTGCCACCACAGGACGGACAAGCAAGCCTTTTTTGGAGATTTGCATGGGCAGATACCCCAAAATCTCCACGTCCGCCCGATGTAGTCCCACTTCTTCGCACGCTTCACGCAAGGCGACATCTGCCGATGATATGTCCGTCTCATCACGCTTACCACCGACTAAGGACATTTCCCCTGCATGGCTACTAAGATGATTTGACCGCCTTGTCAAAAGTAGCTTTGGCACAGGTTCGTCTGTGATGACGATAAGCACGCACGCCTGCGGTAAGGGGCTTTCGTTTATCAGCTTATCATACCGCTTTATCGCCTGCTCACGCACAAGCCCTGTCAAAAGCTCATTGTTATCCGTAAAGGGTAAAATATCCGCCCCACGATACTGTGCTAAGGCTTGGGCGAGCGGATAAAAGCGGTGCAAATCTGGCACATTGACTGTTTGTTTGTCTATAAAATCATTTGTCATTTTACTCATTTTCATTTAAACTTGTGATATTTAGCTTATCATATCATTATGTCCTACTGCTTACAATGCGGTCAGCCCGCCACGTACGCCATACCAGACGGCGACACCCGTCCACGCCTAGTCTGCACGTCCTGCGGTTATATCCATTATGAAAATCCCAAGATGATTTGTGGGGTACTTGCCGTTCATCAAGGCAAAATCCTACTTTGTCGCCGAGCCATTGAGCCACGCTACGGACTGTGGACGCTCCCTGCTGGCTTTATGGAAAATGGCGAGACCATGGCGGACGGGGCAAAACGTGAAACAATAGAAGAAGCGGACGGTGTGGCGGTTGATTTAAAGCTATACGCCTTGTTTGACGTGCCACATTGGGGGCAGATTCACGCCATGTATCTTGCCAATCTGCAAGATGGAGCGTTTGGCGTGGGTGCTGAGAGCCTAGAATGTCGGCTGTTTTATCCTGATGAGATTGACATGGAAAATCTCGCTTTTGAGACGGTACGCCAAACCATTGAACGGTATTTGGCGGATAAAGAACGCTTAGAAACATTGGGTAAAGATGGTGGGGATTTTGGTTGTTACCCACTTCATGAGGTGTGTTTGGGTAGCACATAAAGGATAATAACCATGTTCACACTGTGGACAGTACCCCCCGTCAGCGATTATGAGATTTTACGGCGTGATGGCGTGTATCACACCGACCCTGCTTTGGTCGATGAACATCGTCTGTTTGCTTATCACTGGATAGCGGACGAGCTTGCCAAACGCACCCCACCCCCATCCAATGTTACCCTACCTGTGTGGGCGTGGTATCACGCTCATAGGGCAAACAAACCCAAGCCTGACCTTAGAAAATCAGGACATCTACCCAAAGGCGAAAGGGGCGTTCGTATTGAATTTACCCTACCCAAAGAGCGGGTTTTGCTCAGTAATTTTGATGGGTGGCATGCGGTGTTAAATGATTGGTGTTTTGCCTTAGATGATGACGAATACGAGCATTACGAACGCTTGGAGCAAACTCTACCACCTGATGAATTTCAAAGCATTAAAGAGTAAAGCTGGCACAATATCTTTGATTTGAGTCTCATTTCCGACCCTGCTATTTATGAAATTCAAGCGGTATTTTGGGAGCTTCGGCTTGATTGGGTGAAAAAAGTGGATTTTTTTTACCGCCAGATAATTTACCCCAAATCTTTCTCTAAAATCAGTGCATCCACCGCCCCCCATTCGTCTTTGTAATATCCTTTTCGCACGTCTATTTGATAAAAGCCATGTCGCTCATACAGACGTATGGCGGACAAGTTGTCAGCTCGCACTTCTAAGAGTATCCGCTCCGCCCCTTTGTCCTTGCATAATTTGATAAAATCGCTAAGCAAACCGCCGCCCACGCCCTGCTGTTGATGACGGCTGTCTGTGGCAATGCGTAAAATCTCTGCCGTCTCAAAGACAATTTGATAAATACAATAACCAAGCATTTCATCACATTCGTCATCGTCATCACAAGCGACAAGCACCCCTGCCCCAAACTGCCCCAGCACCGAATGCACCGCCAAGCCGTCCCAAGCGTCATCAAACAGCTCACGCTCCACCCGTGCAATGTCGGACAAATAGCCTGATGATTGGGCGATGTCGGGCGTGGCAAAATTTAAAAAAACTGTCATAAAAGTTACATGATTTCGTGGCTAAATATGTTATGATAACTCAAACATGAAGATTTAACCAAATTTTTTATAAAGAGAAAATGTATGAAAAAAACACCAACGTGGAACGACCCCAACGCCACCGATGAAGCCAATAAATACCAAAATCCCATTCCCTCACGCCTGCTTATCCTACAAACTGTCGCCCAAATGAACAATGACGGCAAACCTGCCACGATGGAGAGTTTGGGACTGCATTTTGAGATTTTGGGTGATGAGGAGCGGTTTTTTGCCCTAACCAACCGCCTAAAAGCCATGCTACGGGACAACCAACTAGAACGCACGGACGGCATTCATTTTAGCATTGCCCCCCTGCCCACCACCGTAACGGGCAAGGTGTCGGCAAATGCCAAGGGCTTTGGCTTTGTCGTGCTTGACGATATGCCTGACCTATTTATCCACGAAAAGCAAATGCGAGTGGTCTTTGATGGCGATACGGTAGAAGCGGTGGCGACCGAGTTTCGTGGCAAGCCCGAAGCCCGTATCCAAAACGTGCTACACCGTGCCAGCACTGAGTTTGTGGGCGTGATTGACAGCGATGATGAGGGCTACTTTGTGCGTCTGTCAGGGGCGAATGCTCATCAGCCCATTACGCTGACCGATGATGACGTGGCTCATCATGGGGCGAGCGTGGGCGACAGCGTGAAAGTTACTATCATTGATATGCCGACTTATCAAGAGTACGCCACAGGCAAGATTAGCGAGCTTTTGACCAATCTTAATGACCGTGAACTTATCATTGAGACCACACTCCTAAACCACGCCATACCGTCTGAATTTAGCAAAGCCACCCTAGAACAAGCCGACAGCTATGGCGAGCCGACTGAGGCAGACTTTAAAGGGCGGGTGGATTTGCGAGATTTGCCACTTATCACGATAGACGGCGAAGATGCCCGAGATTTTGACGATGCGGTCTATGCCTGCAAACGCTCGGGCGGTAATTACCGTGTCGTGGTTGCCATTGCGGACGTGAGCCACTATGTAACACCCCAATCTCCGCTTGATATGGACGCGTACGAGCGTGGCACGAGCGTTTATTTTCCCCACCGTGTCATCCCCATGCTCCCAGAAGTGCTGTCCAACGGCTTATGCTCGCTAAACCCCAAAGTGGATCGCCTCTGCATGGTGGCGGATATTAAGCTGTCTCGTGTGGGCAAGGTTACAGGCTATGAGTTCTACCCTGCGGTCATGCACTCACAGGCTCGCCTGACTTATAACCAAGTAAACGCCTATTTTGACGACCCCACGAACCAAACCCTGCCCGATGATTTGGTCAAAAATCCTGATGTCTGTAAATCGGTGGACACGCTTTTTGCTCTGTATCAAATCCTTGATAAAAAGCGTGAGGAACGAGGAGCGATGGCATTTGAGACGGCGGAGAGTTACATCGTCTTTGGCGAAGATGGCGACATCAAGGACATCAAAAAACGTACTCGTGGCGATGCTCATAAGCTCATCGAAGAGATGATGCTCCTTGCCAATACTTGTGGGGCGAATTTCGCCCTAAAACACGACTTGCCCGCCCTTTATCGCAACCATGATAAACCCTCTGATGAAAAAAGCGGTAAACTTGCCGAATATCTTAAATCCTTTGGTTTGGCGTTCCCGACCGAGTCGCCCACCCATGCCGACTATCAACGAGTCATCAAGGCAACCGAAGGCAGGGCGGACACCGAGAGTATTCACGCCATGCTACTTCGCTCCATGATGCAAGCGAACTATAGCCCTGACAACATCGGACATTTTGGCTTGGCGTATGATGAGTATAGCCACTTTACCAGCCCCATTCGCCGTTATCCTGACCTCATGCTCCACCGAGCCATTAAGGATAAAGTTACAAACACCAAGCCCAAGCCTGCCATTTATAAAACCCTAGACGATGCAGGCGAGCAAACCTCCACCACCGAACGCCGTGCCGAAGAAGCAAGCCGTCATGTGGAAGCCTGGCTAAAATGCCATTATATGGGGCGGCATTTGGGCGATGAGTTTGTGGGGACGATTACCACCGTAACGAGTTTTGGTTTGTTTGTTACGCTAAATGACTTGTTCATTGACGGACTGATTCACATCTCAAACCTATCTGCCGAGTACTATGAGTACAACGAGCGTGAACAAGCCTTGATTGGCGAGAAAGGCTCAATCTTTAAACTTGGCGAACAGCTTTTGATTAAGGTTGCTGGCGTGAATATGGATTTATTGCAAGTGGATTTTGCGTTGGTTGAGAAAGTGGGGGATGAGAAGGTGGTTAAGAGTGCTAAGAAAAAGGCGAGTAGAAAGAAAAGCTGATTTATCCCACAAAAGGGCGATTATCCACCCCAGTAAAGACAAACTGTTCGTTATGGCAGTTTGTCTTTTTTATTATAATGATTTTTATTATTTAGCAGATCTTAATAAAGTTTAATTCATATTTATCAATCACTTACACGACAGTAAATTCATTAAAATTTTTATGGATTTATTTAAAAAATGTCTTGCATTTGCATTTTATGGGCGTATAATGGCTAAACTTGATAGAAATTAATTTATTTAACAATCGTATTTTGTTTTTTAAATTAATTTATCTGTTTTATAATGATTAATAATTATGGCATTTGTATTTTAGTCTCAATATCAGTTTCTAAAATATCATATGCAAAATAGTGGGATATAAATAAATGCTAGACATCGCCAAATTTAATGAGATTTTAGATGAATTACACGCCGACTCTGCCGAGATTGAGGCATCAGCACTTATCACTGATGATGGTATGATGATGGCATCACACCTGCCCATGGGTGTGAACGAAGAGCGGATTAGTGCCATGAGTGCCGCTCTGCTGTCGGTCAGTGAACGCATGATTGACACGCTATCGGGCAATGAGAGTGAGCGTGTGATGGTACAAAGCAAAGTGGGCTATGTCATCGTCAGTGCCGTGGCTGAGAACCTGTTATTGACAGTTGTCGCACGTCCTGATGCCAAGTTGGGCATGGTCTTTCACGACATCAAAAAAGCGTCGCAAAGTGTGCAAGCGGTACTAAACGGTCAGGTATAATCATCATAAACGGCAGGCAATGCCGTTTTTTTGACTGTGCTATTTATAAAGTCATGAAACTTCTTTACAATCATTCACTTATTTTTTAAAATAACCACTTATTCATTGATTAGGGAAAAATCATGCCACCAAACCATCAGTCAATCACTCGCCAAGACATCGCTCGTCTGTTTGATTTGCCACTCATGGATTTGCTCATGCAAGCCCAAAGCGTTCATCGTCAGCATTTTCATGCCAACGAAGTCCAAATCAGCACGCTATTATCCATCAAAACGGGCAACTGCCCTGAAGACTGTGGCTACTGCTCGCAGTCAGGACATTATCGTAATAAGACAGGTCTGACCGCCGAAAAACGCCTTGAAATCCAAAAGGTCTTAGCATCGGCAAAGCGTGCCAAAGCATCAGGCTCATCTCGCTTTTGTATGGGGGCAGCATGGAAACATCCGTCAGCCAAGGATATGCCGTACTTGGTGGAGCTTATCCGTGAAGTCAAGGCGTTAGGGCTTGAGACGTGCATGACTTTGGGTATGCTAAAGCCCGACCAAGCCCAGACTTTGGCAGACGCAGGGCTTGACTATTATAATCACAACCTTGACACCTCTCGCAATTATTATAGCCAAGTAACTAGCACTCGCTCGTATGATGACCGCCTAGAGACGCTTGAACACGTCCGAAACGCAGGGATAAATGTGTGCAGTGGCTCAATCGTGGGTATGGGCGAGAGCCGTGATGATAGGATCGACTGGATACATGAGCTAACCACCATGCCCATACCGCCCCAGTCCATTCCTGTCAATCTACTCGTCCCTATCAAAGGCACGCCACTGGGCGATAAGGTACTAGAAGAGGGCAGGTTGTCCGTCATTGAGTGGATACGCACGATTGCCGTTACTCGTATTTGCTGTCCGATAAGCTACGTGCGACTGTCAGCAGGGCGTGAGAGCTTGACGGACGGTGAGCAGGCGTTGGCGTTTATGGCAGGGGCGAACTCGTTCTTTTATGGTGATAAGCTACTGACCACAGGCAATCAGTCCCAAGCCAATGATGACCGCCTTATGGCAATGCTAGGGCTAACTGCCGAAAAACCCACCCCCAAGCCCAAAATCGTGAACGCCATGACGGGCAAGGCAGAGTTTGACGACTTGCCACAAGGCTGTCCGTTATCAGCTTGATAGCAAAACAATAACACACCCTTAAGCCCAATAAAATTTATGCTTACTTTGTCATCATAAACATAAAAAAATATAAGTTTACAAAAGTCTTAAAGGTTTGTTAAAATAGACATCTATTTTTATCAGTTTATTGGACAAGTCATGAAAAAAATCACGCTTTCTTTTGCCTTATGTGCAGGACTATTTGGATGCACCGATAAGCCTGCCGAGACACCCGCCCCAGCCGACAGCCATCCGACAGCCACCACCGCCCCTGCCGAAAGACCAAGCAAACTACCTAATGATGCCCCTGTGGTAAAGGTTGTGACTTCAGGGGTTCTACCACCCTTAACTTTTTTAAACGAAAATGGCAACCTAACTGGCATAGACGTGGACATCATTCACGCCATCGGAGAAGACCAAGGCTTTAAGGTGGAGCTACACAAAGAAAGATTTATTGACATGCTTCCCAATCTAGAAGCAGGTAAATATCAAGTTGTCATTAGTGGCTTATCTCCATCACCTGAACGTATTGCTAAATTCGATCACACCAATCCTTACTTGCAAAACCCATCCATCATCATGCATAAGCCCAACGTTGCGGTAACAGACATCGCAAGCCTAAAACCGTTGCGTGTGGCAACCATGAAAGATACCACGCAAGAAAAACTCATTAACGAGTTATCTGTTGCATCACACGAAACCGTGGATACAGTATTTCAACTGTATCAAGGTTTGGTTCAAGACAAATATGACGCGGTATTGCAAGACAAATACTTCTTAGAATATATCGCTCTTAATTATCCCGATCATCAGATGAGCGTGGTAGAGTATGATAAAACTCCGAACGCAGCAGATATTGTTATCTACACCCAAAAAGGCGACCAAGAACTGCTAGATAAGCTCAATGCCGGCATTACTAACCTGAAAAACTCAGGGGAGATAAATAAAATCACGTCAAAATATCTGACCCTACCTACCGCCAAATAAGTAATTAAAGCAAATCGGTACTGACAAATAATTGGCATTGGCAGATAACCCATCAAAGACCAAAGCAACCATAAATCAAAAAAACACTTGTAATTTTTGTAATATCTTGTTACACTTTACAAGTGTTTTTACTTTGAAAGCAACTCAGAGAGTAATAATGAAAAAATCCGCCTTTGCCAAATACTCAGCACTTGCCCTAATGGTTGGGATGTGCCTGCACACCGCTTACGCCAAGGAGTTTAGCCAAGTCATCATTTTTGGGGACAGCTTGTCCGATACAGGTCGCCTAAAAGATATGGTCGCCCGAAAAGATGGCACCCTTGGCAACACCTTACAGCCATCTTTTACCACCAACCCCGACCCTGTATGGTCAAGCTTATTTGCCCAAAGTTATGGCAAAACCGCCAGTCCCAACACGCCTGACAATCCCACTGGCACTAACTATGCCGTGGGCGGAGCTCGCTCTGGCTCGGAGGTCAATTGGAATGGTTTTGTGAATGTACCCTCCACCAAAACGCAAATCACCGACCATTTGACCGCCACAGGTGGCAAAGCCGACCCTAATACCCTGTATGCCATTTGGATTGGCTCTAATGACTTAATTTCAGCTTCTCAAGCCACCACAACAGCCGAAGCCCAAAACGCCATTAAAGGTGCGGTAACTCGCACCGTGATAGACATCGAAACACTCAATCAAGCAGGGGCGACAACCATTTTGGTGCCAAATGTGCCTGATTTGAGCCTCACGCCCCGAGCCATCTATGGCGAAAGCCTCATGGCAGGCGTGCAAGACAAAGCCAAACTCGCCTCAAGTCTGTATAATAGCGGTCTGTTTGAAGCATTAAATCAATCCACCGCCAACATCATCCCTGCCAACACCTTTGCCCTACTCCAAGAAGCGACCACAAATAAAGAAGCCTTTGGTTTTAAAAACACGCAAGGCGTGGCGTGTCAAATGCCCGCTCGTACCACAGGGGCGGATGATGTGGCTTCTACTTCCTTGGCATGTACCAAAGCCAATCTTATAGAAAACGGGGCAAATGACACCTACGCCTTTGCCGATGACATTCACCCATCGGGACGCACGCACCGCATTTTGGCACAGTATTACCGTTCTATCATGGACGCCCCTACTCACATGGGTAAACTCTCAGGCGAGCTTGTCAAAACAGGTTCAGCCCACGACCGTCATGTTTACCGTCAGCTTGACAGGCTTAGTGGCTCACAGCACAGCATTTGGGCAAACGTCTATGCCAGCGACCGTACCGACCCCACCACCCAAATCGGCTTGGACGTGGCAGGTTCATCAAGCCATACAGGGGCGTATCTGAGCCACCAAAACCAAGATTATGTGCTGGATGACACCCTATCATCAGATGTCAAAACCATTGGCATGGGGCTGTATCATCGCCATGACATCGGCAATGTCCGTCTAAAAGGCGTGGCAGGTATCGACCGACTTAGCGTGGATACGCACCGCCATATCGACTGGGAGGGGGCAAGCCGTTCGCACACCGCAGATACCACCGCCAGACGTTTTCATGCAGGGCTACAAGCCAGCTATGGCATAGACATGGGCAAAGCCACCGTGCGTCCGCTTATCGGCGTACATGCCCAAAAAGTCAAAGTAAATGACATGACCGAGAGCGAATCAACTTTATCCACCGCCATGCGTTTTGGCGAGCAAGAACAAAAGTCCCTACAAGGCGAGATTGGCGTCGATGTGGCTTATCCGATTAGCCCTGCTTTGACTCTGACGGGCGGTATCGCTCACGCTCATGAGTTTAACGATGATGAACGCACCATTAATGCCACTTTAACCTCCATTCGTGAATACACGAAGGGCTTTAATACAAGCGTTAGCACCGACAAATCTCACGCCACCACCGCTCATCTGGGCGTACAAGGGCAACTTGGCAAGGCAAATATTCATGCAGGCGTTCACGCCACCCACCAAGACAGCGATACAGACGTGGGTGGTTCGCTTGGGGTTCGCTTGATGTTTTGATTGGCTTTTAAAGATAAAAAGTGGTATCATGCCACTTTTTATTTTGCCAAAAATCTATGTTTGAGTACATCAAAGCCTTTCACATCATCGCCATGGTTTGCTGGTTTGCAGGGATTTTTTATTTGCCACGGCTGTTTGTTTATCATGCGATGAGCGATGATAAGATTAGCCAAGAGCGGTTTGCTATCATGGAGCGTAAACTCTACCGTGGCATCATGAATCCTGCGATGATGGCAACGTGGGTACTGGGGCTGTCTATGATCATCATGAATTGGCAAATCTACAAAACCCAAGGCTGGCTACACGCCAAAATCACGCTCGTTATCCTACTTACCATCTATCACATCGCTTGCGGACGATTTCGTCTTCGCCTTGCCGACAACCCCAAACTAAAAACCCACGTCTATTGGCGGTGGTTTAATGAAATCCCTGTCTTTATCTTAATTGCGGTGGTCATTTTGGTGGTGGTAAAGCCGTTTTGATAAAACAAGGGCGGTCATGAGTAACATGGTAAAAACATAATGTTATATTAGGGCGTGCCTGCCGTTGGTATTTGCAATGAAAAATGAGAAAAATCGCCCGTTTTTCAAGGAAAAAGTGAAGTTTGATAGCTGTTCTATCAAACGAGCTTTTGACGATGAAAAACAAGATTTAGCCATTTTTCATGCAAAAATTAATTAAATCATCAATTTTTTATTAAATTCCAATAAAAATGTTATCAATGGTAGGCACGCCCTAATACACATTACTGATACCAAACTGTAAGAAACTACCACCAAATGATAACTTAACTACCCATTAAAATAAGCGTACACTGGCTGTGTATTCATTCATCATCAGCCAGCCATGACCGCCCTTGACCTTGCCCATGCTTATGCCACAGGCGACACCTGCCCCATCAAGGTATTAGACACGCTGTATGAGCATATCGATGACGCCCCCAATGCGTTCATCAGCTTAACCAAAGAGCTTGCCTACGCCCAAGCCCAGTCCGCCAAAATCCGTTGGCAACGGGGCAATCCCTTATCCATATTTGACGGGATACCCATCGCCTACAAAGACTTGTTTGACATCAAGCAGACCATCACAACCGCAGGGGCAAAGCTTAGAATGCACGCCCCACCTGCCACGCAGGACGCACACGTTGTCTCAACCTTGCACCATATGGGCTTGACTTGTGTGGGCAAGACCAATCTGTCCGAATTTGCCTATTCAGGATTGGGGCTAAATCCCCATTTTGGCACCCCAACCAATGTTACCAATCCTGACCACGTGGCAGGAGGCTCATCATCAGGGTCGGCAACGGTGGTCGGGCATGGCATTGTCCCGCTTGCCATGGGGACGGATACCGCAGGCTCGATTCGCATTCCTGCCAGTTTTAATGGCTTGGTGGGATTTCGTGCCAGTCGTCAGCGTTATGACAAGCAAGGCGTATTCCCCCTAGCCGATTCACTAGACACCCTAGGTCCTATCGCTCATGACGTCATAGACTGCCTACTCATTGATGAGCTACTTGATCATCAGCCTTGTCTAGACTGGCTTGATGATGACCATCCCACACGCCTTGCCCAATCTCACGCCTTGCCCACACTCGTGTTTGACCCTGCCATCGTTGCCTTGGCAGATGATGATGTACAGGCGTGTTTTCATGAGTGGGTGCAGACACTGACAAAGGCAGGCTTTTATATCAGGACAGAGACCATCACGGCACTGCATGACACACTCGCCTGTATCAATGAGCAGTGGCTTGGTTCTGCCGAAGCCTATACTCTGCACGAAGAGCTACTGCATAGCCCCCAAGCCGATGAGCTAGACAGACGGGTCAGAACCCGACTCATGCTTGCCAAAGACATCAAAGCCAGCACCCAAATCCGCCTATATGCTCGCCGAACCGTTTATCAGCAGGCTCTCATGCATAAGCTTGGCAATCGTCTGTTTATCATGCCAACCGTCCGCCATACCGCCCCTGTGCTTGCCAAGCTAGAAGCCGATGATGACTATTTTGCTCATATCAATGCCCAGACCCTAAACTTTACCATGATTGGTAGCTTTTTAGACATGCCGACCCTAAGCCTGCCCATCGGCACGGACGCTCAGGGCTTGCCCATTGGGGCTTCTGTGGCGGGGGTAACAGGAAGCGACCGACAGGTACTCATGTCGGGGCATGTGATACAGACGTATTTGTCTTAAAGGGTTTGATGATAATTGGCGATATGTTCAATCATTACAAATCGAACCGCAATGATGTCATGTCAATAAATTTTAACCGCAGGATAACCTGCATTTTTAAGGAGCTGTTATGGCAAAAGAAATCTTTGTATCCATTGGCGTTGATGTTGACGCCGTGGCAGGCTGGCTTGGTTCGTATGGCGGTGAAGACTCGCCAGATGACATCTCTCGTGGGCTGTTCGCTGGCGAAGTGGGTACGCCTCGCCTGCTTGATTTGTTTGACAAAGAAGGCTTGACAACCTCATGGTTTATCCCTGGTCACTCGGTCGAAACCTTTCCCAAACAAATGCAAATGGTCGCTGACGCAGGGCATGAGATTGGCATTCATGGATACAGCCACGAAAACCCCATCGCCATGACTCGTGAGCAGGAACAAGCGGTACTAGACAAGTCCTTCGCCCTGATTACCGAGCTAGCTGGCAAAGCCCCGACAGGCTATGTCGCCCCGTGGTGGGAGTTTAGCCCTGTTACCAATGAGCTATTGCTTGAAAAAGGTATTAAATACGACCACAGTCTCATGCACAACGACTTTACGCCTTATTATGTGCGTGTGGGTGATAGCTGGACGAAGATTGATTACAGTCAGCACCCCGATACATGGATGAAACCTTTGGTGCGTGGACAAGAGACGGATTTGATTGAGATTCCTGCCAACTGGTATTTGGACGATTTGCCCCCGATGATGTTCATCAAAAAATCACCAAACTCACACGGCTTTGTTAATCCACGCCATCTAGAAGAGATGTGGCGAGACCAGTTTGATTGGGTGTATCGTGAGATGGATTATGCAGTTTTCCCCATCACCATCCACCCTGATGTGTCGGGACGTCCACAGGTGCTACTCATGCTTGAACGCTTGATTAAGCATTTTAAAGCCCATGACGGCGTTAAGTTTGTCACGATGAACCAAATCGCTGATGACTTTACCAAACGTTACCCCCGTCAAAAATAGCGATTTTGACAACCGCCAGTTAAGTCCAATTTGTGGGTGCAAGCTAGCAAAGCGGTACTTAACTTTTCTACCATCCCATCATCACGAGAATACCCATGTGCGGACTTTGCGGACTCATCGAAGAACAGAGCGACTGGACGGCAAGCCTGTCCGAGTTGCCACGTCGCCAAGAGCGTTATCGCAGGCTCAAACTCATCAACGCCCTTGCCAAGCCCCATCGCATACAAATATCCGATGTTCATGGTGTCAATTATCTGGTGCAGACCCCAACAGGCAAACAAGCCATGGCAAATGGGCTGGGCGAGCTGTGGGGGCAGATTCACACACTAACGGGCAAACCCATTGATGTGTTAGACGAGCAGTTTTTAAGTGCTTTGGAAATCCAGTCATGAACAAAGTCCCCATTCATATCGTTACAGGATTTTTGGGCAGTGGCAAAACCACCTTTATCCAGCACATCCTAAAAAACGACCAAAACGCCAAAACCCTAGTACTCATCAATGAGTTTGGCGAAGTAGGACTGGATGATTTACTGGTCAAACCCATCAATGACAGCACCTACCTGCTACCATCGGGCTGTATGTGCTGTACCGTGCTGACCGATGTCAAAGACACCTTGTTGTCCGTGCTTGATTTGAACAAAGACAGCCTTGTTTTCGATAAGATTCTCATCGAGACCACGGGGCTTGACAACCCTGCGTCCATCTTATCCACCTTAAGCCAAGACATGCACCTAAAAGGGCGATTTGCCCTGCATGGCATGACCACCATCATCGACGCTCAGCACGCCCCTACCCAAGCGACCACCGCCCCCGAATGGCTACCACAAGTCATCGCCTGTCAGCAGTATGTGCTGTCAAAGACCGATTTGTGTCAAGCAGATAACATGGCAACCACCCAAGCACTCATGCACAAGGTCAATCCTGACGCCATCCAAGTACAGGCAGATGACTTTATTAACATGCAGGCGTTATTTGCCAAGACCTTTGATGTCCTGCCCAGACCCACGTTTTTTCTCAAAAACGAGCAGGACACCCACGCCCACGCCCAAAGCCTTGTCCTGACCTTTGACACACCCATCGATTGGCTTGCCTTTGGGCTGTGGCTTAGCCTGCTACTTGACCAATATGGCGAACACATCTTACGCCTAAAAGGGGTGCTACACCTACAAGGTATTGACAAACCCATGCTACTCCAAGGCGTTCAGCACTGCTTATACCCACCCGAACACCTGCCAGCGTCCATTTGGCAGGATGATGTGACTCGTCTTATCATGATAGTGCGTGGGCTTGACGCGTCAGACGTTGAGCGTTCGGCAAAGACGGTATTGGGGTATTTAAATACGCATTGATTGCTTGTTACAAAAATGAATAAAAATTACTTTTATTTATAACAAAAATCCAGCAAAATTGCCACAAATAACAAGTCATTTGGCATTGATTAAATTAGGGCATGCCTACCCTTTATAACACTATTTACACCCAAGAAACTTTAAAATTGCTGGGGCATGCCCACCTTTTGTATTTTTCTTTAAACTGCCATAGATTTCTCATACAATTCTCATTTCTGATAAATTATACAAATCATTTGGGTTAATTCTTGCTAATAAATCAATATTTAATTTATTATTTAAGTGCTATTTGGTGCTTTTATTTAGTATTTTTTAAAAAAAATTGTTATTTTTAAATATAAATAAAAATTATCTTAACTTCTATTGGTTTGACAATCATTAATATCATTTATGAATTCATCATAATTATGAGCTTGTCATGAATTCATGTTATTAATTTTTAATAAATTTTAAGATAAAGCAAACATCAATCATTCTTTGTCTTGATTAGACCATTCCAAATTCTAATGCTGTTTTACATTAAAAACCAACAAAATATAAAGGTAGTAGTCTAAAAAGTACACTCAAAAAACCACAAAATCACCACACATCCCCATGTTCCAAAACAGTTCATCCAAATCATCAGTCATCCAGCCTTGTCTTAAAGACTTAGCTTGACTCCATTGATACTCAATGGGGTTTAAGTCAGGAGAGTAAGGAGGCAAGAACAATAAACGATGTCCATGCCTGTTTAGTAGCTTTTGGATTCTTTTGTTTTTATGAAAAGGGGCATTGTCCATGACAATCAC
>NZ_MUXV01000030.1 GCF_002014975.1 Moraxella bovis
CCTAAGCCACCAAAGGAGTAGTCATGTATGTCTATCCAAGAATAAAGGGCTATGCGATTAATGTGTGCGACCTGCCCCACTATATCAGCCCCTGTGTTAAGCATTATTATGTATTTTGTGCGTTTTGGCATGGGGTGAATTTCATGCCGTATCACGGGCTTTATGAGATTTTGAAGAAATTTTTAGGGAGAATTGAATGACCATACAAAGACGAGTTAGAATTACCGAATTTTGCAAATTATTGGGAAAAACACGCTCAACATTTGACAGATGGCGAAAGAGTGGTAAAATACCGAAAGAAGATGGGCATGACCCTTACCCTTACTGGTTAGAAAACAATGTCAAAACATTCATTGAGCAAAAATAACAAAAAGCACACTCAAACAGGGTGTGCTTTTTGTTTTTGAGTGTAATATTGAGTGTAGTTTTCTAAAATAAGATAAAATATGTAATAAAATCAACAGGATATTTTAAAAATGCTCTTAATGATAGATAACTATTGCAGTTTTACTTACAACATTGTTCAGTATTTTGGCGAGTTAAAGCAGGACATTGTGGTAAAACGCAACAACGAGATTACCATTGATGAGATAACCGCTCTTGCCCCTCAAGCCATTATCCTAGGGCCCGGCCCTTGCACGCCGACCGAGGCGGGGGTTACGGTGCCGATTTTGACGCATTTTGGTGGGCAAATTCCCATTTTGGGCGTGTGCTTGGGTCATCAAGCCATTGGGCAAGCCTTTGGGGGCAATGTCGTGCGAGCAGGCGAGGTCATGCACGGACGATTATCAGACGTGTATCATAAGGATATGGGCGTATTTCATGGCTTGCCAAAACCTGTGTCAGTGGTACGGTATCATTCGCTGGTCATTGACAAAGCCACGTTGCCTGAGTGCCTAGAAATCACCGCTTGGACACAAAATGCAGACAGCTCTATGGGCGAGATTATGGGTGTTCGTCATAAAGAGCTAGACATTGAAGGCGTGCAGTTTCACCCAGAGTCTATTTTAAGCGAGCATGGTTATCAGCTTTTTAACAACTTTTTAAAACGCTGTGGGCTTGCTGTGCTAGATGATGAAACTTTGCCAACGGTGGCGTGATTTTTTATTTAAAAACAGTATTGTAAGGGCAATTTATTCGCCCAAATTCGGTAAAATTATTCGTTTAAAAAAATTTAAAAGGAAATCCATGTTAAAAAATGACCACGACATTCACGCCTTTTTGGTACACACCCTAAACACCCTAATCAATGGCGAAAACCTAAGCGATGACGACACCGCCACGCTCATGACCCTTATCATGACAGGCAAATGCCCCGATGTGCTACTGTCCGCCATTATCACGGCTTGGCGTATCAAGGGCGAGACGGTGGACGAGGTTGCCATTTCTGCTCGTGTTATGCGGTCGTTTGCCAATGCCGTTACTTTGGACGTGGATAATGCGGTGGATATCGTGGGAACGGGCGGAGATGGGGCGAATTTGTTCAACGTATCCACAGCATCCGCCTTTGTGGTGGCGGTCTGTGGCGGTGTGGTCGCCAAGCACGGTAGCACAGGCGTGTCAAGCCGTTCGGGTGCGTCCAATTTGCTCACAAGTGCAGGCGTGAATCTCGCCCTTGACCCAAGCCAAGTTGCCGACTGTGCTAAAAATACAGGGGTGTGCTTTATGTTCGCCCCCAATCATCACCCCGCCATGCGTCATGCCAAGGCGGTGCGTGGAGCGTTGAAGGTGCGGACAATTTTTAATATTCTAGGGCCTTTGACCAACCCTGCGTCTACCCCAAACACCTTGCTTGGGGTGTATGATGTGGCATTGTGCGAAAAGCTCGCTCACGTCATGGGCAAACTTGGCAATCGCCATGTGTGGGTCGTGCATTCTGATGACGGCTTGGACGAGATAAGCCTTGCCACACCCACAACAGTATCGGAATACAAGGACGGTAAGGTAACTACCTTTAAAATTACCCCCACCGATGTCGGCATTGCCATGCAGTCGCTTGACGGCTTGTCGGTTGGCTCGTCTGATGAAAGTTTTGACCTTATCAAATCTGCCCTACAAGGGAAAACCGACTCACGCACCCAAAAGGCGTGTGATATTATCGCTCTAAATGCAGGGGCAAGCCTGTATCTGTCAGGGGTGTCAGACAACTTTAAAGACGGTGTCGCCCTTGCCAAAGAGGCCCTAGCAAGTGGTAAGGCATGGCAAAAAATGCAGGAATTTGTGGCATTTACCCAGACGTTTAACGCCTAAAATAGGATATGTAGGGGCAAATTACAATTCACCCAAATTATATTTTCAAATTTAAAAAATTTTAAAAGGAAAAACATGTCAACCCCCACCATTTTACAAAAAATTGTTGCCACCAAACACCAAGAAATCGCCCAAGCTCGCACCCAAATCAGCCTTGATGAATTAAAACAAAAAGCCAAATCCGCCCCTACTGTGCGTGGTTTTGCCAATGCCCTGCGAGCGGTGGAGCAAGGCAAAATCGGCGTGATTAGCGAGATAAAAAAGGCAAGCCCGTCCAAAGGCGTGATTTGCCAAAATTTTGACCCCATTGCCACCGCCCAAGGCTACGAGTCGGCAGGGGCAACTTGTTTGTCTGTTTTAACCGACCGTGAGTATTTTTTTGGGCATGATGACTATCTTATCCAAGCCAAAAACGCTTGTAATTTGCCTGCCTTGCGTAAAGATTTTATGGTGGACGAGTACCACATTTATGAAAGCCGAACGCTTGGGGCGGATTGTATTTTGCTTATCATGGCATGCCTTGATGATGAGACCGTGACACATTTGCACAAGGTGGCGATAGAGCTTGGCATGGACGTGCTGATTGAGATTCATGATGAAAATGAGCTAGCTCGTGCATTGAAATTGCCCAAATCCACCCACAACATTTATGGCATCAATAACCGCAATCTGAATACCTTTGATGTGGATTTGAACACGTCCATTCGCCTTGCTAAGACCTTGCGTGAAAATGTGGGTGATGACGCACTTATTGTCAGCGAAAGTGGCATTCATGGGGCGGACGATGTACACCTGATGCAGTCGCATGACATTCATCATTTCCTTATCGGTGAGCAATTTATGAAAACGGACAATGCAGGGCTTGCGTTACAAAATTTATTAAAAAGCATATAAATACCACACAAACCAAAACCCCACACCACACGGCATGGGGTTTTTGCTTGACTTAAAACAATCTTAACCAATCTTATGACAATCAAACCCAAGTTCTGCCATTTGACTCTCTTTTTCAAGCGGAGCAAGGCTCGCCTTAACATGAGGCTTGTCTTTTAGATACGTGTGTGCCACTCGTTTTAGGTCGTCTATCGTAACCGCCAACAGCTTGGCTCGTATGGCTTCTTGCATTTCTTTGGTGCGTCCGTGTAGTTCGCTAAAACACGCCTTGACCGCCTCGCCTGCTGGGGACGCAGGTTTGTCCATACCGCCGATAATCCCCAAAATCGCCTCCTCCAACTTATCAGCGTCATGGTCGTTATCAAGTAGCCAGTCAATGCTCTTTTCAAAATGAAGAAAAGTCGCCACGCAGTGCGGGTCTCGGTAGCTATAAAAGCGAAAACTTGCCGAATTGGCATCAAAACTCGCCCCACCGCCATACGCTCCGCCTTTTTCGCGGATTGCCGAATGCAGATAGCCATTTCTTAAAAACGGAGCCAGCACTGTCAAGGCAGGTGTGTCCTCATGCCCCGATGTGGTCGCAGGGTAGGCTGCGGCATTATGATAGACATTGGTGGCGATAAGCCATGCGATGTCTTTATTGTCATCGCTGTTAGAAAGCTCATCAAACGCTAGTAGCGTATCATGTACTACGACAGACGATTTGACAGGCTTATGCGGTGTGTTTAGCACGTCTTTTATCACCGCCTTTAACTCGTCCGCCTTGTCCGACTCACACACCAAAATCACGTCTTTGGGCAGGTTTTGTACTTGCTCATGGATTTGGGCTAGGCGTGCTGATAGCGTTTGCCAAACCGCTTGGTCGGTTTCACTTTGTTTTAAAAATGATTTTAGTGCCGACAGGGCAGGTAAGCCCGAATAACGGTATTCTAACGATGATAATTTGCTCATGCTCCGACTGGCGGTCTGAATGGCGTAGCTGTGTCCGCTTGCTGATAGGCGTGATTGCCAAGACGCTTGTTTTTGCTGTAACAGCTCGCTCATGCGGTCGGTTTCGGTGAAAATGGTGTTGTTTAGCACGTCGCTTACCAGTTCCACCGCCTCAGGCTTACGAGCTAAGGCACGGGTCGCCACTACTAGATAGCTTGTCATCGCCTCCTTATCATGGCGGTCGGTACGCTGTGAAATGCGAGCAGTAACGCCTGATGAAACGGACGCTTGCACCGCTTGGAACGTGCGTGCGTCATACCTATCCGTACCTAGCTCGGACAACAGCCCTAGATATAGGGGCAGCAGCGGATTATTTAAAATGCCTAAATTATCATTTAAATCAAGCACTACTTGATAATAATACAGTCCATTTGTCCCTGCATGATACTCATAAAGTGTACGTTCGTCTTGCCCAATGGTTATCGGCTGTTTGTTGGCGTGGGCGAATTTTATCGCTTTGGGAATGTCATCTAGCCCCACTTTTGGCAAAATATCCACGTCATCTATCATCGCTTGGCGTGTGGCAAGCTCGGCAGACTTTTGGCGAATGAGTGCTTTATCCTCATCGCTTAACGTGGTATTTAGCTTATCCAAACTTGCCTTTTCATCGTCTATCAGGCGTTGGGCTTTGTCCTTGTCAGGCGATAGAGTTAGGCGAACTCGGTGCGGATTGTCAATCAGGTGCGTTTTGATGAGATTTTGCACCCAATTTGGCTCTTTGACCTGCTCCGATAGCCACGACAAATGTTCATCAATCTCCCACATGTCCACAGGATTACCGCCATGCAGTGCCGTACCAAACCCTTCAAGCATGAGTGTCAAGCCATAAGGCATACTGTCGCCCCCGATATGGCGTTGGTCTAGCTCTATCTGATGCAAAATGGTCTGTATGGTCTCATTATCAATGGGGTTTTCTGCCACAGAACGAAGTAGCTCCAAAATGCCGTTTTCCACGTCATCGGCAAGCTCACGCTCCGAACCACGCACGCCTGCATAAAACGCCATTTCATAATGACTGTCGTCCAAGCCCAGTAGCGGACTTGCGGACGTGCCAAGTGGCGAGCTGTCAAGATACGCTCTTAGGGGCGAGCCTGCGTGTTCTATCAGCACGCCCTCCATGAGGCGAAGTGCCAGACGCTGTTTGGGGTCGGTAATGCTTGGTAGTAGCCACGCCAACACGTTATGGGTCATTTTCTCGCCACTCACGTCAGCGGTATAAGTGTCATAGACTTGCACAGGCTCATTTAGGCGAGTCTCGGTCATGGAGACGAACTGTTTGCCACGAGACGGCTTTTCAGCATCATCAAAACGCACTAGGGCATCATCGTGCAGGCGTGCTTGAATGTCCGCCACGTCAATGTCGCCAAAACTCATGATAATGGCGTTAGATGGGTGATAATGAGTCTTGTGAAAATTGACCAAATCAGCATGGGTCAGCTTCACAATCTCTTTTGGGTCGCCCCCTGAGTTATAATGATAAGTCGTGGTCGGATACAGGTGTGGTGCCAAAGCATAGTAAAGCTGGTCAATCTCGCCACTCATCGCCCCTTTCATCTCATTAAAGACAATGCCGTGATATTCAGGTCGCCCCTGCTTGTCAAGCTCCAAACGAATGCCTTCTTGGGCAAAATCTAACTCGTGAATGTTGGGGAAAAACACCGCATCAAGATAGACGGATAATAGGTTAAAATAATCGTTTTTGTTTTGACTGGCAAAGGGGTACACCGTCCAATCACTTGCCGTCATGGCGTTCATAAAGGTCTGCAATGACCGCTTAATCATGCTAAAAAACGGGTCTCGTACAGGGTATTTTTGTGAACCGCACAAGACAACGTGTTCTAGAATATGAGCTTCGCCCCGAGAAGTCATGGGCTGGGTGGCAAAGCCAATCATCAAGGCGTTTTCGTCATTATCACATGCCAGATGATAATGAGTTGCCCCTGTGGCAGTATGCTCGCAAAGTAGCACCGTGATATCAAGGGCTTCTATGTGGTGCTTAGATTTTAGGGTAAAGGCAGGGTGTGGGTTAAGATTTGTCATGAATGGTTCCGTGATGAAAAAATGCTATATTGTGGCAAAAATTTGCAATTTAAACAAGGCTTTTGTAAATTTTGATAAAAATTCTTGTTTTTATGATTAACTTTTATACTACTGAAAAAGTATTGAATTAGAGAATAATTTGGCGGTATACTTAGGATTATTTTTTCTTATCATTTTAATTTTAAAAGGCAATCATCATGAGCTACTTTGGCACAGACGGCATTCGTGGGGCATTTGGACAATTTCCCATTACCCCTGATTTTCTATTAAGATTGGGCTATGCCGCAGGGCAGGTTTTGACCGCCCAAAACATCACAGGCAGACGACCCAGCGTGGTTATCGGTAAAGACACCCGTCTGTCGGGCTATGTCATTGAATCCGCCTTGCAAGCAGGATTTAACTCGGCAGGCGTGGACGTACACCTACTCGGGCCTTTGCCAACACCTGCCATTGCTCATTTGGCAAGAAGTTTTCACGCCGACATGGGCGTGGTCATCTCGGCGAGCCACAACCCTTATGGCGACAATGGCGTAAAGTTTTTCTCAGGCGAAGGCAAAAAAATCTCAGACGAAACCCAATCCGCCATTAACGCCAAATTGGACGAGATGATACATGGCGACACGCTTTCACGCCTTGAACACTACCCCACCGAGCTTGGCAAAAGCTACCGCATTGATGACGCTAAGGGGCGTTATATTGAGTACTGCAAAGGCTCATTCCCCTACCAATACGACCTGCGTGGGCTAACCATTGTGGTGGACTGTGCCAACGGAGCAGGGTACAGCGTTGCCCCACGGGTTTTGCGTGAACTTGGAGCAAGTGTCATCGCCCACGCCAACACGCCAAACGGTACAAATATTAATGCGGGCTGCGGTTCAACCCACCCCGAAGCCTTGCAACGCCTAGTGCTAGAACACAAAGCCGATTTGGGCATTGCCCTAGACGGAGACGGCGACCGCATTGTGATGGTGGATGAAAACGGGCAAATTTTGGACGGCGACAGCATTTTATACATCCTTGCCAATGGAGCGGACGAAAAGCCTGCTGGCGTGGTCGGTACGCTGATGAGCAACATGGCACTTGAAAACTTACTTAAAAATCAAGGCACCCACTTTATCCGTGCCAAAGTGGGCGACCGCTACGTCATGCAAGAGCTAGAAAAACACGGCTACACCATTGGCGGAGAGTCATCGGGGCATATTCTTTGCCTTGATAAATCCCGCACGGGCGATGCCATTGTAGCAGGCTTGCAGGTGCTGGCGGTTTTGGTCAAAAAAGGCGGTAAACTCTCCGATTTAACAAAGGATTACACCCCATATCCCCAAACGCTCATCAACGTCCGCCTAGCCAAAATGAGCGACCCTTATGACAATGACGAGCTAAAATCCACCTTCGCCCAAGCCGAGAGCGAGCTTGGCAGTACAGGGCGACTACTAATCCGTAAATCAGGCACCGAGCCTGTGATTCGGGTCATGGTTGAAGCCCAAGATGGCGATACGGCACAAACATTGGCAACGTCATTGGCGGATAAGGTAAAGGCGGTGTTGGGGTGATTTTAAATCATAGATAATTTAAAATGAGTGTGTGGGGTGAATTGAATTTACCTTATGGTAAATTTAACATTTGGGCGAATAAATTGCCCCTACATATCCAATTTTAAAATCTATATTTAAAAATACCCTTAATAAAAATATCATTTTAATATTTAAAAGAGAAAAACCCATGATATTAGACCTACCCCCAACCACCATAGAGCTGATTACCGCCAAAGCCGAGCAAGCAGGTATGACGGTTGATGAATTGCTTATCTCTACTTTTACCAAAGATGATGAAGACGCTTATTATGATTGGTTTTATCAACATCATTTTGATATTGAGAAATTGGATAAATCAATCAAAAGCGGTTCTACCCCTATACCCCATTTTGACAGCGTAGAACAGCTGGCAGATTGGCTGGGCGGTGCAAGATGAAAGTGAAAACAAGTCTTGCCTTTGACGAACAACTTGCCCTACTTTCACACGCAGACCGCATAAAAATCGCTCTATTTATCCAACAAATTCAACAACACGGCTTGCGTGGTCTGCAAGGTCGTAATAAATCCTCCGCCCCAACCAATCCCCACACCAAAAAAGAGCGAGCCAATTTTGATTATGCCCAAAAACATTGTTTGTGGCATTATCATATAGGCATTCCTGAATATGTGGGCGATGATGGCGATATGACGAGCGAATGTATTCTGCATTATCAACGCTTTGATGATGAAATTGTACTGGTGGATATTAGTACACATCCGCCTTTTGAATTACCAAGTCAAGATAAATTAAAACAGTTGCAATAAAGGTTGTTAAATGAAAATTTTTGTCATAATAGGAATTTTATTGGCGGTATGAGCAAATGCCAATGTTGATAGCGCCAATCAAAATACAGAACATTTTATTGATAATGAATGCACGAAAGCGATTTTTGCGATGTCTGATGCAATTTTGTATGGCAGAATGTGCATGTTTTATGATGATAATTCCTTAGGTCTTGAGAGTATCTTATTTAATATAAAAACAGTAAATAAGACAACTGAACAAGCAAAGGCTGTTTGTCCTGCAACTTTATCTGGGGCTGAATACGATTTGATAGAGCAACATAGCCCCAATTGGCATTTACATCAAGTTAATCCAACACAAATTACCGAATATCCTAAAGCGATAGAATTTTGCAAAACTTATAAAACAAACCATTAAATCAAAAAAGGTAACTTCTATGGGAATTGATTTTAGTGCCAGCCGTCTGTCCTACGAAAAAGACGAACTCATTGAAAAAAACATTGGCGACACCCCTTATCCATTGCTCCAAAAATGGATGAGCGAAGCCCTAGCTGAACAAATCGGCGAAGCCTATGCCTTTTCGCTTGCCACTTGTGGGGCGGATAGGCGTCCATCGGTGCGAACGCTACTCATGCGTGAGATTGTGCCTGTGGGCGATGACATGGAAATGATTTTTTATACCAATTATGACAGCGACAAGGGGCAGGATTTGGCGGACAATCCCTTTGCCGAAGCCTTGTTTTTTTGGCATACGCTAGAACGTCAAGTGCGAGCGTCTGGGCGTGTGGTAAAATTATCCACTCAAAAATCAGAAGCCTACTACCATTCCCGCCCCAAAGACAGCCAGCTGGCGGCGTGGGTCAGTCGCCCCCAAAGTGGCGTGGTAGAGAGCCGTGAAGTCATGGAGAGCGATTTTGCCAAATTATCCGAGCAGTTTGGCGAGCATATCCCCAAGCCTGAGTTTTGGGGCGGATATTGCCTATTGGTGGATAAAATAGAATTCTGGCAAGGGCGAGCCAACCGTATGCACGACCGCATTGTCTATCGCAAAGGCGAAAACGGTTGGGAGAGAGAGCGGATATTGCCATGATATTTTTTAACAAATATAAAAAAGCGATAATAAGAATACTCATCGCTTTATTGATGATAGTTGCCATTATTATTTATAGCAATTTATTAAAAGTGGTGGATTATAAATTTGATAATATCGGCTATCAAAGTGATAAGGCATTAAATATCGCCCTAATTACCGATTTGCACGCTTGTTATTATGGCGATAATCAAAAATGGCTGATAGATGGTTTAAAACAAAAACAGCCTGACGTGATATTATTGGGCGGGGATATTTATGATGATAAAATGCCTTTTGATAATGCTGATGAATTATTGAGCCAATTACCCGATATTGCCCCAACCTATTATGTGGACGGCAATCATGAAAATTGGCTAAGTCAGCCGGATTATAATAAAGTTATGGGTAAAATTCACACTCATGGTGTATCAATCATTCATGGCAAAAGTATATCCGTGCCAAACACCAATGTCGTCATTCATGGCATATCTGACCCAGACGGCGGAGCGTTTGATAAGGATTTAAAAACAGTAACGGATAATTTAAATAATGATACTAAAAATCACGTCCATATTTTATTAACCCACCGCCCCGAGCATATTGACACGTATCTTAATTATCCTTTTGATATCATCATGGCAGGTCATGCTCATGGCGGACAATGGCGAGTGCCATTCGTTATCAATGGCGTGTACGCTCCCAATCAAGGGCTATTCCCCAAATATGCAGGCGGACTTTATGAATTTGCCAATGACAATAACACCAAATTTATCGTGAGCCGTGGCTTGGCACGAGAAAGCACGAGAGTGCCACGTCTGTTTAACCGTCCTGAATTAGTGTTTGTGAGTTTGGAGTGAAGCTACCCCACACAACGTTTTGGTGTTTGTTTTTTATTTAGCGATGTCTGACACCGCCACGAATTATCATCTATTTGATGATAAATTGCCAAATGCCGACCGTTTAAATACCGCACCGGATAACTTGCCCCTGATACCGTTGCCACCACCGCACAATCGGTCTTGGCATAGGGCAGGCTTGCCACCACTTCCACGCTCACCCTTTGGTTGTCGGTAGTAACGGGCAGACCCACAGGGCAGTTACCTGTTTGCTCATAGATGAGCTCCACTCGCTTGGCAATGGCATTGGTACTGCGATAACTCTCAAAAATCACTGCCTGCTCTTTTTGCATGGCGATAATCGGCACAAATTGCAATACAATAATCGCAAGCAACGTCCCAAACATGGCAAACGCCACGCCAAGCCCCACCACACTGACCCCGCCATGCTCTGCCAGATATGCCTTTTGAGCGTTCTTGTCAGTAGGGTATAGCTCCACGGCATCGGCAATCTCACGCCGTGCCATGCGATAATAATACGCGTCCGCCCAGCGTGCCACCATGCCCGACCAAAACAGCCACACCGCCCCAGCTATCATGAGCCGTGTGTACATCTGATAGTCATCAGGCAGTTTACCCACAAATAAAAATTCACACACCGCCAAAATGATGACGATGTTGAGCTTAATAAACGACCACCCTGCCACACAATACACCACGCAGTCTAGATAACGCTTGCGGTATAACAGCCAGCCAAACGTGGTGAGAAACGCCGACCAGTTCCAGCGAGCATGCAGTTTGCCTGCCTTATCAAATTGCCCAAACCGCTTTAAATAATAGCTTTGCGAGCGTGTGCCAATAAACCACTTGTCAAGCTGAATCCGCTCTTTGTCGGATAAGTGGGGCAAATAAAATGGAGGCGGAGTCGTGTCTTCTAAAAATGGCAAACGAAACATAAATTTTGTACTTAACCCATGAATGCTTTATAATAGGCACTATTTTACGCCTTTTTTAGGTAATATACCATGACTAACCCAGACCAATCCACCCCAAAAGCCCCCCTTGCCCCTGTTGGGGGCGACCGCCAAAGCCCTGACATCTCTCGGGATACCATCAGCCAAGAAATCCAAAACCTAGCTCGCACGCCCACCGAATACAGCCACGCCATCGCCACCTTTATGAGACGGCGAACGCACCTGAGCCAGTATGCTGAGACCGCCCTGACCGACCCTGCCTTTGCTCCGTACATCATCAATCATGGTAAGGATTTGGGCAGATTGGGCGATGTATCTAACATCACCGATTTGCGGGTGTTTTTTAAGGATACACCAAATGGCGAGAACGCCCCTTTGACCTTAGAAATCGGCTTTGGCATGGGCGACAGCTTGGTAGAAATGGCACAAGCCGAGCCAGCTCGTAACTTTGTCGGCATAGAAGTCCACGAACCAGGCATTGGGCGTACTGCTTATCTATCTCATGAATTGGAACTGACTAATTTAAAGGTGCTAAATGGCGATGCGATTGCCTTATTAAACAATTTACCTAGTGAGCATTTGGACACGGTACAGCTTTATTTTCCCGACCCGTGGCAAAAAAAGCGACATTACAAACGCCGTTTTGTAACGACCGACCGCATGACCTTGGTGGCAGACAAACTAAAAACGGGCGGGATTTTTCACAGTGCGACCGATTGGGAGCATTATGCCTTGTGGATGCTTGAAGTGCTAGATAACATGAGCGAGTTTGAAAATATGGCAGGCAAAGGCAACTTTTCGCCACGTCCTGATTTTCGCCCTGCCACCAAATTCGAAAAACGTGGGGCGGATTATGGACGTGCGTCTTGGGATTTGCTATATCAAAAGGTGTAACTTAAGGCAATACCGCACTGGGCATACGCTTCATGATAATCCGCTTTTTGTTTTGTAGGCGACGGTTATTGAGATTTTTTTGGTAATATTTGGGATTGGGGAGCATGCTGATGAGCAATGCCGACTGCTCACGGCTTAGGTTTTTGGCAGATTTGCCATAATAATGCCGTGCCGCCGCCTCAATGCCATAAATGCCCTCGCCAAATTCCGCCACGTTCAGATACACCTCTAAAATCCGCTGTTTGTCCCACATCTGCTCCATCATCACCGTGATAATCGCCTCTTCGCCCTTACGGATATAGGAGCGGTGCGATGTCAAAAACAGATTTTTGGCAAGCTGTTGGCTGATGGTCGAGCCGCCCATTGACACCGCCCCGCCTGCTTCGTTTGCTTTAATGGCGCGCTCAATGCCTTCCATGTCAAAGCCATTATGCGTGGCAAATTTGGCATCTTCGCTCGCCACCACCGCCTGTTTGACCGCTTTGGCGATATCATCATAATCTACCCATACCTGCACAACCTCGCCCCCTGATAGGCGATGAGCAACCATAAACATGGAGTTACCGACAGGGGCGACTTTCCACACGCCAAGCATGGCGGCGATGAGCAGGTGAAAGCTGATTACCAACACCAAGAGTGGAGCTATCACCCATCGCCACAGCCATGCCACCAGTCGCCGTCTTTTGGGTTTGGGGGGTGTTTGTGAGTCGGGACTGGGCTGAGACGGCGTATTTGTGGTTTTTTTAAACATAAAATAAAATAAACTTGGGGTGTATTTGCTATAATAAAAGCCCTATTTTACACGATTTTTTGCTATGGGGCATTTATTTTTATGAATAATATTAATTTTATCAAATACTTACAAAAATTAACAAACGACCGCTTCGCCCTAACTTGCCTGGCTCATAACGAATACCGCACGTTTCATGCCCTACTATTGGCGACATTTACAGGCTTAGACAGCCAGCAAATCATCCACACATCCAATCCTACCACAGATTGGTATCTTTTAGGCACGGATGGCTGTCATCTGTGCCACACCAGCCACGCCCTACTGACCCAAGCCCGAGCTATACATCCACGCATGCCTGCCATTCATGTGCTTGACCTTGCCGACAGCGAAGAGCTGATAGACCATCTGGGCACGCTCATTCCCATTCTTATCACCCCCACCCGCCTACTATGCTATCCGTTTGGGATTATGGATATTGTTCATCTTTTATCAAATAATCATCACGGATAAGCACGCCAAAATCGTACATCACACCGATTTTTATAAAATATTTTTATCAATTTTTAAAATTTATCGAAAAAAAAACAATAAAAATGTGATGATTGGTTAAAATCTGTTAGGGCGTACCCATCTTTGGTATTTGCAATGAAAAATGCTTGTTTAAAAAAGCAGGGGAATCGCCCGTTTTTCAAGGAAAAACTTGAGGCTGTGAGTCTTCTATCAGACAAGTTTTTGACTTCGAGCCACAAGATTTAGCCATTTTTCATGCAAAAATTGGTTAAAATTGTCAAATTCTCATCTTATTTTATAAAAATGTTATCAAGGGTAGGTACGCCCTATTTATTTTTAATAAATTTTTGAGTAAAATACCACTTTGGCTCATTATTTAGCTAATGAGATTTATTGCTAATAACCATTTTTATATTGTGGTATTTGCTAAATTTTACCAAAAATAGGGCTTTGTGATGTATCAATCATCACAAACGATTGTTATTTTGTATGACCCAACAATTTTAATGGATTTTTAAAATTGAAATCATAACACAAATGGGCATACAGTCTTTGTTGGACAAAGGAGTGTATATGCTGACCTTTTTGGCATTATTACCAATTTTAATTGTTTTTACCTTATTGGTCGTCATGCGACTACCCGCCAAAATTGCCATGCCTGTGGCGTATTTTGCAACAGCTTTGCTGTCATTATTTGTATGGCAAACCGCTGGCAATCAAGTTGCCGCTGCAACCATTCATGGCGTATTAACCGCCGCCAACGTCCTATTCATCGTCTTTGCTGCGGTGCTACTGCTTAATACCCTAAAAGAGAGCGGAGCCATTGTCGCCATCCGCCAAGGCTTTATGGGTATCTCGCCTGACCGTCGTGTACAGATGATTATTGTGGCATGGCTGTTTGGCTCACTCATTGAAGGCTCCACAGGTTGGGGTACGCCATCAGCAGTGGGAGCTCCCCTACTGCTGGCACTCGGCTTTCCTGCAATGGCGTGTGTCATGGCAATTCTTATCATTCAGTCCGCTCCTGTCTCCTATGGAGCAGTAGGTACGCCCATTCTTATCGGCGTGAACTCGGGGCTTGAAAATAAAGAAGATGTAACCGCTGCCATTAGTCAGCAGGGCATTGCCTTTAATGATTACATCATCCAAATCGGGGCAAACGTTGCCTTTGTGCATTCAGTGGTGGGTTTTTTGATTCCGCTGATTTTGTGCTGTTTCTTGACCAAATTCTTTGGGGTAAAACGCTCGTTTCGCCAAGGTTTTGAAGCCGCTCCTTTTGCCATTTTTGCCGGTCTGTGCTTTGTCATCCCTTACTATTTGACCGCCAAATTTGTCGGACCCGAACTACCTTCTTTGGTCGGAGCCGTGGTCGGTCTTGCTATTGTCGTGCCAGCTGCCAAAATGGGCTTTTTGACCCCCAAAAACACCTTTGACTTTGAAAGCCGTGATAAATGGGAAGAAGAATGGAGGGGCACCTTAGCCGCCACCAACATTGATGTGAATGAAAAAGCCAAATTCTCTGTGGTTAAAGCATTCTCGCCTTATCTGCTGGTCATCGGTATTCTAATCGCCACTCGTACCATCAAGCCATTAAAAGATTGGCTAAGCAGTAATGCGGTTATCACATTTAGCAATATCCTAGACACCAGTATCACCAACAAAACACAGCTACTGTACTCGCCTGCGACCGTGCTGCTGCTTGTCTCCATCATTTGCATCTTTTTGTTTGGCATGAAAGGCGACACCGTCAAAAAAAGTTGGTCAGCCTCTGGCAAAACCATGATAGCCGCCGCCCCTGCCCTACTGTTCTCAATTCCGATGGTGCAGGTATTCATCAACTCTGGCACGCCTGCTGATGTTGCCGAGCCGATTCTTGCCATGCCAAAAGTACTGGCGGCAGGTGCTGCTGATGTATTTGCAAATATGTGGCCACTCGTGTCGCCTTGGATTGGGGCATTGGGGGCGTTCATTGCAGGGTCAAACACCGTCTCTAACATGATGTTTAGCCATTTTCAGTGGAGCACTGCCACTCAGATTGACCTAGGTGCTAATGACGCCGCCAAAGTCGTCGCCCTGCAAGCCGTGGGCGGTGCCGCTGGTAACATGATTAGCGTGCATAACGTTGTCGCTGCCTGTGCGGTGGTCGGACTGGTGAACCGTGAAGGCTTGGTTATTCGTAAGACACTCATCGCCATGAGTTATTATGTAATACAAGCAGGTCTGGTGGGCATGGCGTTCATCTTTAACCCTGTATGGTGGATTGCAGCAGCATTGTGGGCGATTGCCTTCTTTGCCATCATGACTGTTATCAGCAAAAAGAGTGAGCGAACTTAAGTATGATTTTAACAAAAGGGGTTTTATAGGGCGTGTTAAACATTGGTATTTGCAATGAAAAATAAGAAAAATCGCACGTTTTTCAAGGAAAAAACAAAGGCTGTGAGTTTTCTATCAGACAAGTTTTTATTATGAAAAACAATCCGACCGCTTAATTTTAAGAGATTAAGTTTTAAAAATCTTAAAAATCTACATGATTAAGTGGTCGGATAGCCATTTTTCATGCAAAAATTGATTGATATTGTCAAATTCCCATCTTGTTTTATAAAATGTTATCAATGTTCAACATGCCCTAATCCCTTTTGTTATTTTTTATAAATTATTGTAAAATACACCCCATTTTCAAAACTTTAAAAACTAAGGCTGTTTTATGGCAGATTTAAGTAAAATCACCGAAATCGAAGACCTACGCCGTATTGCCGAGCGTAAAGTACCCCGCATGTTCTATGACTATGTGGACTCAGGCTCGTGGACACAGACCACTTATCGCAATAACGAAACCGACTTTGACCGCATCAAGCTACGCCAACGTGTACTCGTTGACATGGAAGGTCGTTCGCTTGCCACACAGATGATAGGGCAAGACGTGCATATGCCGGTGGCAATCGCCCCGACAGGCTTTACAGGCATGATGTGGGCAGACGGTGAGATTCACGCGGCTCGTGCTGCTGAGAAATTTGGCATTCCCTTTTCGCTCTCGACGATGAGTATTTGCTCTATTGAAGATGTCGCAGAGAACACCACCAAGCCATTTTGGTTTCAGCTGTATGTCATGCGTGATAAAAAATTCATGGAAAATCTGATTCGCCGTGCCAAAGAAGCCAAATGCTCTGCCCTTATCCTAACAGCTGATTTACAGGTGCTAGGACAACGCCACAAAGACATCAAAAATGGTCTGTCTGCACCCCCTAAGCCTACCCTAACCAACATCATCAATCTGATGACCAAACCTGAATGGTGCTTTAATATGCTTGGCACCAAACGCCATACCTTTCGCAACATTGTCGGTCATGCCGAAGGGGTGGGCGATTTGTCTAGCCTATCATCTTGGACGGCAGAGCAGTTTGACCCGAGCCTTAATTGGGACGATGTCGCTCGTATCAAAGAGCTGTGGGGTGGCCCGCTCATCATCAAAGGCATCATGGAGCCCGAAGACGCCATTTTGGCTGCCAAATCAGGAGCGGACGCCATGGTCATCTCCAACCACGGCGGTCGTCAGCTAGACGGAGCCCCAAGCTCTATCGCTAGCCTTGCCGACTGTGTGCAAGCGGTACAAGCAGAAAACTCAAAATGCGAAATCTGGCTAGACAGTGGTATCCGCTCAGGTCAAGACGTGCTAAAAGCCATCGCACTAGGAGCAAAAGGCACGATGATAGGTCGCTCATTCCTATATGGTCTGGGGGCGTATGGCGAAGATGGCGTTCGCCGTGCCTTAGAGATCATCTACAAAGAGTGCGACATCACGATGGCGTTCTGCGGTCATACCAACATCAGCACCGTTAATGAAGACATCTTTGTCAAAGGCACTTACGAGAATCTCAAAGCCAGTAACCCCCATGTTACGCCAATTCGTTGGTAAAAATACAAAACCATGTCTTAGGGCGTGGTTTTTTACTGATGCATTTACCTATGGCAAGCTCATACAGTTCATTGAATCATCCATCAAAACTGCGCCCACGTCCCACTTTTCATGTGTAGTACCCTATCAGCTCGTGCCGCCAATGTCCTGTCATGCGTGACCATGAGTAGTGCCATGCCAAGCGTGTCTTGTAGCTCTGAGAGTAGCTCAAACACCGCCAAAGCATTATCATCATCTAGGTTGCCCGTTGGCTCATCAGCCAACACCAAACTCGGGCGTGTTACCAACGCACGGGCAATCGCCACACGCTGACGCTCACCGCCTGACAACTCGCTTGGGCGGTGGTGGGTGCGATGCGACAGACCGACACGGTCTAGTAGTTCATTTGCCCTATCTTTTGCTTCGTTAATACTGACATCAACACGCATGAGCAGGGGCATGGCAACATTTTCGGTGGCGCTAAACTCCGCCAGTAGATGATGAAATTGATAAATAAAACCCAAATGCTCATTACGCATCTGTCCACGTGCCGTCTCATTTAAATGATTTAGGCACACGCCTTTGAGCCATACTTCGCCCTCAGTTGGTGTATCAAGCCCTCCCAATAAGTGCAACAGCGTACTTTTGCCCGAACCGCTACTACCAACGATGGCAACACGTTCGCCTTGATGAACGGTTAAATCAAGCCCTGTCAGTACAGATGTTTGAATTTTGCCTTCGTCATAGATTTTGCTGATATTTTTTGCCTCTAAAATAATACTCATCTAATTTCCTTATTCATAACGCAAGGTTTGGGCGGGCTGAATTTTTGACGCACGCAAAGCAGGATAAATGGTCATGACAAATGACAATAAAAATGACGCGGATGTGATAAGCAGTACATCGCTTAGCTTTACTTGTGATGGCAAATAATTGACAAAATACGCATCAAACAAATGTAGTCCAAAGAAATTATTAATAAAACCTAAAATATCACTCACCGTCAAAGCAAAAGTTATGCCCAATATCGTCCCTGCTATCGTACCAATCACGCCAATAATCATGCCTTGCACCATAAAGACTTGCATGATAAGCTTAGGACTTGCCCCAAAGGTCTTTAAAATCGCGATGTCAGATTTTTTATCCGTCACAAGCATTACAAGGCTAGACACGATATTAAAAGCCGCCACCACAATGATTAAAAAAAGCAGTAGTCCCACCATGGCTTTTTCCATTTGAATGGCGGAGAACAGATTGCCGTGCGTGCTTGTCCAGTCATTAGCAATCAAACGCTCAGGAGCAATGTTCTGTGCTTTTAGTGCCGCTTGGGGGGCTTTAAAAATATCATTCATTTTTAGGCGAATGCCCTGAGCTCCCTCGGGCAGACGCAGTAGAACGCCTGCATCACGCATGGCAACATACGCCATAGTGCTGTCAATCTCAGGGCTGATGCTAAACGTCCCCACAAGGGTAAAACGCTTAAATCTAGGAACAACACCCGCCACCGATACTGATGCTTCGGGCATTACCAAGGTTACCTTATCGCCTATCATCAGCCCCATAGATTGCACCATGCTCTCACCCAAGACAATACCAAACTCCCCCGCCCTTAATACATGGATGTCGCCTTGCACCATATGTTCGCCAATGATGGACACTTTGGTTTCATACTCAGGCTCAATGCCTGTTACCATAATACCCGCCACCTGTCCGTGAGCGGTCAGCATGCCTTGCAATCCGATAAATGGAGCAGTTGCCACGACATTTTTGTCATTCTCTTCAATCTTTTTGGCAAGTGTTTGCCAATCAGGCATAATCTCATAAGAGCTGACATTTGCCTGTGACACCATGCCCAAAATGCGGGTTTTTAACTCCCTATCAAAGCCATTCATCACCGACAAAACAGTAATAAGCACCGCCACACCAAGGGTTAGCCCAATCATTGAGATGAGTGAGATAAAGGAGATAAAGCCATTTTTACGCTCAGCTCGGGTGTATCTTAGCCCGATAAATAAAGCAAGGGGACGAAACATAAATGGGGATTGCCTTTTGAAATTTGACGCCATAGTTTACACCATTTTGGCATGCTTTTGGGGATTTTGTCGTTCATGATGATAAATTTTATCCAAATCAGTAGGATAAGATGACTTGATTTTTTAAAATTCCCCCTTATAAAGATGGGGTATTTATTCATACGGAACTCCCATGAGCATTCGCTACGACTACAAGCATGAAGTACCACCCCAAAAGATAGACTTGCCTTGCGACAAAAATGCAGGACATGGCGATCATTGGGCGATGTTAACTAATAACATTGCCGATGACGTGCCAGATTGGCTCCAAGCCATGTTGGAGACCGCCACTCTGCCTACTGGTTTGACCGTGGGGCGTACTGATCATAAGACCCTTTTACTCGGACAAGACACCCCTTGTCACATCAAGCAAATTCTTACCATGGATAACGGCAAACCCACCGCTTTTATCAACGCCTACCCTGCGGTGCATAGCCCTTATGGGGTAAACTGTCAGATTGAGCGAGTGATTCGCTGTGAGCGTACCGCTGACGCCATTTTACGCCTTCGAACCACCGATGGCACGACCATCTACGCCTTTGACCAGCTCTACGCCATCAATCGCCACGAGTACAAAACCCCAAAAAATTACTTTGCTAATTTTAGTGCATGGGCGTACAACATTGAACCAAGTAACAAAGATGAGACGCTACTGGTCAAAAACCCAAAAGCCATTCGCTATCATCGTGCCTTTAATGACATCGTGGCGGATAATGGTGGCATAGTGCCTGATGACATTGATGAGCAAATAAAAACATGGACACCCAAAGACGGCGATGAAAACACACTTCTTACTCCGGTGGAGATTAACTTTGGGGAGAGCTGTATTTATCTGTTTGGCGACACCTTCGGGCAAGAAGATGAAGCATGGTGCCAAGGTCAGGTGCTGGGCATAAGCTGTACTGAATTTTTTGGCATACCCATCACGCTCTTTGATGTGGCAATTTTACGTGAACCCAATGCCGAGGCCTTTGTGGTGCGTATCGCTGCCGTCAGCAATGAGCAAAACCGTCAGATTCAAGTGCAAGACTACATTCAAGCAAACATCTGGCTACAAGTGGCAATCTATGCCGAGAACCAACAAAGGCAATCTCACATCTAGCGATATTGATGGCGTATTTGCCAAGCCCTACCCATCATCTTGACCATAATTTTCACGTATTATGTCAATAACTATCTATGTCAAGCCACAATTTTAAAAGCCATGTTTAAACAACACCTTTTGCTCATCACTTAACTTTATGAAAAAAGTCCGCAACCCAACACAGATTGCGGACTTTTTTGATGACAAAATCAAGGGGTTACTTGCACAGGCTCACTATCATCAGCAGGTTTGATGATGGCTGATCCCGATGGGTTAGTGGCAGGCATACTGGTCACCTGTGCGTCGTTGGTCGTAGGCTCTGTCGCCACCCCACCCACATTGGATGGTTCCACCACACTGATATTATTAGGCTCAGGCTGTACAAGCTCTGGGCTGGTGGCAGTATTAGCACCTTTAATTTGGGCATTTGCCAACTGCTCAGCGGTAGCAAGACTTGCTGTCTGCATGGCTTCACGCTGTTTATTAAAGTTTGTAATCTGCTCAGCCGAGAGTGTCGCTCCCCCACCTAATACTTGATAAAGCTCAATCTGACTTAGAATTTTTTGTAATTCCAAATTCAAAATGCTTTGCTGATTGGCAAAAAGCGAACGCTCAGCATCTAGCACATTAAGATAATTATCAAGCCCCGAGCGAAAACGTGCATGGGCAATGTTATAGGTTTCTTGATAATTTTTTTGTAGGCGATACTGTGAATTTAGCTGATGTTCCATGGTGGCACGGGTAGCAAGCACATCAGAGACTTCTTTAAATGCCGTTTGAATGGTTTTTTCATAATTCACCAAGGCTTGCTTTTGACCGATTTGTGCGACTTCATAATTAGCACGTCTGTATCCTGCATCAAAAATTGGCAAGCTAATAGATGGACCCGCTGACCAACTAAATGCCCCTGATTTGAATAAATCCCCCAAATCAGTGGAGCCATAGCCGATGTTGCTTGACAGTCTAATGCTGGGAAAATAGGCAGCACGAGCCACATTGATGTTCGCTCCTGCTGCTTTTAGGCGATGTTCAGCTTGGACGATGTCAGGACGGTAGTATAACAGCTCACTGGGCAGACCCGTACTAAATAGACTTTGCGTGGTGATGTTATTTACGCCTAAATCAGGCAATAGCTCCACAGGTATCGGGGTTCCCAATAATAACTGCAAGGCATTTTTTGTTTTTAAGATATTGGCATCCGCCTGATAGACTGCCAATTTGGCAGATTCTAGCGACGCTTCGGCTTGTAGACTGGTTGATTTGGCATCAATGCCCGCCTCAAAACGCTTATTGTTAATGAACAGTGAATGTTCACGGGTTTTTAACGTTTCTAGGGCAAGCTGACGTTGTGCCATGGCATAGCTAAGATTGACATAGCCTTGGGCGATTGCTGAGATGATAGAAATTTGAGCGGCGTCTTTGGCGGAATTTTGTGCCAAATAGTCATGTAGTGCTGCTTCTTTGGCACTAGCAACCCGACCCCACAAATCAAGCTCATAACTTGACAGGGCAAGTCCAACATTATAATTGGTGCTAGGATTTCTATCACGAGCATCCACCCCACGAGTTGCCCCGCCCGATACGCCAATATTGGGGTAGGCATTGGCATTGGTGATCTGATACTGAGCCCTGGCACTTTGCACCGCCAAGATGGCTGATTGTAAGTCTTTATTGTGAGTCAGACCCATTTCAATCAAGGCCTTTAATTTGGGGTCGGCATAAAAATCTTGCCAACGCATGCCTGCCAAACTTGGTGCCTCAGGCGTGCTGATGGTTGTGTTAACATCAAGCACTTTATAAGGCAACTCTACAGGCACTTTTGGCTGAGCCAGTACACTTTGTGATTTTTGGGGAATGGTACTACACGCAGTCATGAACAAGGCAAGCGTGCTTAGCATGAACACACGTGATGTTTTTATGTTATTTTTCATAATATCTCTCTTTAACCAAATTAGCCCAAATCATGTCATGATACACAATGCAGGCTAATTTGGCAATGTCTTCCTATTGGTTGCCACGCTTAAGCGTTATGAACGTCCGCATTCGCTGTCTTTTTGTATTTGTATGGAAAAATCGAACGCACCCACACATAGAACATCGGAATAAAGAACACGCCCAAGAAAGTCGCCGTGATAACGCCACCGACCACACTCGTACCAACAGCGTTTTGACTGCCAGAGCCTGCCCCTGTGGCAATCATCAGTGGTACCACACCAATACCAAAAGCAAGCGATGTCATGATAATCGGACGCAGTCGCATACGAGCTGCTGTCATGACCGACTCTTTTAAGGATTTGCCCGACTCTTGAATTTCTTTGGCAAATTCAATAATCAAAATGGCGTTTTTGGCGGACAGACCAATGACCGTCAATAGACCCACCTGTAAGTACACGTCATTGGCAAAGCCACGCAGCATGGTAAAGATGACCGCACCGGCAACTCCCAGTGGAATCACCAACATGACCGAGAATGGAATCGACCAGCTCTCATACAACGCCGCCAAACATAGGAATACCACCAGCATAGAGATGATATAAAGTGGCAATGCTTGACCGCCTGATTTACGCTCTTCTAGTGACAGACCCGTCCACTCATAACCAATACCCTCAGGCAGTTGTGCAATCATCTCTTCCATGGCAAGCATGGCGTCACCCGTACTCTTACCAGGGGCGGCGGCACCTTGGACATTTAGTGATGACAGACCATTATAGCGGTTTAAGCCAGGGCTACCAAATTGCCATTCGCTGTCTGAGAATGCCCCAAAGCTAATCATCTGCCCCGCGGCATTACGCACATGCCATTTGCTGATGTCTTCAGGCGTGGCACGGCTGTTAGGATTACCTTGCATGTAGACCTTTTTGATGCGACCACGGTCAATAAAGTCATTAACATAGCTACCACCAAAGGCTTGGGCAAGCGTGGCATTGACGGTTGCCATATTTAGGTTATAGGCAGCTGCTTGCTCTTGGTTGATGTTAACTTTGAGCTTAGGAGCATCTTCTTGACCATTAGGGCGGACACCTGCCACAGTTGGGTTTTGAGCAGACATACCAAGTAGCATATTACGAGCTTCCAACAGCTTAGCATGACCCACACCGCCGATGTCTTGGAGTTGTAAATCAAAGCCACTGGCATTACCAAAACCTTGAATCGCAGGCGGGGCAATTGGATACACAAGTGTCGCCTCTGGAATCATGACATTAAGTGCCATGGCACGTCCTGCAATCGCCTGTGCTACACTCTCATCCGAGGTACGACCGCTCCAATCTTTTAATTTAACAAATGCTAAACCCGCATTTTGACCACTTGCCCCAAAGCTAAACCCTGAGATGGTAAAGACCGACTCTACGTTATCCGCCTCTTGTTCGCGAAAGTAGCCACCCACCTTTTCCATGACCGCAGCAGTTTGGTCAAGCGTCGAACCTGCTGGCAGCTGCACCAATGTCATCAGCATACCTTGGTCTTCTTCTGGTACAAATGAGCTTGGCAAACGCACAAAAATCAGTGCCAATACCGCAATCACACCTGCATAGGCGATGGCAAAGAGCCATTTGGCATTAAAGGTTTTACCAACAAAGTTCTCATAACTGCGACTGGCTTTAAAGAAAAAGCGGTTAAACCAACCAAAAAAGCCTTTTTGAGTATGGATGTCTTTATGAGCTTGGCGTTTTAGGATGGTCACACATAAAGCAGGGGTGAACACCAGTGCAATCACTGCCGACAGCGACATGCTGGTGATAAGAGTTGCAGCAAACTGACGATAAATCACCCCAGACGAACCACCAAAGAAAATCATCGGTACAAATACCACTGACAAAATCAAGGCAATCCCAATAACCACCTTACTAATCTCACCCATTGACTGAATGGTTGCATCTTTGACCGAGATATTCGGGTCTTCTTCTAAGATACGCTCGACGTTCTCCACAACAACAATGGCGTCATCAACAAGCAGACCGATGGCAAGCACCATCGCAAACATGGTCAAGATATTAATGGTAAAACCAAAAAACAGCAGTACCGCAAATGTTCCTAGGATAACCACAGGCACGGCAAGTGTAGGGATGATGGTCGCACGCCAGTTCTGCAAGAATAAGAACATGACTAAGAATACCAACACAATCGCCTCTAATAGCGTCATCACCACTTGCTTGATGGATAATTTTACAAACGGTGTGATGTCATAAGGTACGACAATTTTTAAACCCTTAGGAAAGCCTTGTGATAACTCATCAAGCCTTTGTTGTACCGCTTCACGCACTTCTAAGGCATTGGCACCAGAAGCGAGCATGATACCCATACCCGCAGCTTCTTGTCCATTATAGAGGGTTTTTACTGCATAACTCTCTGAACCCAGCTCAATATCCGCCACGTCTCTTAGATAAACTTTCGCCCCTGACGTGTCAGTTTTGACCAAAATGTTACCAAATTCTTCAGGTGTTTGTAAAAAGCTCTGCACACTTACAGTAGCATTAATCACTTGGCGATCAAGATCGGTTGGCAAATTGGCAAGCTGACCTGCTGACACCTGCACGTTTTGCGACTGTATCGCTGCTGAGATGTCAGATGGCATGAGTGAATAAGATGATAATTTGGTAGGGTCTAGCCAAATCCTCATGGCATAAGGCGAGCCAAACACGTTTAGCGAACCCACACCATTGACACGGCTGAGACTGTCCACCACATTTGAGTTAATGTAGTCGGCGATGTCCGACTGGGTCATACTGCCATCTTCTGACACAAAGGACGCCACCATCAAGAAACTACTGCTCGACTTGTTTACCGACACGCCTTGACGTTGTACATCAGCAGGCAGAGAGCTGGTCGCTGCTTGCAGTTTGTTTTGCACCTGCACCTGTGCGGTGTCTGGATTGACCCCATTTTCAAAGGTAAGCGTAATAGACGCCGAACCATTGGCTGATGAACTTGATGACATATACATGAGTCCATCAAGCCCTTTCATCTGCTGTTCAATGACCTGCGTTACGGTGTTTTCCACTGTTTCGGCATCAGCACCTGGATAGACGGCATTGACTGACACCGTTGGCGGGGCAATCTGCGGGTACTGCTCAATGGGCAAACTGCGTACCGCAATAATACCCACAAGCATAATCAAAATAGCAATGACCCACGCAAAAATGGGTCGTTCAATAAAATACTTTGACATCACTTACCCCTATTGTGCCACTTCATCAGCAGCATCTGCCATCGCTTGGGCTTCTGCTTGTTCAGCACTATCATCTGTCGGTGCTCGGTTTTGAGTAGGAGCTGTTGGTGCCTGTTGCTCTTGCCGTCCTTGCTGACTGGTTTTGCTTTGTTGTGGAGCTTGGCTTGGGGCTTGGTTAGGGTTCTGTACAGGTCCTTGGGCGGGGGCTTGACCTACTCCTTGGGGATTTTGACCGTTTGGTGAGTAGGGTCGTGTCTCAACCGCCTGCTCAGGCTTAACCTTAGCACCGCCAACCACAACGACATTATCACCATTGGTCAGACCATCGGTTACTACCCATTGACCTTGGAACGTGCCTGCGGTCTTGACATTACGCACTTCAATTTGTTTGTTTTGATTGACCACATAGACCTGAGTTTCGCCTTTGGGTGTGCGAATGATGGCAGTTTGGGGCAGTAGCATGGCGTTATGCACCACTGACTGGGCCAGGTTGGCATTGACATACATCCCTGGGATAAGCAGTCCGTCAGGGTTCGGGAACACCGCTCTTAGCTTGACCGCTCCTGTCGCCTCATCCACGCTGGCATCTGAGAGTGCCAAACGTCCAATGAGCGGGTAGGTCTCGCCATCTTCTAGAACGATTTGTACCTCTGTTGAGCCCTCACTGGCTTGACCGCTTGCCATCTGCTGACGCAGTCTTAGTAGCTCTGATGATGACTGACTGATGTCCACATACACCATGTCAGTGCGTGAGATGGTCGCCAGTGGTGTGACTTGACTGGCGGAGACCAATGCCCCTGCCGTGACCGCCGAAATACCAATCTTACCGCTAATCGGAGCTCGAATGATGGTACGGCTCATGTCAAGCTGACTGGCATCACGGTTTGCCTTGGCGCTGTTGATTGACGCATTGGCTTGATTGACCGTTGCTTTGGCAGCCTCGACATTTGCCTGTGCGGTTCTCACGGCGGTCTTATGCTGGTCATACAGCTGTTTTGATACCGCATCGATACCCACCAAGCTCTCAACACGCGCCAAATCTGCCCGAGCTTGGGCAAGGGTCGCCTCTTGGGCGGCAAGACTGGCTCTGGCACTAATCAAGCTCGCCTCCGCTGTCTGAATGGCAGCGATACTACTGTTAGCAGCACTGATATAATTATCACGGTTTAGGCGGTACAGCTCTTGCCCTGCCTTGACATAACTACCCTCATGGAAAGCAACAGACTCAATAATACCCGTCACCTGTGGACGCACCTCGGATGTCTCAACCGCTGTCACACGCCCTGAGAAAGATTTAACCACGGGTATTGAACGTAGCGACACCGTCTGCACTTCTACGGTCGCTGGGGGCATTTGCTGAGCAGCACCTGCCCCCGCTCCTGCACCGCCTGCCCCTTGGTCGTTTTTACCACAGCCCACTAGGGCGATGGTCGCCACAAGCACAGAGAATGTTAATACTTTTAAATTAAATTTCATAAATACCTGCTTACTATAAATATTTTAAAGTAATCATAAAAAGAGTTTTAGGGTTTTACTTTTTTGATTACACGCTTTTATAGATTTTCAAAATTCATATTTATGATATTATAATGAAAATTAACCAACAAAAGTAAAACGCTAAAGCCATTGCATTTTGGATAAAATGCATGTTTTTTCAAAAAACAGCTAAACCTGACTATTATACTCTAATTTATCCTAAAAGTTATGAGTTTTATTGACATCAATACCAAAAAAGCACTTGATTTTTCGGGCTAGTTGTGAACAATACGACCGTTTTTTACGAACTTTTGACGAAAATTTTTAAAATTTTTTAAAAAATACTTGCAATTTTACCAAAACATGATATTATAGCGACCACTTAGGTCATTGACTGACCAAGACAAGGCTGGGTGGCAGAGTGGTCATGCAGCGGACTGCAACTCCGTGTACGCCGGTTCGATTCCGACCTCAGCCTCCATTTTTGATTACTTTTATTTTAGTAATCCGCCCGGGTGGTGAAATTGGTAGACACAAGGGATTTAAAATCCCTCGCTCTTTTGAGCGTGCCGGTTCAAGTCCGGCCCCGGGCACCATCCATTTAAAATCCTTAAATATTTTCTAAGGATTTTTTATTTGTCTAAATAAATCATATGATATCCGCCCCACTCCATCTATACTCTTTTAATTTTAGGTAGTAGTCTAAAAAGTATGCTGAACTAGGTTTTCCGTTCGCCCTAAGCCTGCCTGCGGGTAGGAAAACCGTTAGGTTTCCCAAGCTCACCACGAACGGTTTTCCTTGTAGCATACTTTTTGAACCAGAGCTTAATTTTAAAATATACACCCAATAAACTTTAAAATTACTAGGGCGTGCCTGCCTTTTGTATTTGCAATGAAAAATGAGGAAAATCGCCCGTTTTTCAAGGAAAAACATTGTTTTATTTCTAAAACATTTCTATATTTTAAATTGTGTTATAAAGGTTAGGCACGCCCTATAAACACAATGATATTTGGATGTAGCCTTGTGCAGTAATGTCATCAAAGGGCGTGCTCAGCACATTCCTACAAATCCGTGGCATATATCAAGTTTGCTAGGGGCAAAATCTTGGAATAATGCTATTTTATCAGCAAACAAAAAACCAAATCCGAATACCGAATTTGGTTTTAAGCGATTTTCTAAATTAAAGGGCAAAATTATTTGATTTTTGCTTCTTTAAATAGAACGTGCTGGCGAATTTTTGGGTCAAATTTTTTGATTTCCATTTTGCCAGGCATGGTGCGTTTGTTTTTGGTGGTGGTATAAAAATAACCAGTGCCAGCCGTAGAAACGAGTTTGATTTTATCTCTCATGGTATTATCCTTTTGCTAAATTAAATCTTTTGACCTTGGGCACGCAAATCGGCAAGCACTTTGTCAATGCCGTGCTTGTCAATGATACGCATACCTTTTGAAGATACACGAAGACGCACAAAACGGTTTTCAGATTCTACCCAAAAACGATGGTTGTGTAGGTTTGGCAAAAAACGACGACGGGTTTTGTTGTTAGCGTGAGATACGTTATTACCCACTAGTGGGCGTTTTCCAGTAACTTGGCATACACGAGACATGATGAACTCCTATATTACGATGTGGCACGGATATTGAGCGGTATCGGTTGTGCCGTTTAAACAATCGCCACAAATTAGGTATGGACTAGGCGGATTATTCAAACTTGTTAGTGATGTCATTTCATCTTTATTGTTAAAGGCGACAATAAATAGAAAGTGACAGAAAAATCAAAGCCCAAATTTTACAGCAATTTCACTCATATTTCAAGTAAAATTTTAAAATCGGGCTTATTTTATCAAATTTACAAAATTAACGAGCGGTCAAAGCACTCACAGGCATACCAAACCCTTGCCAGCCATAATGCAAAAAGCTACGAATATTGGCGTGGTCGGTGCCGTCTGGCGTGTCTAGCACCGCCTGATAATGCTCGGCAAATAGTTTTAAGGTGTCAAGCTGATTTAGACCGTGCAGTTTGGCAAGGCTAAACACCTTGGCAGAGCCTTCGTTGGTGTCAGCAGGATTGACCGCTTCGCCATTATGAAAGGCGACAGGCGTATAAGTATAATTGGCATCAATAAAGGCAAGCACGTCTTTGAACGTCAAACTGCCCTGCTCAATACCATTTAATAGCCGTGAAATGTCAGTGTGATTCATCATGCATCCATTAGCGATTAAAATAATCGTCGTCATCAAATGATGGTGGGGCAAAGTTGCCTTGTTCTAGGTGGCTCATGTGCATTTGCATAGAGCGTTCGTGTTGGATACGCTGATAAATCTCTTCACGATGAACAGCGATGTCTTTAGGGGCATTAACACCAAGGCGGACTTGGTTGCCTTTGACACCCAGCACAGTAACGCTGACTTCATCACCAATCATTAGGGTTTCACCAACACGGCGAGTTAGGATTAACATAATAGCTCCTTGCTATAAAAACAATGCTAAAAAGCAAAAAATAAAAATTACCCAAGTTGTTATTATAAAACTTCTTGGGTAACTTGTCAGCTTTTTTTGGCAATTTTTACGTAATGATTATGATTAATAAACCAAATTGTTACATAATTGCTAATTACAGCCCTGCAACCTTACTCTCACCGTCTTCACGGTCAAGCCCAAAGGCGGTGTGTAGTGATTTGACCGCTTTTTCCAAATGCTCTTCTTTGATAAGTACAGAGACTTTGATTTCGGAGGTTGAAATCATTTGTAGGTTGATGTTTTGGGACGCTAATGTTTCAAACATTTTGCTTGCCACGCCTGCGTGCGAACGCATACCCACGCCCACGATAGAGACTTTAACCACATCGCTCGCTCCTACTACTTCGATGGCTCCGATGTCGTCTTTGACTTGTTCGTTCAGGATTTTCATGGCTTTGTCAAAGTCGCCACGAGGTACGGTAAAGCTAAAATCGGTTACGCCATTTTCGGACATATTTTGGATAATCATGTCCACTTCGATGTTGGCTTTGCCAATCGGACTTAAAATGGCAGAGGCAATACCAGGGCGGTCTGGCACACCCAGCACAACGATTTTGGCTTCATCACGGTTAAAGGCAATGCCCGAAATTAACGCTTTTTCCATAGTATCTCCTTCATCAGCGGTAATCAGTGTACCAAAAGTTTGTTTAAATTCATCATCAAAAGCCCCGTCATCGCCTTCATCAAAGCTAGACAGTACCCGTACAGGTACTTTATATTTGCCTGCAAATTCTACCGAGCGGATTTGCAGCACTTTTGAGCCAAGACTTGCCATTTCTAGCATTTCTTCAAAAGTGATTTTGTCAAGTTTTTTCGCCTTAGAAGTCACTCGGGGGTCGGTGGTGTACACGCCGTCCACATCAGTATAAATTTGGCATTCGTCCGCCTTTAACGCCGCAGCGATGGCAACACCTGTGGTGTCCGAGCCACCTCGTCCAAGCGTGGTCAAGTCGTTGTGTTCGTTCACGCCCTGAAAGCCTGCCACAATCAACACTTTACCGTCAGCGAGTTCTTGTTTTAGGTTGTCAGCGTCAATATGCTCAATGCGTGCTTTGGTGTGCGTGGTGTCGGTCTTAATGGCGACTTGACGACCTGTCATGGATTTGGCGTCCACGCCCAAATCTTTTAGTGCCATGGCAAGTAGGGCAATAGATACCTGCTCGCCTGTGGCGACCATTTGGTCGTATTCACGAGGGTCTGGGTCGTTTGAAATTTCACGAGCCAGACCGATGAGTCGGTTGGTCTCGCCGCTCATTGCCGAAACCACCACCACCACTTGATGACCGTGGTCGTGCCAGCGTTTGACACGCTGGGCGACATTTTTGATACGGGTGGTATTCCCCATGGAAGTACCACCGTATTTTTGGACGATTAGTGCCATAATTTTTCCTTGTAAATCAGAATGGCTTTGGAAAATTAAACTTTTGTGCGAATCAATTCTACCACTTCATTAAATTCATCAATACTTTCAAAAAATTCACGAATGAGCTTGTATTTTTTGTGATTAACAAAAATCAACAAACATTGATTTTTGTTAATTTGTTTCTCTTTTAATTTGGTAATTTCTTGATAATAAATGATTGTTTCAGTTTTAGAAAAAGGCTTCTCATAAAGGGAAATTTTATCATCTGTCAATGTGATAGATGTTGGTTTTAAAAAAATTAAAGCATATATTCCAAGAATTGTAAATAATACCGATATAATAGCAAAAAAGATTGCAGAATTATTCATAAAACTTGATGAGCTTGCATATAAATTAATATTGCCAATCCATAAAGAAATACTCACTATAATAAGAATTGCACCAATTTTCTTTGTTTGAAAATCGTATTTATATTCTTGATAATATGCCATTACAAATTATGCCCCTGTAATTCAAAATAAAACGCCACTACCACTGTCATCACCGCCACAAAAATCCACACCGCATAAAAAATCCAATAATTTTTAACTTTAAATTTTTGGCAAATGGTTTTTTCATCAATCGTCATTGCTATGCCAGTCAAAACTGATTGATGTCCAAACAGTACTTTCATCAATGCTACCAAGCATTAACAAAAAGAATATCAAACAAGTGGTATAGCGTACGATTTTAATAACCATTGCAATTTCCTAATTAAAAAGTTTTTGGCGTAAGGTGCGTACCACGCACCAATTTGTGCAATCAGCATAAACTCGGTGCGTATTACGCACCTTACAAATTGGGATTGTAGTACAAAATTGTACGGGCGAATTGTAATTCACCCCTACACATTCCCAAATTACTTACGCCAATTTACTCGCCAACTCGCCTTGCAACTCCGAAAGCACCTTATCAAGCCCATCAACCTTACTTGCTCCACCTTGGGCATAGTCAGGTTTACCGCCACCTTTACCACCCAATTCGCCCGCCAAATGACGGATAATGTCGCCCGCCTTAACCTTATCAGTCAAGCCCTTCGCCACGCTTGCCGACAGTGCCAAATCATCACTCTCGCCCACCAGTACAATCACCCCGTCAAGGCGAGATTTTAGGGTATCCATCAGCCCACGAATGGCTTTGCCGTCCACGCCTACCACTTTGGCGATGAGTAGATTTATCTCGCCCACTTTGACCGCTTTTTGTAGTAGCGATACTGCTTGTAGGCTTGCCAGTTTTTGCTCGGTGCGTTCTAGCTGTTTTTCAAGCTCACGGTTACGCTCGGCAAGGCTACCGACACGAGTTTCAATCTCACCACGTTTTGCCTTAAAATTCGTTGCCAAATTACCCAAAATCGTCTCGCCTGTCTGCACATAACGCACCGCTCCCATGCCTGTCAAGGCTTCAATACGACGAACGCCCGAGGCGATACCACTCTCAGAGACGATTTTAAACAGACCGATATCGCCTGTTTGAGCCACGTGGATACCACCGCACAGCTCAATGGAGAACGTAGAGTTATCGGCATTTGTCCCCATGGTAAGAACACGCACGGTTTCGCCATATTTTTCACCAAACAAAGCCATTGCCCCTTTGCCAATGGCTTCATCAATGGGTAGGTACTCAATCTGCACAGGGGTATTTTTTTGGATTTGCTCGTTTACCATGCGCTCAATGGTGGTAAGCTCATCATGACTGATTGGTTTATCATAAGAGAAGTCAAAACGTAGCACGTCTGCCGATACCAGCGAGCCTTTTTGGGCAACGCCTGTGCCCAGCACCGCACGTAGGCTTGCGTGGAGCAGGTGTGTGGCGGAGTGGTTTTTGGCGGAAGCTTTACGCACGTCGGCAATCACTTGGGCGTTGGCAGACTGATTTGGGGTGATCTCGCCCATTTTTACCGTGCCATAATGGATAATTGCCGTGCCAGATTTTTTGGTGTCTTCGACAAAAAACACCCCTGTGGACGTGCTAATCTCACCTGTCTCGCCCACTTGACCGCCACCTTCGGCATAAAATGGCGTGGCAGACAGCACAATCACACCTTCATCGCCTTCGCCCAAACACTCTACCGCCTTGCCGTCTTGGTACACGCCTATGATTTGGCTTTGGTTGTCTAGCAGGTCATAACCGACAAATTCGGTTGGAGTTTCTACTTTAATGGCACTTGTGTAGTCCACGTCAAATTTGCCCGCTTCTCTGGCACGGGTACGTTGGGCTTCCATAGCCACATTAAAGCCGTCTTCGTCAATGCCCACGCCACGCTCACGAGCGATGTCGGCAGTTAGGTCGGTTGGGAAACCATAGGTATCATATAGCTTAAACACCGTCTCCCCTGTCAAGGTATCGCCTGTGTTTAGACTTTCTAATTCGCCCGATAACAGACGTAAGCCCTGTGCCAATGTTTTGGCAAATTGTTCTTCTTCTTTTAAAATCACCGCTCCGATTTCGTCTTGTTTTTCAATCAATTGCGGATAGGCTTCGCCCATTTCCTTGATAAGAGCAGGGACAAGTTTATAAAAGAACGCCCCGTCCGCTCCCAGTTTATTGCCATGACGTACCGCACGGCGAATGATACGGCGTAGGACATAGCCACGCCCTTCGTTACTTGGGCGGACACCGTCAGCGATGAGAAACGACACGGCACGGATATGGTCGGCAATGACCTTAAAAGACGACTCATAGGTGCTCTCCACGCCAATCACTTGGGCGGTCGCATTCATGAGATTAACAAACAAATCCGTCTCATAGTTGCCACATTTACCCTGCATGATCGAGCTGATACGCTCTAAGCCCATGCCTGTATCCACAGACGGCTTGGGTAGGGGTTCTAGCGTGCCGTCTTTTTGGCGGTTAAACTGCATAAATACGCAGTTCCAAATCTCCACATAGCGGTCACCATCTTCGTCAGGCGTACCGGGCAGTCCGCCTTCCATATGCTTGCCATAATCATAAAAAATCTCGGAGCAAGGCCCGCAAGGTCCTGTATCGCCCATCGCCCAAAAGTTATCCGACTGATAAAGCCCACCTTTATCGCCAATACGAATAATCCGCTCAGGGGCAAGCCCGATGTCCTTATGCCAAATGTCAAAGGCTTCATCATCGGTGTGATAGACGGTTACATAAAGGCGGTCTTTGGGTAAGGCAAGCCAGTTGTCATCAGTCAAAAATTCCCACGCAAAGGCAATGGCGTCCTTTTTAAAATAATCGCCAAAGCTAAAATTACCGAGCATTTCAAAAAAGGTGTGATGACGGGCGGTGTAGCCGACATTATCAAGGTCGTTGTGTTTGCCCCCTGCACGCACGCATTTTTGTGATGACACGGCACGCTGATAGTCCCGTTTTTCTAGACCCAAAAAGGTACCTTTAAATTGGTTCATGCCAGCGTTGGTAAATAATAGCGTGGGGTCGTTGTGTGGAATGAGACTTGATGATGCCACAGGCGTGTGGTTTTTGCTTTTAAAAAAATCAATAAAGGCTTGACGTACTTCGGTCAGTTGCATGGTTTTGGTTAAGTGAGCGGTTGTCATGGTCGTATCTCGTAGCTTGCCTGTGATTTTTAAAAATCATGGGGCGAATTTGATAAATAAACAGTTAATTTTATCACAAACCGCCATAATTAACAGTGATTTTAACCAATTTTTCACAAAATTTAGTTGAAAGACTGACTAAATTAATAACTTTTTGGAATTAATATAAAATCCTTATAAAAATTATGGAATTTTTGATAAAAATGCTTAACATTCATGTAAAAAAGGTGTATAAATAGCATATAGATTTTATCCACAAAAATGCTAGGGGATTTACCATGAACATTCCACTATTTAGTGCCATTTTTTCGATTGCTTCTACTGTACTCATTGGCGTCTTGATGATTATGGTGTTTGTCAATGACATGACCAATATGCAAACGGTGCTTGGAGTCGTGGTCGCAGGGCTTGTGGTAAGCATTCCCATCGCCCTTGTCGTCACCAAACGCATTTCTGCCATGACAAACTCTGCCAGTCCCACCCCCAATCAGCAAAAAACGCAGTAACGCTTTTGGCACAGCTTATCTAGCCCAACATCACAATACCAGCCAGAGAGCCAAGCCACAGCCGAAACACAGATATGCCATGATAGCACGCCCCATCATGGCATTTTTACACAGCGTACGACCAAACGTACGACCAAACAAAATTGAAATACACCCATCAATTCATGTTACAATAGTATTTATTTATCACAAATAGAGCTGTCATGACTGAGTTGTCCCTAATCGTCGATTTGCGTTGGTGTTTGGATGAGTTATTAAAAGAAGGTCGCATTGACCAAAAATCATACAATCTTGTCATCACCAGTCGCAACGACCCTGCCCTACACCCCGTCCAAAACATCGCCCGTTTTAATCTCACGAGCTTATTAGACCATCAGCCCCTAACTGTAGATAAGCTCAATCTATGGTTGGCGGGCAAAGCTGGCGTGGACGTGGTGCGAATTGACCCCCTAAAAGTGGATGTGCCGGGTGTGACGGGTATCATGTCCTTTGAGTACGCCAAAAATCAGTACATTCTGCCCATTGCCGTGACCGATACAGAAGTCATCATCGGCACTGACCAACCTTTTTATCATGATTGGCATGCCAACATCAGCCACATCGTCCGCCCCAAAACCATCAAGGTCGTTTATCTGTCACCTGAACAGCTCAATCGCTACCGTGCCGAGTTCTATCAGGTCACCCGTGCCATACAAGGGGCGGACATCGCCCAAAAAAAGGCAAGTGCGGACATTACCAATGTAGAAGCCCTGCTTCAACTTGGCGATAACAGCAATCCTGATGCCAATGACCAACACATCGTCAAAGTCGTAGATTGGCTTTTGCAATACGCCTTTGAACAGCGAGCTTCCGACATTCACTTGGAGCCACGCCGTGAGACAGGCAAGGTGCGATTTAGAATTGACGGGGTACTGCATACCGTCTATGAGATGCCTGCTGCGATTTTGACGGCTGTTACCGCTCGTATCAAGATTTTGGGACGATTAAACGTTGCTGAGAAACGAAAGCCCCAAGATGGACGTTTAAAGACACGCACGCCAAAAGGGCTAGAAACCGAACTTCGTCTGTCCACCTTGCCCACCGCATTTGGCGAAAAGCTCGTGATGCGTGTGTTTGACCCCGAAGTGCTGGTACGCACCTTTGCCCAGCTTGGCTTGACGGGCAAACAACTAGAAACGTGGCACGCTCTCACCGCCCACCCCAACGGCATTATTCTGGTAACAGGTCCCACAGGTTCAGGCAAAACCACGACGCTTTATAGCACACTCAAACAACTTGCCACCGAAAAAGTGAATGTCTGTACTATTGAAGACCCCATTGAGATGATTGAGCCGTCTTTTAATCAGATGCAGATTAACTCAGCGATTGATTTGCACTTTGCAGACGGCATTCGCTCGCTCATGCGACAAGACCCTGACATCATCATGGTGGGCGAAATCCGAGACGGCGAGACGGCAGACATGGCGGTGCAGGCAAGTCTGACGGGGCATTTGGTGTTATCCACCTTGCACACCAATGACGCTCCAAGCTCTTTGACACGGCTACATGATTTGGGCGTTCAGCCGTTTTTGACATCGGCAACCATTTTGGGCATTATGGCTCAAAGGCTTGTCAGAACGCTTTGCCCTCACTGCAAATCCGCCCAAGACGTGAGCGAAAACTCGCCCCTAGCGGACGAATGGCGCGGGCTTGTCACTCCGTGGAACGCTCCTGTTCCGTCCAAAATCTACATGCCTGTGGGCTGTGATGAGTGCCGAAACACAGGCTATAAAGGGAGAATCGGGCTGTATGAGATTTTGCCGTTGTCCAATGAGCTTAAAAAATTGGTTGCCAAAGATGCAAGCCTTGACGACCTAAAAAAACAGGCGTATAGTGAAGGGGTGTTACCGTTACGCATAGAAGGAGCAAAACGTGTGGCAGAGGGCGTTACCACGCTTGAAGAAGTGCTTCGGGTTGTTCCGTTGAATTAGCAAAGCTCGACCAAAAACATCTCCCAATAATCCAGTCTAAAAAACTTTCAGACCCAAAACTAAAACAAACCCCAAAGTTTTAAACTTTGGGGTTATTAAGTTAGATGCTTAAATTAGAAACGATAAGTTGCACCAACTTTAACAATAGGATACCAAGTGGGATTATTATCTCTGATGGTTTTTTCTAGGTCAGCTTGAAATTCTGCTTCATTTTGGCTTGGAACAACAGCATTATCTAGATTAACTTCTGTTTTCCATTTGCCAGTATAAGCAGCACCCACTTCACCAAAGAAACCGACACGGCTGTTACTGTTGATATTTGGCTTAACACCCAAAGTCAAGTAAGGAGCCAAGGTATTGCCAGACTCTGCCTTAACATTGATATTGCCATCAACTTTGTATTTTTTATCATTAATCTTGATGGTTGCTCTCCCTTCTTGGGAAGTTAGGGTTGCATCAAGCTTATTGTCTTGAAAAATAACGCCAGTACCTACAGTAAAGCGGTTTTTCCAAGGACGTAGATTAACACCAACATAAGGGTTGCTGTAATCGCCATCAAGTTTTAGGTTGCCTTGATAGTCATCCCATTCATTACCTAGCACTTTTTTCCAGTTGATGATAGAATCACTACCACCGATGTCGGTATCTACATCGAAGCTACCGCCATTCCAACCAGCAACCACTTCGGTTGATTCGTTGGCAGACCATGCGATGCTTGCACCATAACCTAATGTACCAATCTCAGCATTGATAGCACCTGGCTTGGCTAATGTGGTAAAGACAGTCTTACCACTATCTACAATGGTATGACCTGCATTGGTTACGACATTTGCCATGGCAGTACCAGAAAATAATACCGCACTAGTTAGGGCTACTAACTTTAAAGTTTTCATCATCTTTTCTCCAAAAGTAATATATAAACTAAACATTAATTTATATGGTTTAATTTTAATATCAAAAAACCATAAAATCAATAGTCAAATCAAAGAAATTTGTGATATTTTGATGACTTTCATGTTTTGATATGTAACCAAACAGCCATGATAAGATTTTGATTTACAAATGTTTTATTATCGCCATTCATCACCTGTCCCGCATCTTCCCGCACGGCATTTTCTACCATCTGCGTGCAATTGCAAGTTACCATCGTTCTTCATTTGTCCAGAAGCATTAGGCGTTGCTGTAATCACCCATTGATCCGTCAAAGGGGCAATTACCACATTATACAACTCACTGCTCTCCGGATTTGCGGAGCTAATAATAGGGGCAGTAGGTATATTTGCATAACCACCCAACATCATCTTCTTAGACTCAATTTGACCTGCCATATTCTGCATATCAGCCATCATATTGGCACGTTTAGTCTTAATGATGTAGTTTTGATAACTAGGGTAGGCAATAGCTGCTAAAATCCCAATCACCGCCACCGCTAACATTAATTCAACAAGAGTAAAACCCTTTGACTTATTTTCTATTACCACGAAATCTCCCCTTCGCAACTACAATCATTAATACTGTTATCTGGGCAAAAGTTCCGATCCTCACTCATACATCTCTGCCCTTGACTATTCATCAAAATCACTTTGGCCTGCTGATTGTCTTGGGTCGGTCTTGCAACCATCACCCAAGATGTCCCAGCTCTAACGGTATTTATATCTCTAGCCGCAGAAGATAATGCTCCTCCCTGCCCATTAGTTAGCTCGATGGTGTATTTAGGGTTATTGGTTGGCACACTAATGGTAGTTGCGTCCGTAAAAGTTTCTCCACCATTATCCGCAACCTGTCTAATTCTAAAACCTGAAAAGGTTAAAGTGCTAGCACGCCATTTGTCTAAATCCATCTGAATGGTTGCCATACGAGCTTGGGCTTGCGACTCTGAATTCTTTATCAAAAATTGCCTATAACTGGGGATGGCAATCGCTGCCAGTATCCCCAAGATAACTATCGTAATGACTAACTCTATGAGAGTGAAGCCTTGCTGTTTATTCATAAATATTCTCCGATAGTCAATAACATTATTTTGTGGCAGACACGTCATACCATTGCTTGGGTGTTAAAGTATAAGCAGTGCTTTCGCTTTGTCCGCCACTAATGAGATCAGGTATAGCAATCGGATTCGTCCAACCAGTAACACCATTAGGATTTGGCACACCCGACTGTGCTGTAACAATAGAGCTTGATGCTTTATTGTAATTATTTTCGGCATGGTAAGCACCCAACATGCTCGATAACAACACCTTGCTTGAATTTGCTTTACTTGCAGGACCTCTGGCAAGCTCTTGAATACCTATACCTGCTCTTTGATAGCCAGCAAGTCCAGTTGATGTGTTTTCACAAATACCCCAAGGCATGCAGTAGAACTGACGCTCTGAACCACCTTTAATTTGGGCTGAACAACTATCGGTCTTAGTATAACTCATGTCTGGATTATAAACAGTCGTGTACAAGAAACTGCTTCTTTTGTTATTCAGCAAGCCACTAACTACTTCTAATTTACCGACACCCTTACCATATCTAACATTGGTATAACCATCAAAACGATTTAATGGATAATACCAACCCTTTTTCACCGCTTCAGTTGGATTGGAGTTGGTTATGAAAGCCTTAATCTTTTGTAAGTGAGTATCTTTTTGACCACCATTCACATCTCCCAAAGCTTCAAGGTTGGCAGGTGTAATATCTTTCACCTGATAGGTGCTACTAGTTAGAGCATTAAATTCTCGATTGGTTTTTGTAATATCGGTATCAAAAAGTGTATACAGTCTATCAGCCGTTGTGGTATTACCTCTTAGTTTTGATAAAGGACTACTTCTATCGCCCGAGATAACTGATACCGTAGCGAAACGCTTAGTCTCTGTATAGATATTAACCTGTGGCTTTTCATAAAAACGTCTGGTATACACACCCTCGCCTGGTTCATGGAATACTCGAACCACACCACGCGCAGCAAACGAATCACGTGTTGATGATGCGTTGGTAAAATCAGCACGGAATATTTGACCGCCTAGGTCAGCAGCGTATAAGTGATCCATAAAGCCGTCATTATTACGGTCCAGAACAGCAATCTCACCAACAATACTGTGTTTCATATCACGAATCGTCTCTGATGAGGCTTTCCATATCAAAGCACCTGTCTTGGCATTAATAATATAAATTGCACTACCATCTGCATAAGGTTTTACCTTACAAGCATCTGAGCCTGTACCTTCGCCTACTTGGAAATTCTCATCTTCATAGCACATGTCATAGCCACCACCAAACACCAGTACGTCGGTACCCATATCATTAGCGCCAGTCTTAATACGTGCCAAAGTTGGTTTATTCCAGATATAACCCAATCTATCTGCACCCTCCGATGTCGGAAGAAAAGCAAATCTTAATATTGGTTCATTTTTGTCTGTTAAATCAAGTCCATACAGACCTTTTGCTCCCAAGCGGAAGCCACCAAAAGCATTAACACCTGATAGAGTATTGTATGACTTGCCTTGAGGGGCGGTAGGTTCAGTGCTTTGAGCCACCAACTTACCGTCTTGATAAGTATAAGTTGCTGTTACTAGCCACGGAGCATCCACACCAAACTTCGGCTTACCAACACCCTCACTCTCTCCACTTACAGATGCAGAGAGCGCCTCTGGCTGTTCTAACAACATCTGCTTGGTAATGATGGCAAATTGCTCTTTGCCGCCAGAACCTGACTCTGAAAAATTATCAGAATCCACCATGTGCAATGCACCATCCATCGAACCAAAGAGAACATACTCATCACGCTCATCTGTCACTTCTCCATCTGCATTTACCTTTGCCGAATAAGAGACAAAGCTAGGCGAGGAATGCACAACACCGCCCATGATTTTAGAGTCAGCTATATTATCAGCTGTTACCACTGTATTTGCTAAATTATCAGGTACAGTAACATTGACAAATCCTAAGAATCTCAATAAATGCTGAACATTAGCAGGTGTATACAGCTTAGTATCCGCAAAAGTATTGTCTGCACTCAACTCATTGTCATTTAAGGTTAGCTTCCCACTGGCATTAACACCGAATTTTTTAAGAGTATCACCATCTTCCACAAAAACGGTGCGAACACCATCAAGTGCTGACCTATTAGGCAATTTTAGATTTGCATAAACCCCACCTGATGTTACCGCATCGTTGGCATCTGGATAATCTTTATCACTCCAAAAATCTTGGGCTACTTTGCTTAGGCTCACACCATCTGCTTGGTAAAGATGAGCTTTGTTTTTACCAAAGAATGTGCCTTCATTAGCGACATCACTCACCCCTTTGGTTACTGTACCGATTTCATATTTCTTTAAGTTACCCTGCCAAATACTACTGGCGGAACTCACATCTGGCTGCAACATAGGCAAGAAAGCAATAGCCTGTTGACTGGATGCTTGATATGGGTCATCAGGAATGGTAATCGTACCAGCTGGTGCGGTAGGCAGACTTGTATTTAGTGTGTTTAAAAATACCTTGATACTCTTAGCAATATCATCAGCTGACTGAGTATAGAAAAAACCACCTTCGCCATAACCGCTACCAATATTACCCCAACGACACGCATTCTTAGCATCTGCGGTGGCCGTATCTGAGTCACAGTTATAGATGGTCTGCCCATTTTCATTTTTCGAACTTGACAGACCGGCAAAAGATGCACCAAACCCCGCTACCGCCGTTCTGATTTTTACGCCAGATGGGTTTTGTGTTGGCTCTCTTAGACGTTTTGCATACTCACCAATATATTCCCAGCCCCCTGTCTCACCTTTAAACAGACCAGAGGTTAACGCCGGAGATGTTAGCCCCACAGGCTTTGAAGAGATGGTTTTATTGCCCAAGGTGCGATTGATGATTTGTTTTGCCATATCATCTGTTGTGGAGTTAGGAGCACCGTCAGTTAGGAAATAGATACCGTTACTACTACATTCACCCACGGTATTATCAGGCTCTTGATAATTATCGTCATTTTTAAATGGCACAGTAACATTTAACTCGTTAACACCGTCACCATTTAGGTCATGTTTAATACCAGCATATCTCATGCCACCAATGTTATTGAGATATTCATTCGTGGCTGTTGATTTTTTCGCTTCTTTTAAGTGATAGCCCATCCGATAATATTCATTCTGATAGCTGTAAGTACCCCAATTATTTCGGACAAGTATCGTTCTTGATTGCACTGGCTGGCAATCAATATACCAACTTGGACAGGTCAGGTTTCTATTTGTTCCTTTTACTCCCTCCCCCAATGCATTACTCTTACATTTGTAGTTACCACCATTATCCCAAGCAGTACTACGATAAGCATAGCCTGCATCACAAGTCTCAGCACCCTCAGTAGTAGATGTTACGATAAATGGACTGGCACGGTAGGATACATAAGCAGTTGCCCCACCTGGGTTGTCCCAGCCTTTGGTGTTAATCGGCTCGATGTCCATCGGCTCATTGTCTACTTTCATCCAACCAGCATAACGCCAGCCCACAGGAAGTTTTGAATGCGTCTCCCATGCATTGCTCATACGACCGACAGTTCTAATTAGCTCTTGACGACTAACCGGCGTCCAACCGCCATTGCTGTTAGGTTTATAAACAGGAATGTTGGGTCCTATTGTTGAACCATCATACCATAAACCAAAAGGCTGCCCAGTATCCTTACGAATTTCATTAGGGTTCCAACCATTTGCACACTGCCTAACGGTCGCACCGAATTGCCTTGCTGCATCGGCAGTACCCAGCTCGACGCAAATATAATAGACCTGTTCAGTGCCACCTGTACGCTGCATGACCACAGAACCATCATACAAGATATTTAAAGTTTTTGCCTTTTCGATGTTACTATCCCTGCCAGTACCAGTCCCTAGCATATAAGCACCTGCCTCAGCGTAAGCATGAGCGGTCGGCGTACCACTTGCTGCCTTAAAGATATCAGGATAGTTGGTTGAATTACCTGCTAAGTTTGGATTGGGCTTCCCATCTTCATCGCTTACAACATCAACCGATTTGAAAGCAGCAAGTGTACGAATTAGATCCAAACGATGTTCTTTGGTCAAAGGTTTAACAGGAACCAAGATCGTGCCTGAGTGACCGTCCACCAAAGTGTTTTGTGAATCACCAATCTTAATGGGGGTCTTGGAGGAGAAGTTACCCAAACCAATAGAAACTGTCTCATCAATGGTATCGCTGGCAATGAGCTGAATCAAGGATTCTTTGAGACGCGACAGTCGGTCAAACTTACCTGACTCACTCTCAATAAGCTTGCCAGAGGCATCAATGGTTGCTGTACCACAGCCTCGCAGATAGTAGTTAATCGTCTCTCCTTCGACTGTTACGCTCTTTTTAAAAGCAGTTCTATTATAAGTTTCACTACTTGCCCGCATATCTTTAGCGTTATAAATCCACTGTTTGAACTCCCCTGCCGTTCTACCACACAAAGGTTTATCAACATCACCAGGGCTACCATACTTGTTCGTCTTTGGTAGGACAAGGGAGCTAATACCCATCGAGCCTGAGGTGTCCAGCATCATCATCAGGTTTGTATTGGCTGACTTAGCAGGCTGATAGATTTCAAGGTCTCCAATCTGCTTGGTTGATGCGTGAGCTGACATGGTGGTCATTGCCATGATTGTGGCAATACTAACACGGGTAAGCTGTGTACTAAGTGTATTTTTTTTTAAATTTTTCATGATAATCACCTGTTTGCTGTTATGATGAGCATTAACGATTTGCTAGGGTACTGGTTTGAGCTACAGTCACTTGCTGGTAAATGGTCTTATGTGGCGTACCTGTGTCAGCCATGCAGTCCATCAATGTGTCATTAGTCTCGGTAGTGCGTCTAGTCAAACAATTCCCAGGTGTGCCGTAAGCAGGGATTAGAGAAGTGGTATGCACCTCAAAGTCGTAGACGGTTGCCTCTCCCAATGTAGCACTCTGACCATAAGGGATGTGCTCAAAACCAAAAGCATTCTCGTTATTTTCTTCTGATTTTCTAGGCTGGGTCAGATTAACCTGCGTAACCACCGACTGTCTGGCACTGGTATATTCAAAAGTGTCACCCTGACCGCAAATACCACCATTATTTTCTAGCATACCTGTCCCACGAAAAATAGTAGCAGTATTACGCAAATAATCATTGGTCCTAGGATTGAAACAATAAACAAATTCATCGCCCATATTATTCGAATCATTAATAAAATAACCCAAAGACCCTAAGGGGCTTAGCACCACTCTTTTATACAACACATCTTGATCGCTACCATTAACAATGGCTTCTAGCTTTTGATTAGCACTTTCAGACGATTGGAGTAGCACATTGTCCATTTGGTCGGCGGTAGCGACTTTTAAGTCTGTACTACTTTTTCGTAAAGCAATCACGCCGATACTTAAAATCATGATTAGAAAAACCAAAACAACCACCAAAGCAACGCCTTGTTGGTGACGATTGGCGATATTCATTTGGGAAAAGCTAGACATAATTATTCTCTTTAATCTCTACCTGTGGTATGTACGACACGAGCATTTCTAAGCAGTACATTTGACTCGTAGACACCCCGAACCTGTGCATTATTTGCGGCATTACCTATCAAGGTATTTGTCTCACCAAATATTTGAAATTGAGTCGCTCCTTCTTCACCTAAAATAGCTGTGCCGCCGCGACTAACAATTCCCAGCCTGACCGCCACTATCGGATCTTGGCTGCCAGCACCCAAATTAACATAAGCTTGTGGAGACAAAAAGGTAATCTGTGGGTTATTCCCCTCAGTTTGCATGCCCAATAATATTCTAAATTGATCTACATTGCTAATGAATTCTACATCACCTGCACCGAGCCTTGCCGTGCCGTTAGCTAGACCACCTAGATTATTTCCTGTAAAATGACCTGAATCACAGTGCAGATGAAGGTTTGGCACTGTCCCTGACATGAAATAACGCTCTACAACCAAGGTGCCGTCTGGAACGTCATTACCCTCACAATCACTCATTGTTCTACCAGAGATATTGCGATAAGAAATGGTCAGCTGGTCACTTCTAACATTAGTGTTAGTCACACCGCCGCCTGAGCGTGTTAAAAAATCACCTTCAATAGGAAGGTTATTCCTAGTCAAGACAATTCCGCCGAAACCTGTATCAGACTTAATAGAGGTAGTATCATTACCTAAGTTGGCAAGACGAATGTTATGCTCTAAGCTCTGAAAGCCGAACACGCTGGTATTTTGCAAATTACTGCTACTAGCTTGAATGGTGTTTGTTCTTACGCTCATGATGTAAACCTGCATAACAGCAGCAGAAATAATGAGACCCAACACCAATGAAATCATCAGTTCAATGAGGGTAAAACCTTGTTGTCTTGAATTCATTAGTAAGCCTCCATGACAAAACATGATGCACCCGAGTTTTGAATGCCTGTTGCCTCATTCGCACAATCATTCCTTCCACTACCAAGTGTCGCTTTCGTCTTACCCCAAGCAGCAATCATGCATCGACGCACCTGACCACCTGCCGTGCCTGGGCAATTGACTAATCTTAATGTCATACCTTGACTGGTTGCAAAGACATTTAAAGTTGCAGCATCCTTGGCAGCAAGCTGTGCTACTGTACAGTAGTTTAAACTATCTCCAGATTGCATACAACCATCAGTATTCCTAGCATTACCATTTAGTGCCGTTGTAAAAGCACCGATACCATCCTCTCCATAACCCCTCATGTTTTCTGCTGCACCACGCATAACAGCCAACGCACGAGTACGCATCAGACTCTCATCAGTAGATTTTACCGCTGCCAATTGCATGGCACTAAACCCCAAGACAGCGATGGCAAGCAACATTAATGCGACCATTACCTCGACAATACCGATACCCTGTTGATTTTTCAAAGATTTATATGTCATGATGAACAATCTCCGCCATTTCTGTTGACTGTAATGTTTGAGCGATTATCTACTGTTATTATAATTTGATTGCTTGTAAAATCTTGGTAACAAATACCAAAAGTACCAGCACCTTGTACTGTTTTTTGGGGGGTGAAGACAATAGTATTTGAAGAGGGAGTAACTACTACCTTATTAGAATATGTCATATTCATCGGCTCAGAACCAGTTATTTGGATATTATGCCCCTGGGCATCAATAATGAAACTGACATTTCTCTTCTGGATTAGTGCACTGGCTCGGGCATTTTTTAATGCAGACTCAATATCGCCTGCTGCTCTGGTCATTTGCGTTCGAGCCAGTTGTGAACTGATACTAGGATATGCCATCATTGAAATGATAGCGATAATAGATATTACCACCAACGCCTCAATCAAGGTAAATCCCGACTGATGGCGATATGAATGTAAATTTGAATGAAACACGAGTCATCCCCGACAGGTTGGGATACAAACCATCCCAATTAAATAGTAGTGAAAATTAATGATAATGTCGCAAGAATCATTCCTTAAACATCGTTATTTCTTGGGAGGAATATACCTAAAATATGGTTAAAAATTGTCACTTTATTGACAAAAATTGACAATTTATTTATCTATTGTAGCAAAAATCAGCACCAAAACCAACACCGCTTATCCTTGTCAATCTATGAATTAAGCAACTAAATAGGCTTGGGGGTCTTTACCCATCCAAAATCGGCAGATGAATCCCCTCTCGCCCATGCAATGCACAAACGCCATGAATTTTGGCAGTGGGGTGTTCTGCCCAAATGGCATTTGCCATGGCAAGCAGTGTCGAGCCTGTGGTCACAACATCATCTACCAGTATCGCATGACGGACAGGCAAAGGGTCGGTCAGATAAAAATCATGCTTGACGTTATGCAGGCGGTCGCTACGGCTAAGACCACGCTGATGAATGACATTATCCAAGCGAGCGACACCTTGCCACATCGGTATCTGCCACAAAAAGGATAAATATCTGGTCAAAATCAGCACAGGATAAAAGCCTCGTTCTACCAAACGAGAGCTTGTGGTCGGAGCTGGAATAAGCACGGCGTTATCAGCATTTACACCTTGGGGTCGCCTGACGTATCTCATTAGATGATACAGCACCATGAGTGATGACACATCGCCTTTATCCTTGAAAGCGGTCATGACCTGCTTTAACGGCACATCATAATAAGCACTCGCATACAAAGCAATCTCTCGCCCATCATCACGCATGGCAAATATCGGCAATCTACCTGCCCACTGGGCATGACAATACATACAAAGCAGTGGAGCATGGTAAAAGGGTGCGTGGTAAACAGGAATATGACAAAAAGGGGGATGGTCAGCCATACCCCCTATATCCAACTTAGGCTTAACCTCTATCGTCTGCCCACATAACTGACAGCACTCATGCACGTATGATGAGAGCATGGCAAGGGCATACGGGGGCAGGCGAGCGAGCAAAGGTTATAATCCCATCCAGTCATTTAACATCACGCCCACGCCCACGGTCGTGGACTCATGATTATAATCAATGATGGACTGACCATAGCCATGAAACAGCTGAACATAACCACTCACGCCACGACCAATGGGGCGAACATAGTCAAGCTGAACCGCTCCTTTGCTGGTCTTAGGGTTATAACGCAGTGTGCCTGAGATATTATTGCCCTTATCAAACTGATAAATAAAACGCACATCGCCATGACCATAATAGTCTACAATATCAGGGTTATCATCAGGACGGCTACTGTCACTGGTCTTAGCAACTCTCGCCCACAGGCGTGGCATGACCGTAAAGTTACCCCACTCCGCCCCTGCCATGACATAGGCACGGTTCCATGAGCGTGACAGGGAATCACCTTCACCATTTGAGTGGTGTACCACACCCGCCCCAAGCATGCGTAGCTTGCCATCAAAGGGCAAGTCTGCCACCACAGGTTGAGTGATAAACAGCTCTGGCTGATAGTCATGAGCCCTAAACGGACGTGAGTTATCTTCGTTATAGACCTGCCAATGCGACTGCTGAGTATAGCCAAACCACATGTCTGCGTTCGTACCAAACAAATCTTCGACAACTTTGGATTTGAATGAGAGTTGCAATTTTAACTCGGCACTACGGATATCATTACCGGTATAATCCACTGCTTCTTGGGTTGGGGTGCTGACCGAACGGTTGGGTTTGGTATTGACAAATACTGGTAGGACATACATGGGGTTATGGGGACGAGCTTTCCATAGCCCACCGCTGTTTTTGTCCAAGTCATAAGCCAAACTCAGTGGCGTGTATCTACTACCATCCACCTTGCCAAAGCCACTGGCACTGATGTCGGGGTTTATCTCATCATCTGCCCCATTCTCTGTTAGGGCGATGTCAGCAGTCGGCAAATCACCGGCAGTCTCAGCAAGCACCACCTGTGGGTCGCCCTTAATGGTGCGTTTAAAGGTCTGTCCCAAATCAAGAGGGCGTTTGTCTTGGAGTACGCTTGGCACTTTGCCTAGGGCAATGCTGTCAAAACACGCCAAACGCTCACCATCATTGACCACGGATGCACAGTCAAAAAACAGTCGCTCACCTTGCACAGGGTCGGCAATGTCAAGCCCGTTCGTCTGCACCGCACTCACTTCGGGCATGGGCAGGGCAATCTCTTCTGCCCATGCCTGCCCACTCATCACGCCTAGCGACAATGACGAGAGCGTCACAGCAAGGCTCAATCGCTTTGGGATAAACTTCATAAAATATCTCACACTAGGTAAATGACAAGCTTAAATCATTATGCATTCATGCTTGTCATGTTTTGTTAAATGATAGATATACTAAACGATAAATCAAATTAAGACCAACGGTTGAATTTAAAAACATCAAATACAAAGACCGCTATTCATATTTTTGCCCATCAAACATAATCCAGCCCCCTTGGTGTCTGCCCGCAGGGTCATGGTGCGTCCAATGCACCACCCCACCTTTGTCGGTGTATTCATACTCGCCATAAAATGACACACTGTCGCCCTTTTTTAGCCCTGTCACATACGGGGCTAGGTCAATGTTATGGGCGATAAGCACCGTCATGTCCACCCCGTCTAATGAGACGATGAATTTTTGGTGACGTGAGCCTTTGTTGTCATCGGGCAGGGTTGCCTTGACCGTGCCACACCCTGCCACTTGGACATCAGAGCGTCGCTCGGTAAAGCTTGTGGCGATGAGCTGATTTTGACAGCTTGGATTTGACTGCTTGGGCTGTGTGTTTTGGGCGGTTTGGGCATCCACCAAAGTCTGAGCCTGCGATGTTTGGTGAGCTTGCTTGCTTGCCTGGGTTATCATCAAGGCAAGCGGTCAATACCAAACACATCACTCCTAATGTCGCCCCCAGTACAAATGGTCTTGCCCAGTGTGTACATGCACCCAGTACTGTCTTGGTTTGTCTAGCCTGTTTCATTTTATCTGTCTGTTTACCCATTTTGCCCAAAGCAAGTCATCAGAACATGGCTTAAAACTGCATATTTTAACAAAAGCCAAACACGCTTGCAAAATAAAGTTGTAAACGCTCGGGTTCACAACTCTACCTTACCTAAGATTACCAATTTTTACCAAGCTGACATTTTTTGTCAATGACTTACAGTTTTTGTCAGTTGTTTGTTGTTGGCTTTGTAAATTTTATACCTGCATTTAAATGACGGCACTAATTTTTAGGGCGTGCCTACCTTTTATAACACTATTTACAATATAGAAATATTTTAGAAATAAACTAATCGTTTTTGCATGAAAATGACTAAATCTGGTTTTTCATGGCAAATATAAAAGGCAGGCACGCCCTAAAATAATTTTAAAAAAATTTCAAAATCATCAAAACTGCACCAACGCCATCTCAAAATCCGCCCGTTTGGTCTCGCCAAGTAGCATGGTTTGCAGCTGCCCTTGTTTATAAATAAGCAGTGCCGGAGGCCCAAACAGCCCATAACGTGCCAGTACCGCTCGGCTGTCATCATTGGTCTCAGTAATGTCTAGCTTGACCACTTGATAGTCTGACAGTGCCACAGGGCGATTGGTAAACAACGTACGTTCCATGATACGGCATTCGACACACCAGTCGGCAGTCACGTCCACCAGCACTTTTTCATGACGGGTAAGGATGGAGTCAAGCTCGCTTAGACTGCTGATTTTGATGTCTGCCTTGGACTCGGCAACAGTCGCGGTCACCCCCAGTTTGGCGAGCGGTCGCCATGGGTCATTCGCCCCCATGCTCGCCCCCACCACAAGGCACACCGCCCACAACGCCCCCACCAAGGCAAATGCGTGCGACGCTAGATTTTTCATTCTAAACAGCCACACTGCCGTCATCGCAAACCACACCGCCCAAATGATGAGCATGACAGGCGAGAACAGTAGTCGCTCTAATAGAGATAGCGACACCGCGAGCAATAACAGCCCACAAAATTCCTTGACACGGTTCATCCACTCGCCTGCTTTGGGCATAAACTTGCCCTGTGCCAGACCGATGAACATGAGCGGTATGGACAAGCCAAGCCCCAACGAAAACAGGGCGATGAACCCAAAAGGCACGCTACCACTTGCCGAGACTGCCGTCAAAGCCCCTGCCATGGGGGCGGACACACAAGGCGACACCACCAGTGCCGATAACGCCCCAGCAACAAAACTACCACCCACACTGCCCAGCTTATCATCGGCAGATTGGGATTTTCTGTGCAACATGTCTCGCACGCCCGATGGCAAAGTGATCTTAATGATGTCAAACATATACAAGGCAAGCAAGGCAAAAATAATGGCAAATACCCCCAGTACATAAGGGTTTTGTAGCAGTCCAAGCACGCCCACCGCCTGCCCAAACCACGCAATCAGACCGCCCAACACGCCATAAGCCGTCGCCACACCCAGTCCATAACTGCCCGACAAGGCAAATCCCTTTAAGGCAGTATGGGACTTGTTATGAGCAACGATATTGGCGACAATCGGTATCATCGGATAGACGCATGGCGTAAAGGACAGCAACAGTCCCGCCAAAAAGAGCAGTAGCACCGCTAGGGCAGGATTTTTGTTAATGCCAAACGGGTCGCTTTGGCTGCTTACTGCCTGATGACTGGTGTCTGCGGCCGCCGTGCTTGTTTGGGCATTTGGGGAGCTTGCCATGTCAGCAGATGACTCATTACCCAGTCCGCCACCCATCTCATCATTTGATTCGCCAGTTGGGGTATTCCCCCGCTCATCGCCAAATACAGGCGTGACCAGTGGCGATGTTGGGACTGACAGTGTTTGGTCGGGAGCGGTGTTTTGAGTGACGGGCACACCTGTCCCATCTTGGCTCATGCCTGCCTGTGACAACTGGGTAGGCTCTGTGGTCGGGCTGGTTTTGTCTAAATTGTTATTTGTATTGTTATTTGAGTTATTTAAGCCGTTAGTTACATTATTATTTAAATTGCCAGTTAAGCCATTATTTGACTGATTATCCAAGCCAAGCCCCACGCCATCTTTGGGTGTGCCTTTGCCCGATTGATTGGCTTTATTTGTGACCGTGGCTTGACTGCTTGGTGTGTCTGGTTTTTTTTTGGCATTGCCTGTTAGGCTAATGGTCGTTTTTAGTGTCTCAGGCGGATAACACAGCCCTGCCTTGGCACAGCCCTGCCAACGAACACTTATCGGGGCGGTCACATCGGCAGTGGCGGTCAGTTTGACAGTTGCCACCACGTCTTCTTCAAATACCGCCACTCGCCCAAATTCAGGATCATCTATCATCGTGTGTGGTTTGTTAAACGACCACGCGCCCATGCTCACGCCATCGGGCAGGGTCAGTTTGATTTTGTCTTTATAAACATAATGCTCGGGCGTTACCCCAAATGTCACCGCAAGCGTGTCGCCCTGCTGACTGGCAGAGACGTTAAAGGCTTGGTGAACGGGTAGGAATTTGAATTTGGACTGATGAGCAAACAGCCCTGATAGCGTGCCATCGCTTTTGGCGGTATCGGCAGACAGTGCCATCGCAGACATGGGCAACGCCAAAGCAAGCGATAAGGCAGACAGGCGGGATAAGGAAGTTAGTGAATGAGTGAATTTTGACATATTGTATCCTATTCTCAACTTTATATCAGTGATTGATTTATCAAGGGCAAATTGCAATTCCCCCCACAACCCGAAAAATAACCATCAGATAATCAGTAAGTTACCATTTTAAGTTGAGAGTGAAGTATATTGTTCAGCTATGATAAAATGGCATAAGCCACAGAAAAAAACGGCTTATTATATCATAAGCCGTTTTTTAACGATTATACACAAATCACACGTGATTGTGGATTTTTGTTAATTTTATTTTAAATGATTTAAATTAATTTTGTTTTAAATAAGGCCACGCCGCTTTTAGATAAATCGTCATCGACCACAGGGTCAATATCACCGCAATAATCATCAAGGTATAGCCCAGCGTCTCCAAAATCTGCCAGTTAAGTAGTAGTACGGTAATGGCAACCATCTGAAATGTGGTTTTTAATTTGCCTACATATGAGACCGCCACCGATGTGCGATTGCCAAGCTCTGCCATCCACTCACGCAGTGCTGACACGGCAATCTCACGAGAGATAATCACAATGGCACTAATCGCCATCACGATGTTCGGATGCCACTGCACCAAGATAATAAGTGCCGCCGCCACCATCAATTTGTCCGCCACAGGGTCTAAAAAACGCCCAAATGCCGAGCTTTGGTTGAGTTTGCGTGCCAAATAACCATCAAGCCAATCGGTCAGTGCCGCCAATATAAAAACAAACGTCAGCAAAAAATGACGAAGCATGTTATCGCTGTATTCTAGCATGCCAAGGCGAGCAATGGCATTATCGGGAATGGCAGGCACGCCAATGCCAAGTGCAGGGGGCATGTACGCAATCGCCACAAACAGCGGTATCATGACAATGCGAGCAATTGTCAAGTTATTGGGCAGGGTAAAAATGCTAGTCTTATTGGGCTTATCGTTAGACATGGCGGGCTGAACATAAAAATATGGGCGTATGATACCCTAAAATGGGGTGTTTTTGTGTAAAAATTTAAGATTTTTACACAGATTTTGGGTAAAATAAAGCAATTTTTATGCCCACTTTATTTTTATCTTTTATTCTCTACACTCATCATAAAATCATCACACCATCATGACTCATCCGACCCCATCATCGCCCAAGTCCATAACCCACTTTGACGCCATCATCATCGGTGCAGGGGCTTCTGGGCTGTTTTGTGCCTTTCATCTTGCCGAACGTGGCAAAAGCGTGCTAGTGCTTGACCACGCCAACAAAGCTGGTAAAAAAATTCTCATGTCAGGGGGCGGACGGTGTAACTTCGTCAATATGGACGTACGTCCTGAGCATTTTATCAGCCACAATCCGCATTTTGTACGGTCGGCACTGGCAAAGTTCACGCCCCATCATTTCATGAATTATGTCTATAAGCATGGCATTGGTTTTCATGAAAAGTCGCACGGGCAACTGTTCTGCGATGACTCATCCAAAGACATCTTAAATATGATCCTGACCGAATGCGACCATCATGGCGTAACCATCTGGCTAAACACCAAAATCAGCACCATCAACAAGAGTGACACATTCACCCTAACCACGCACAAAGACAACCGTGAGCACACTCTATCTGCCCACTCACTCATCATCGCCACAGGCGGTCTGTCCATTCCCACACTCGGGGCGAGCGGTTTTGGCTATCAGATTGCCGAGCAGTTTGGACATCAGATACTGCCAACATCGGCAGGTCTTGTGCCGTTTACCTTTACCGACCACATCGGAGCCATGGCAAAAGAGCTAAGCGGTATCAGCATGGACGTCATCGCTTTTAATGACAAAGCCCAATTTGCCCTACCGCTACTGTTTACCCATCGGGGACTGTCAGGCCCTGCCATGCTTCAACTATCCAACTATTGGCAAATCGGCGAGTACATTCACATCAACCTACTGCCACACATGAGTGCAGGCGAGCTGTTAATCAAGCACAAACACACGCACCCCAAACAGCACATTCGCACCGCCTTACAGCCCTATTTTGCCAAAAAATTGCTATTGGCGTTAGAGAGTCACTTTTGGCAACAGCACAAAGACAGCGAGCTTGCCAACATCAAGGACAAAGAACTCATCACGCTCGGCAACGCCCTAAACGACTGGCAAATCAAGCCATCAGGCACCGAAGGCTACCGAGTGGCAGAAGTAACCCTTGGCGGGGTGGACACCCGTGATGTATCTAGCAAGACCTTTGAGAGTAAGCTGTGCGATGGTCTATACTTTATCGGCGAAGTACTGGATGTTACAGGTCAGCTTGGCGGTTATAACTTTCACTGGGCATGGGCAAGTGGCTTTGCGTGTGCGATGGCGGTGTGAGCATGTTTTATTGGAATTTTTTAAATCAGCCCCATTTTTAACCTTATTAACCGATTTATTAAGAGCGAATTACCATTTAACCCCATACCCAAAAAATTACCTAATAATCAATAAACCATCATTTTAGGTTAAGATGATATTAAAATCACTTCTAATTTTTTGAAATAACTTGTAATAAGGACACCCATGCAATTTAAATTTTTGGATAACATCACAGGATTTGGCGATAAAGATTGGTCAAAACAATGGATAATCGCTTGGTTTGTGGTTGGGGTCATCGCCCTATTTGTCGGCTTTTGGCAAACCACCGAACACACAGGGCTTGACTGGTTTTATCTTATTGTCTCCTACATCGGGCTTTTGTGCGTGGTGGGTTTGTCCTTTCGCAAAAACGTGATGGGCAACGGCTTTGGTATGCTTGCCACGGCAGGGGAAGTGGTCGTGCAGGGCAGTCGTGGGGCGATTGGGCTCATGCTTGCCCCACTATTTAACTTTTTTACGCACGTTTGGGGCGTGATTTATTGGAAAAAGAACACGGACGCAGACGGCAATATGCTTCCACAATCGGCAAATAAATATGTGTGGATAATTACCGTTTTATTTATCGGCATTGGCGTTTATTTATTTCCAATTATCAATGATTGGCTTACTGCTCATAATTACGCCATTTATCAAGATGACGGTTCTACCTTTATGGGGATTAGCTTTTATACCATTAATATTTTGGCATTTATTTTGTCCGTTACCGCCCAAGCCACGATGATAATGCGATATTCTTTTAATTGGTATTTGTGGATTATTGTTAATATGGTTTGGCTTATTGTTAATATCATGACGGCTAATTATATTTTTGCCATTCAGACGATGGTTTATCAAGTCAATGCCATTGTTGGGTTATATGGCTGGTATCGCAGTGAAAAGATAAATAAAGCCAAAATAAATAATTGACAAACCATTTAGCAGTAATTTAAAAATCTTAAATTTTAAATGTTCATCATTTTAATATTGATAAATTATTGACATTTTTTTATCATGGGTTAAATTATTAGCAATAAATTAACCCGTTATTTTACCAAGCCTAAAATAAGGACATTTTATGCATCCATTTAAATCGCAAAAACCCTTATCACTTTGGCTGTCCGAATATGCCGTCAGCCATCAAAATCCCACGAACAAACGCATTCATTACATTTGCGTGCCGATTATCTTTTTGACCATAGTCGCCCTACTTTATCATATCTCAACATATCTACTTGCAGTCGTTACGATAGGCGTGCTGTGGTTTTATGTGCGATTGTCTTTGTCGTCCTTTATTGCCATGCTTGCCTTTTATGAGCTGTGTCTTAGTGTTGCTGTGTTTACCCCTGTTGGTATTTGGTTTTGGGTTGGGGTGTTTGTGGTGGCTTGGATTGGGCAATTTGTCGGGCATAAGGTTGAAGGGGCAAAGCCGTCATTTTTTGAAGATTTGCAATTTTTGCTGATTGGACCTTTGTGGGTGGCTTTTGCACTGTTTGGCAAAACCCCTGCCCGACAATCATAACCCCAATTTTGTCATGGCTTTTTGCTGATAAAATGATTATAATGTCATCATCATGCTCTGTTATGACATTATTAACTTTATTGGTAGTAGTCTAAAAAGTATGCCAAACTAGTTTTCCGTTCGCTCTGAGCCTGCCTGCGGGCAGGAAAACCGTTAGGTTTCCCAAGCTCGCCACGAACGGTTTTCTTTGTAGCATACTTTTTGAACCAGAGCCACTTTATTTTATCATTAATGACGGCTGTCTCGCCTTTTACAGCCTGTTTAATCACATTCCATTTAATCACATTGACATGATGTTAAGGACTTATCATGACTCAACCGACCGACGCCCAAATCGCCAGTAACGCCCTAGCGACCATCGCCCCCATCAGTGACATCGTACGCAAACTCGGACTGTCCGACGACGACATCGAACACTACGGCAAATACAAAGCCAAAATCCGCCACACCCCGACCACTGACCGCCAAGGCAAGCTCATCTTAGTGACCGCCATCAACCCCACGCCTGCTGGCGAAGGCAAAACCACGCTCGCCATCGGTCTGGGCGACGCATTAACCGCACTCGGTGAGCGTGCCGTGCTTGCCCTGCGTGAGCCATCGCTTGGTCCTGTGTTCGGCATCAAAGGCGGAGCAACAGGGGGCGGTCAGGCACAGGTCGTCCCCATGGAAGACATCAACCTGCATTTTACGGGCGATTTTCACGCCATCACCAGTGCCAATAACCTACTGTCCGCCTTGATTGACAACCACATTCATCACGGCAATGAGCTGGGCATCAACCCCAAAAAAGTGCTGTGGCGACGTGCCTTGGACATGAACGACCGCTTTCTTCGTCACATCGTGGGTGGCATGGGCAAACCCAGTGATGGCGTGATTCGCCCTGATAGCTTTGACATTACCGTGGCGTCTGAGATTATGGCGGTGTTTTGCCTAGCACGAGATTTGGACGACCTAAAAGAGCGACTGGGCAACATGATGGTCGCTTACCGTTTTGATGGTACGCCTGTATTCGCCAAAGATTTGCAGGCCCAAGGAGCGATGACCGCCTTGCTCAAAACCGCTTTTGCCCCCAATCTAGTTCAAACCATGGCAGGCACGCCCACGCTCATCCATGGTGGACCTTTTGCCAACATCGCCCACGGCTGTAACTCGGTCGTGGCGACACGGCTCGGGCTGGCACTGGGCGACTATGTGGTCACCGAAGCAGGCTTTGGGGCGGATTTGGGAGCGGAGAAGTTTTGCAACATCAAATGCCGACTGGCAGGGCTTCACCCCGATGCAGTCGTGGTCGTGGCAACCGTGCGTGCCTTAAAATACAATGGTGGCATCGCCAAAGATGACTTGACTGGCGAAAATCTCACCGCTCTGTCCCAAGGACTACCCAACCTACTAAAACACATCGACAACATGAAATCCGCCTTTGGACTGCCTGTCGTGGTCGCCATCAACCGCTTTGTTAGTGATAGCGATGCCGAACTTGCCCTGATAGAACAAGCCTGCCATGACAGGGGCGTGGCGGTGTCGCTGTGCGATGTCTGGGCAAAAGGCGGACAAGGCGGTCTTGACCTTGCCCAAAAAGTCATCGACGCCACGCACGCTCCCAACCACTTCGCCCTAACCTACAATGATAACGTCAGTGTCAGCGATAAAATCACCGCCATCGCCACAACCATCTATGGAGCGGACGGTGTGTCGCTCACTGCCAAAGCCCTATCCGACATCAAAGCCATTGACAAATTGGGCTTATCACACCTGCCTATCTGCATGGCAAAAACCCAATACTCACTCTCTGATGACCCCAAAGCCCTAGGCAGACCCACGGATTTCACCATCAGCGTGCGTGAAATCACCATCTCGCACGGGGCTGGGTTTTTGGTCGCACTCTGCGGCGACATCATGAAAATGCCCGGACTACCCAAAGCCCCTGCGTCCATGAACATTGATGTGGTTGATGGGGAGATTGTGGGGTTGTTTTAGACAACCAAGAATCCATTTGATGATTAATATCGGCTATGGAAAAACCTGCCATAGCCGATATGCCAAATCGGCAGTTGTTTTTTAGCTTTTTATTTCTTATGCTGTTCTGATTTTTGGGTGAGCTTCACTCTTGTGTCCGCCCACGCTTGCTCCATTTTTTGTTTATATGCTTGCCAATCATCATCGCTTTGGTTGGTCTGTTCGTAATTATCAAGGCTTTGTTGGGACGTTTCTTGTGGCATTAATTCTTGCGATGTCAATTCTTGCAATGTCACTTCTTGGAGTATTAATGGTGCATTGTCCGATATGTCATTTTGATGGTTATTGTCGCTCATCTTATCATTATTACTGTTATCATCACCGCTCTTATCATCATGATTGATTGGCTTACTATTAATTAACTTTTCGTTTTTATCAGTATGATTGATTTGCTTGTCGTTAATTAATTTTTCGTCTTTATCAACATAACTGTTTTGGCTTTCATCAATATCATGCATGGATGCCGTGATTTTATCATTGACTGTCGTTTTTGTTATTATTTGCTCTGATGGTTTGCTTTTTGCGACCGCTACCGAACGCTGTCCATGTTGATAAAACAGCCTTGCCCCCAAACACATCCATAAAACAGTCCCAATCACAAACATGATGAAATCGGCATTTTGCACCCCGTCTTTGGTTGTTACTATGATAACAAGCCACACCAAATCCAACAAAGCCATAATCATAATGATGGATAAGACATTGATACGGCTAAGCTGTTTTTTGGGCAATAAAAATATCGGACTGACCAGCCAATAAACCGCCAGTAAGGGAAAAATAAAATTAACACTTAACCATAATCCAAACATTTTTATCCATATGAAATTTAAATTAATGATAAATGATTATTTAAACCAATTTTTCATTTTTACTGATTGGTAAATTATCATCACTTTATCTTACAAAAAATTGAATATACACTTCTTTATCATCATATACTTCTAAGGTTTTGCTATAAAAATGACATTTATTATTTTTATCAGGATGAAAGGCTTCTACATCATCCGTTTCATAAATGACATTTGGGTTTTGGGTTAGCTGATGATTTAATTTGATGATATTTTCATTTAATTGTTCAACGCCTTGATGAAATTCAGAACTAGCACCAAATAATACTTGAATGTATAATAAAAATTGGCGGATTTTACTTTCTTTAAATTTATAATCAACCGTAATTTTTATATCTTTACAATCGCTAAATGTATTTTGATAGCTTGGTTCGGGGGATAATTTTTCAAGATAAATGATGTGTTTGTGCTTGGTAAGCGTTTGGATTTGATTAATTTTAACAGAATAATTATCTCCGCCTGCAAAACATACTGATGAAAATAGGCATATTGCTAATATTCCCAATACGCTAACTGACTTTTTAGAAATTATTACGCCAAATCCGCCCATTTGTCCTTATCCTTAAACATACATTCATCAAACACCACGCACGAGCCACATTTTGGCGAGCGAGCCATGCAAGTATAACGCCCATGCAAAATCAGATAATGATGAGCGTCCACCAGATATTTGGCAGGAATGCGTGTCATAAGAGCCTCCTCTACCGCCAGCACCGTTTTGCCTGTGGCAAGTCCCGTGCGATTGCCCACCCGAAAAATGTGCGTATCTACCGCCATGACAGGCTCGCCAAAGGCGGTATTTAGCACGACATTGGCGGTCTTTCTACCTACACCTGCCAACGCTTCTAGCTCGTCTCGGGTGCGTGGCACTTGTCCGCCGTGCTTGTCTAGCAGGTCTTGGCAAGTCTTGATGACGTTGGTCGCCTTGGAGTTGTACAGTCCGATTGAGTTGATATAACTCTTTAAGCCGTCCAGTCCCAAATCCAAAATCGCCTTTGGCGTGTTCGCTACAGCAAATAAGCGAGCGGTGGCGATGTTCACGCTTTTGTCGGTGGCTTGGGCGGAGAGCATGACGGCGATGAGTAGCTCAAAATCGGACGAGTAGTTGAGCTCAGTTACAGGCTCTTTGATATGCTCAGACAGCTTGGCAAAAAACCGTTCACGTTTGTCGGCATTCATCGGGCGAGAGGCTGGCGTGTCGGCAGTTTTGACGGTGGTGAGTTTCGTTTTTGTGGTTTTGGCGGTCATGGCAAGGGGCTAGACAAAATAAGAATTGATGATTATTATACCACAACTGCACCGCTCGTTATTTTAAAAATCTCAATATCATTTTTATATCTTGCTTATGATTTATTTATACCATACGCCATTATCAAATATCGTATCAAATGATTTAACACCGCTTGATAAAAAACAAATCATCGCCAATCATCGCCATGCTCATTTAATGCACTTTTGCCAAAACAATCATTTACCCATACCCATTTATGATAAATATGATAATGGCAAACCATTTATTGCAAATATCCCTAATCTGCATTTTAATCAATCGCATTGCCAAACTGATTATGCTCTAATATATAGTTTAACCATTCAAAATATCGGTGTGGATATTGAAAATGCCAATCGCAAGTTAAATAAAAACGCCCTTGCCAAACGTTATTTTCATGATGATGAATGTCACGCTTGGCAAAATAGTCAAGATGATAAATTATGGTTTGCTTATTGGACGATTAAAGAGGCGGTATTAAAAGCATATGGCTTGGGAATTCGGCTGCCACTTCATGAATTAAAGGCGGTATTTATGACAGACAATAGCGGATATGTGTGTCATGATAAGATTGGGAAATTTTATTTTAAAAATATCTGCATCGGCGAATGCGTGATAACGGTGGCATATCCATTTGATTTTGGGGTGGTGGGGGTTGTTGGGGTGTAGGTTTTTGTTTTTTGGGTTTTAAAATGGGTGTTGTGGGGGAAATCATTTTTCCCCTATGGTGGATTATGGGTTTTGGGCGAATATAATTTACCCCTACACGTTCAAATTTTAGAATATATTTTTATTTTATAATTACAGCAAGATGCGTATTACTTACCAATAAGATTTTCTATTTAAAAGGTGCGTGGTACGCACCCTACCATACGACTTAGCACACGCCTTTAATCATATGCCAGTTTTTCATTTCTCTTTTTCATCATTTTCCCATTGTATAAGCCGTCTTACGATTTTGCCAAATAGCGTATCTTTTTTATAATCGCCTTTTTTATTTTTATCATGAATCGGCATATCGGTCAAAATAAACAACGCTTCATAAATGCTACTCACCGCATAAATATGAAACTCGCCACGCTCTACCGCCTCCACAACATTATTAGGGAGCATGAGCTGTCCGATGTTGGTTTTTGGGATAATCACGCCTTGCTCGCCGTTAAGCCCACGCTCAGCACAAGCGTCAAAAAAGCCAATGATTTTTTCGTTCACACCGCCAATCGCCTGAGCGTCCCCAAGCTGATTCATGGAGCCTGTGATTGCAAGTGATTGATTTATCGGCACGTTTGCAAGGGCGGACAATAGCACGGCACATTCGGCAAGGGTGGCACTGTCGCCGTCAATGTGGGCGTAACTTTGCTCAAAGGCAAGGCTTGCTGAGAAATTAAGCTCGGCAAATTGGCTAAATAATGAGCGTAAAAAGCTCGTCATGATAAGCATTCCCTTAGCGTGCAAACTTCCGCCAAGCTCCACGTCTCGCTCTATGTCTAGGATTTCGCCCGTGCCAAACTTAGGAGCGATGAGTGCGGTAAGCCGAGCAGGTAAGCCAAATTCGCTGTCGGCATAGGCAATCACGGTCAAGGCGTTGATTTGTCCGACTACCTTTCCTGTGGTATTGATAAGCTGTTGTCCGTTTTGAATCTCTTGCCAATATAATTCTTTTAAATAGCCTTTACGTTCTTTAATCTCATCTAAGGCATTTTGGACGTGGGTTTTGTTAACAGTTTTGGCAATATTTTTATCATTGTTTTTATTATCATTTTCATGAGAATTATTTAAATAAAACTGTCGTGCCGATTCTACCACAAGTTGTAATAATCTATCGCTATGCAAATCCAATTTGTCTTTATCATCAGCATAGACAGACAACTCGTCCAATATCGCCCCAAAGGCGGTATTGTCAAATGTGGGCAATGCTTGCTTTTTTATCATGTCAGCGATTTTATGAGTGATAAATAATTCGCTGTCGTGATTGCGTGGTAAGGTGTCATTAAAATCGGCTCGGATTTTAAATAGGTTATTAAATTCAGGTTCAAATTCTAATAATTCATAATATAAATCAGGCTCGCCCAATAATATCACTTTTACCGATAATGGCGTGCTGTCAGGCGATAAAGATACTGAGCCTGTTAGGGTTAGCATTTGTTCTAGGCTTGATATGCTTAGCAATTTTGATTGTAAGGCTCGCTTTAACCCTTGCCACGCATAGGGGTGCTCTAATAGCGATGACGCTTCTAATAATAAATATCCGCCATTGGCTTTGTGCAATGCCCCTGCCCGTATCATGCTTGCGTCCGTTAAAATCGTGCCAAGCTGAGTGATGTATTCAATATGTCCCAACAGATTGGGGTGGGTTGGCATATCTTCAAAGACAATGGGCGAACCGCTATTTGGCGTGTGGCTTACCGCCACATTGACATAATAGCGATTAGGGATATTTGCCGTTTTTACCATAAAGTCTTCATCATGCTCTACGATAAATAGGATATTTTCTATAATATCTTTTTGATAGTCGGTTAAGTATTGGCTGATTTTTTTATCATGTTTATTATCATATTTTTTTAAAATGGGATTAAATAATGGCGTGATGATTTTGATTAAAAGTGTTTCGTGAAGTTCGTCTATTTTTTGGTTCACTTCATCATCTAAATTGTCCAATTCTATATTTATTTTGGTGAGTTTTTTTTGTAGTTTATCAAGGGTGGTATTGTTAATGGGTTTTTTATCATCAATGGGGGTAAATACTGCTTTTTGGTCGGCAGAGTGCAATAAGGTCAAATTATGACTTTTGGCGGTGGCGTTTATTTCATCAAGCAAATTTCTTTCTTGTTTTTGGGCGGATTGCTTAATGGTGGTAATGCTGTTTTGGTAGCTGATGCTATTAAATTTGGCGATGATTTTTTTATACAGGTCATGCCAAAGTTTGTGCATGTCCTTGGCAAAAATCGCCCCTTGACCACTCGGCAGGGTAAGTGCTACGGGGTGGCGGGGTGCGTCAAAATTATGCACATAGACCAAGTCGGGCGGGGTCGGCTCGTGTTTGGCACGCTCGGCAAGCAGACGTGTGATGAGTGTGCGTTTACCAAGCCCGTTTTCACCCACGGCAAAGACGTGGTAGCCGTTTGCCTTGATGTCAAGGGCGGTCTGTATGGCATTGACGGCTCGGCGTTGCCCAAAGTCGTGCGGGGCGGGGCGTGCGTGCGTGCTATCGGGCGGTAGGGCGTGGGTGTCGGTATAGCGTTTTAGGGCGGTGTGGGGCAGGCGGTAGGGGGCGAATTGTTCGGTCATTGTTGTTATTAAAATATGAAAAAGGGATATTTTAACAGATTAAAACGTGATAAAATAGGGGGTTTGAAATTAACTTGACTTTATAAGAATGACTTATCATAAAATATCCGCCCATGCTGATGAATTTGCTCGTGAATTAGAGCGTGTCTCCGATAAGCTAAATTTAACATTTAGTGAAGTGCAAATAAAACAACTGCTTGGCTATTTGGATAATCTTTTGCTTTGGACAAAGGCGTATAATCTCACCGCCATTACCGCCCCAAAAGAGGCGTTTATTAAGCATATTTTGGACTGTTTGGCAATCGTGGCGGATTTGCCGCTTGCTGATAAATCAGGCATAAGCGTGCTTGACATTGGCACAGGGGCAGGTTTGCCGTCTGTGATTATCGCTATCATGCGTCCCGATTGGCACGTTACCGCCCTTGACAGCAATGGCAAAAAGGTGCGATTTATCCGTCAAATGGTGGGCGAGTTGGGGCTTGGTAACGTCAATCCTGTGGCAAGTCGTATTGAGGATTTTGACGGGGCGTTTGATCTCATTACGTCTCGGGCATTTGCCAGCCTTGATGATTTTGTCAATCTTGCCAAGCCCTATTTAAAGACGGACGGCGTGTTATATGCCATGAAAGGCAAAACACCAACAAGCGAGGATGTGGTAAATTTGAAAGATTGGCAAATTGAAGTCAAATCCATTTTTGTACCACAAATGAGCGATGAGCGGTGTGTGGTGTATTTAAAGCGTTAAAGTTATTTTAAAATTAAAATGTATGGGTAATTTACCCTAATTTAACAAATTGATGGTAAAGGTATTTTATGGAAATTATCGCAATCGCCAACCAAAAAGGCGGTGTCGCCAAAACCACAACGGCGGTTAATCTGGCAAGTGCGTTGGCACTTATCGGCAAAAAGCGTGTGCTACTCATTGACCTTGACGCACAAGGCAATGCCACAACCAGTCTGGGGCTTGACAAAAATGAGCTCGATTATACGGTGGCGGACGTGTTGCTTGACGATGTGCCACTGGTCAAAACCATTGTGGCAAGTCAGCACCTTGATGTGGTGGGGGCAAACCGTGATTTGGCAGGGATTGACGTGTCGCTTGCGGACGTGGCGGATGCACCGCTTTTATTAAAAAATGCCCTAAAAAACACCAAGCTAGACTATGACTATGTCATCATGGACTGCGCTCCAAGCCTGAGTATGCTGACCGTGAACGCCCTTGTCGCCACAGACGGCGTGATTATCCCCATGCAGTGCGAGTATTTTGCCCTAGAAGGCATTGCTGATTTGATAGATGCGATTGAAAAGCTGACCCAAATCAACCCCAAACTGCACATTCGTGGCGTGGTGCGGACGATGTATGACGGGCGAAGTACACTTGCCCAAGACGTGTCGGCGGAGCTTGAAAATTATTTTGGCGAAAAATTGTACAAAACGGTCATTCCAAGAAGTATCCGATTGGCAGAAGCCCCAAGTTTTGGCAAATCTATTTTTGAGTACGAAAAATCGTCCAAGGGGGCTATTGCTTATCATCAGCTCATGAATGAAGTGTTGGAACAGCCTTAACTACACAATCGGCTTTCTACGATAAAACAAAATCCCTGGAATCGACAGCCCTAACACCAATGCCGAGATAACAAAAATCGCTTCAAAAAAGTACGTCATCATCAGCACAAACAGCTCCATACTAAACCCAAAATACCCTATCTGCACCATACTCACCATTGCCTTATACGCCACGATACCCGGCATGAGAAAAATCACGCTCGGCACGATGAGTGCCTTTGGCAGTAGTCCATGTCGCTGAGCAAAATACACCCCCAAAAAGCTCGGCAACATCGCCCCAAAAAATGTCGCCACCGCCAGATGACTCCCCACCGCCAACAGCCCTGTTTTGGTGATATAACCCAATGCCGTCATGATAAGACATAGCCCGACATAACGTCTAGGTAGCGTAAACATCAAGCACCACCCCAGCGTAATCACGCAAGACAGCCCCACATTTGTCAGTAGCGTTAGCACAGTCATCACAGCCCCCAATGCGGTATGCGTAACAAAATCAAGGCAATGACAATCCCCACGCACGCCGACAACGTCAGCATGGTCGCAAACATCCACCGCCCTACCCCCATATTGATATACCCCTTTAAAATGTCCGATAAGGCGTTAATGATAGGAAAGCTCGGCACCAGTAACAGCACGCTAGACGCCACCGCCACATCGGCATTGACCCCAAGCTCTAAAAAGTACGCCACCGCCCCAAGTAAAGTCGCCACAAAAGCAGTGATGATGACCACCACAAAAGGGTTAAAATGATGAGCGGACAGATACATGCGAGTGCGTATGGCACAAAAACCCGCCACGAGCGTTATCAGCGAGATAGCCAAACCACCGCCGTTAAGATAAGCAAAACAAGCACAGGACATGCCCACAAAAAACGCCATGAGCGTGTTGGGATATGTGGTGCGGTCAATGTTATCCAGTCGCTTTTCGGTGTGGGTAACGGCGTGCTCGTCTCGTCCGCCTGCTTGTCTTTGGCGTTCGACATCTAGGACGATTTGCTGAATCTGCACCAAGATACTCACGTTAATCCCCTGATGAACGGTGTTGCGTACAGTTGTGATACAATGACCGTTATACAACGTAGTGAGCGTAATGGCATTAAAAGACAGTCCGCATTCCACGCCCCCAACCCCCAACGCCACGCCCAAGCGTTTGGTCAAATCCACCACAACCACCGACTCCGCCCCATACTGCATGAGCAACAACGCACAGCGAACGCACAGGCGAGTGATTCGCTGTTGCTCTTCGTGCGACAGATAGGGCAGTTTTTTGGGTGTCACATCAGACATGGCAGGGATAACGGCAAATGACTAAGAATAAGGCGGTTATTGTAATCTAAAATGGGCGAAAAATATAGTATGGACTTGCCTAATAAAAAACGCACTTGATGTCATCAAATGCGTTTTTGGTAAGCCCTGCCAATTATAATTTAGAAGTCAGCTCAGGCACTGCCACTTGATAATCCGCTTCTAAGAAGTAATCCGCCACGCTCGCAATCGGAGCTTCTGGGTCGGTGTTAATCGCCACAATGGTCTTAGAGTCTTTCATACCTGCTAGGTGCTGAATCGCCCCCGAGATACCCACAGCGATATACAAGTTTGGAGCCACGATTTTGCCCGTTTGACCCACTTGCAAATCATTGGGTACAAAGCCTGCATCCACCGCCGCACGGCTAGCACCCATGGCAGCACCGAGTTTGTCCGCCAGTGGCTCGATGTATTTGGTGAAGTTCTCACCACTTGCCAACGCACGTCCGCCTGATACCACGATATTGGCAGACGTTAGCTCTGGGCGGTCAGATTTGGCAAGCTCTTCGCCAACAAAGCTTGATTTGCCACTATCGCCACCCACGCTCACGCTCTCAACAGACGCGCTACCGCCTGTGGCAGGTGCCGAATCAAACGCTGTACCACGCACACTTAGCACGATTTTATCTTCTGCTGATTGTACGGTTGCTGTGGCGTTACCTGCATAGATAGGACGCTCAAAAGTCTTGGCATCAATCACTGCCGTGATGTCTGATACCATGCTCACATCAAGCAGAGCCGCCACACGGGGCAAAAAGTTCTTGCCTGTCGTGGTCGCAGGAGCGATGATGTGGCTATATGCACCAGCCAGCTCCACCACCAGTGGAGCGATGTTTTCGGCAAGGGCATTGGCAAAAGCAGGATTATCAGCAAGTAGCACTTTATTCACGCCTGCCACTTGGGCGACACTGTCGGCAACGGCTTGGGCGTTTGAACCTGCAACTAATACGTGAATGTCGCTGTCAATTTGACTGGCGGCGGTGATTGTGGCAAGGGTCGCCGATTTTAATTCTTGGTTGTCGTGTTCAGCATAAACTAATACGGTCATGGTTGTATCCTTAAATAATTTTGTGTAACTTTTATAAAGGTAATGCCAAAGCCATAAGTTCTAGTACGAAAAAAACGAGCGAAGTTGTACAAATAGTACACGGCGAGTTTGACGAAGTAATAGGACTTATGGGGAAGGCATTAAATTACTTTTGCTTCGTTTTTAAGCTTATCAATCAGCTCATCAACGCTACCTACTTTCACACCTGCACTGCGTTCGGCAGGGGCTTTGACTTTTAATGTGGTCAGTTTAGATGTCATGTCCACGCCAAAATCCGCAGGAGTTTTGGTATCTAGTGGCTTTTTCTTGGCAGCCATGATGTTAGGCAGTTTTGGAAAACGTGGTTCGTTAAGACGTAAGTCTGTGGTAACGACCGCAGGCAGTGGCAAATTCACGGTTTGCAAACCACCGTCAATCTCACGAGTTACTTTGACCGCACCACCTTCTACCACCACTTCGGACGCAAAAGTACCCTGACCGACACCCATAAGTGCCGCCAGCATTTGCCCTGTTTGGTTGTTGTCGTCATCAATGGCTTGCTTGCCGAGTAGGATAAGCTCCGCCCCCTCGGCTTCTGCCACGCCTTTTAGGATTTTGGCGACTTGTAGCGGATATGGTTTGGCGTCTGTCTCAACCAATACCCCACGGTCAGCACCTAATGCTAATGCCGAACGCAACTGCTCTTGCGATTGGCTGGTGCCGATAGATACAGCGATAATCTCGCTTGCCACGCCCGCCTCCTTTAAGCGAACCGCTTCTTCAATGGCGATTTCACAAAATGGGTTTACGCTCATCTTGGCGTTGGTCAAGTCTACGCCAGACTCATCTGCTTTAACACGCACTTTGACGTTGTGGTCAACAACACGCTTGACAGCAACTAATACTTTCATGGTTACTCCGTTTTTTGAGTTTTAAAAATTTAATAAAAATATATCACATTTATCAGCTTTATGCCATGCTAGATTGTCTAAAATTTACAAATTTTGGTCAAATACTTAACGTGAATGAGCAGTCATTTTTCTTTTTGGGGTGTTTGGATAATAGAAAATGGCATCCTTACCCCACTCTCAACTAAC
>NZ_MUXV01000031.1 GCF_002014975.1 Moraxella bovis
AATCCTTGAATTTGTGTATAATAGCTGACCTAACTTTACTTATAATTATTTATGTGAGTAACTTGCTTGTGCGTAGGGTGATATTAATGGGTGGGCAAAAGGCGTTTACGTTGATTGAGTTGATGGTGGTAGTGGTTGTGATTGGTATGATTGGTATGATTGCTTATCCTAGTGTGATGCGGGTTTTGCGGGGGATGGAAGATGATTGATGAACGAAAAAATAAATATCTGATTGTCGGACAGGGCGACATCGGTAAGGAAGTTGCCGAAATGTTATCCCGCGCAGGATATGATGTGGCGGGGTTAGCACGCACTGCCAAGAGTTATGATGAGCCTGTACAATTTTGGCAAAAAGACGCAAGAATGCTCACTCAAGATGAACTTGTTCCATTTAGCCATATCGCCATTATCATCACACCAAACCGTGAGATGACCGATAGAGTACAAGCCTATCGTGAGAGTTATTTGGCAGTGTGTGAGCATATCGCAGGACTGAATCTGCCAAACCTCCACCGTGTGCTATTTGTCTCATCTACATCTGTATATGGCGAGAATGGGGGTGAGTGGGTGGATGTTGACACGCCAACACACCCCAGTACGGATACCGCCTGCGTGTTATTACAGGCTGAGCAAGTGTTACAGGATGCCTTTGGCGAGCGGTGTGCGATAGTCAGACCGTCTGGTATTTACCACAGTGAGAGTGTGCGAATGAACCGTCTTGCTCAGTCTGCCCATATCAATGGCGTGCCGTCCGCCCATTATACCAATCGCATTCATCGTGATGATTTGATACAAGTGATTTGTCAGGTATTAACTCTGAGTGCTGTCAAGCCTATGTATTTGGTAAGTGATTGTAAGCCTGTTACCAGTCTTGAAGTGATAAACTTTTTGTGTCAAAAATATGAGTATCTCCCGCCAAAGATTATTCACACTACGCCCACAGGCAAACGCATTCGGGGTAATGTGGATGATTGGCTTGTTTTTAAGGATTATCAGATGGGTTATGGGTGTTAGTTAATTGATGGAATGTATAAAAAGGAGTGAATGTTATCACTCCTTTTTTTGGTTCTATAATATCAATGGCTATTAATAGGCACTAAGCTCGTCGTCCCATCAGAATTTTGTATGCGACGATAAACGACACCGCCATGAGAAACATTACCATAAGAACTTTGACTAACCGACCCCCGAGAGATACTAAATGATGAGTTTGGGTTTTGGGGCAGGTTTAGGCTGTCTTGGCGGATTTGTACTGTGCCTGTTTGATTGCCGTAATTCACACTTTGTGCGGGGCTGGACACGGGCGGATAGGTTGGGCTGACATTGCCAGTATTGCCCATGATGAGACGATAGAACTTTTGTCCTGCACGTCCGTCAGCAGGCATGCCCATTTTACGCTGATAATCCTTGATGGCAATGCGAGTGTTGTCACCGATAATGCCATCAACGTTGCCAATGTTGTAGCCGTTATTAATGAGTGCTTGCTGAATTTCTTTGGCTTCGCGACGACTGATGCCAGGGTCATCGGTCGGCCAAGGGGTGGCAAAATTAACATTGGTGTCGTTATTTTCAATCAAGGTAGAAAGATGAGCGATGGCAAGAGCATAGCTTTCAGAAGTATTATAAGAATAGAACATATCAAAGTTTTTACCCACTAAGAAAGCCGGCCCTTGTCGCCCAGCAGGTAGCAGTAGTCCTGCTGATGCCATGTTGTTCGGTAGGGGACGACCGTCAGGTAGGGTGATGCCCATGTTTTGCCAATGACTGATGGATTTTTTGTTGGTGCGACCACTTGACCCTGAATAGCCATTTAGTTTGACTTCATAACCCCAAGGCTCGCCAGTGCGATAGCCTTTTTTGGCAAGAAAGTTGGCGGTACTTGCCAATGCGTCTGCCTTAGAATTGACAAGGTCTTTACGTCCGTCATTATCAAAATCTACCGCCAATTCCAAAAAGGTGCTAGGCATAAACTGAGTCTGACCAAATGCTCCTGCCCACGAGCCTGTCATGTCCTGTGGGCGAATGTCGCCATTTTGGACGATGCGTAAGGCACTAGCATATTCGCCACGAAAATATGATTGGCGACGGTCAAAGCAAGACAACGTGGCAAGGCTGGTAAACAAATCCTTTTTGCCAAGGGTCTGCCCAAAATTACTCTCAACACCCCACACGCCAAGCACATGTTCGGGCTTGACCCCGTAGCGGTTTTCAATGCGTCTTAGTACGTCCGCCATCTCGTGTTTGGCACGCAGACCATCTGCCACACGCTCGCTATCAACCAGTGAGGCGTGATAGTCCCATGCGTGTTTTTTGAATTCAGGCTGATAGTTGAGTGAGCGAATCACCGTTGGGTCAGGGCTACTCGGTCGGTACTGCTCAAAGGTGCTGGCGACACCACGAAAGTTACTGCTGTTTTTTAGGGTGTTTAGGCATTGGTCAAAATGGCTTTGGGATAGGGTGGGCAGGTCGTTGGCATGGGTAGTACTGATGGTTGTCAAAGCAATAATGCTAAGTGCTAGGGGTTTAAAATAGGTCATAGGGGTATCCGATAAATTTTGGGTTTGGAAGTTGTTAGGACGTGTTGAACATTGATAGAATTGTTTTAAAATCAAGATGAAAATTTGACAATTTCAACCAATTTTTGCATGAAAAACGGCTATCCGACCACTTAATCGTGTAAATTTTCAAGATTTTACCTTAATTTCTTTAAATTAAGTGGTTGAATTATTTTTCATCGTCAAAATCCTTGTTGATATTTCAATATCAACTGCGGACTTTTCCTTGAAAAATGGGCGATTTTTTCATTTTTCATTGTAAGTACCGAAGTTCAACACGTCCCAGACATCTTTATGAGATAAACTAAAAATAAACCCTTGTACTTATAAATACTGGGGTTGAAATTTTAAAAAATCCGCAAAAATTGGGGTTTGAAAAGAAATATATTTTAAAAAAACTAATTAAAAACAAATATAATACGACATTAGCCTATCATAATCGATTTTGTCATGATAAAAAAGTGCTTTTTGGTAACTGGGATTACTTACTCTTTGTGGTTTATTTTCATGTTGAAAAATATCGCCATTTTGTGATTTTCATTACATATACCAAAGGTAGGCAAGCCTTAAAAATTAATCATCAATGGGTGACATCCCTTAAGATGACTTGTCCAAAAACTCATCGCCTGTTACCACAAGCTCTTCATGTTGCACAGTGCCGCTGATCGTTTTGCTGATATTTTGGCTGTATTTGTGTAGGTTGATCTCTTCGGCGACATGAGTCTCTTTGCTTAGCTTTGCTACTTCTTTGCTGATTAAAATCTCCATAGGCTCGCTCATGGGCGTGCCATTCATGAGTACAGTGGCAGGCGTGTCATCATCTGCCATGACTGTATCTGGCAGTGCCATTAAATTATTATTGACAATCCGAATGCTAAGATACTCTTCGGTCAGCTCCACAGGGACATTGACCGTCTTGGTGCGGACAACTTTTTCAAGGATAACTTTGCCTACTTGCATTTTTTGGGTATCAACAACCAACCGCTCAGCGAGTAACTCTAGGGTTTGTGGATTATCAGTGGTGACGTCATCACGCTTATCTTTAGGGTTTGACATACATTGTCCTTAATTTTAACAAATTTGTAGATTTTTAAGTTTTGGTTTAAAAGTTGAAAATTGGGCATGGTGGTTATTCTAATACATGTCAATTTAGCAAAGATAAATTTAAAAAATTCATTGAATAAACATGAATCTAACCATCAAAACACCAGTCAATAACGCCAAAACCCAAAAAAGCCAGAGCATTGCCCTGACTTTTTGGCCGTGGTCGGATTACAGACCACGAGCACGGCGAACTTCATCGGCGGTAATACCTTCATAGTTAACCACGTTGCCTTCACGATCAACTATGTTACCTAGGTCGTCCACGTTTAGCTCTTCACGCTGAATGGTTTCCAAAATGGTCTCGGTGCGAGTGCCAGTGGTCTTGCCCAGCGTTACTTCTTCGGTAACAAAGGTGTCTTTGCTCACATTAGCACGCTCTGCTTCTAGCTCAACGCTTACGGTGGCAACCCCAGCATCATCACCGATACGACGGTCAGTTGGGCGGTTTACGGCAGTACGCTCGATATGGGCGTGCTCTTCTTGTAGCTCAACTTCAACACGTTGCTCTTCGCTTACCACACGTTTACCAATACTTGCCACGCCAGAGACGATACGGTCTTTATTCACAGATAGACGCTCTTCGAGCAACTCTAGAGTGTTGGGTGCGGTGTAGTGGTTTTCGGTCAGCTCAACACGGCTCTCGGCAGGCAGTGTCTCGGCAGCGAAAAACTCACGGTCTTTGGCATATTGTTCTTGGTAGTTATAGACATAATCACGGTCGTAGGCTTCCATAACTTCTGCTTGGTCTTTGGTTAGGCTATCAAAGTACACATCATCGCCAACAATGCGAGATAGACCCGCTGGGATAAGCACTTCTTTTGAGCTGAACCAACCGCCTACATCAACGATAAGATAACGCACACGTCCTGTTTCTACTTCTACAAGGGCATCTTCTATTTTACCGATTTTCTCTTCGCCAAGGCCATAAGCGGTTTTGCCTGCTGGGTTGTAGTAGTCTGCACCCAATACTTCACGCTCGGTGGCTTCAATGTCTTGTAAACGAACTAAACGGCTCATATGTTTCTCCTAAGTGATATTAATAAATGCCTTATGGCAACTTACAAGTGCTTCATGTGCTTGACTTGATGAGTGTATTGTAGAGATGTTTTGACATGAAAAATAGGATAAGTTGGTAAAAAATAGGGCTTTTTCACGTGTGTTTGGTTCGCCAAATGTAAGACTTGGTAACTTCATGTAAACTGTGAAAAATTGTGTTGTCTTGTGTTATGGCTGGGTAATTTTTCATCAAATGGTCATTCAATTTTCATAAAAAATGGTAGATTATTTTTTTAAATTATCTTTATATTTACATTAAATTATCTTAATATAGATGAAAACTAACATAAATTATTGATTTTTATAAAAATAAAATAATTAGGGCGTGCCTGCCTTTGGTGTTTGCAATGAAAAGTGAGAAAATTAGCCATTTTTCATGTAAAAATAGATTAAAGTGTTAAATTTTCATCTTACTTTGTAAAAATGTTATCAATGGCAGGCACGCCCTAATCATATCAATAAAAACACCGATGATGAGTGCATTGACATTAAAAATCGCCAAATTCCCAAAAATCGGCTATACTAACCCCATCAATAACCACCAAAAACCAAACAACAAGAGAGAAAACCATGAGCCAACGCTTACAACGCCTAGCCGACCAGATTCAGCGTACCTTGTCGGTGCTTATCCGTGATGAGATTAACGACCCACGCCTGACGGGATTTGTTACCATTTCTAGTGTTAAAGTTAGCCCTGATTTGGGTTATGCCGATGTTTATGTCACCATTTTGGAGCCGTCCAAAAACGGCGATACGGACGGTGGCATGAACATTGATGCTCACCGTGAGAGCCTGCAAGTATTAAAAAACGCCTCGGGCTTTTTGCGTACCGAGCTGTCCGCCACCATGAAAACCCGCACCACGCCACGCCTACGTTTTCATTATGATGAAGTTACCGCTCACGGCAACCACATGATGAATCTGGTGAATGAAGCCATGAAAAAGACGGGCGAGAGCAGTGCCAATGACGTGGATAACAGCTAATGGCAAAACAAATCGTTTCTGGGGTGCTACTCTTAGATAAGCCAAGCGGTATCAGTTCGCATTCGGCTCTTGCCCAAGCCAAACGCCTGTTTATGTCATCAGATTCTGACAGCAAAAAAGCAGGTCATACAGGCACGCTTGACCCCATGGCGACAGGGCTTTTGCCGATTTGTTTAGGGGATGCGACCAAATTTAGCTCCTTTGGTCTAGACGCCGATAAGGGCTACACCGCCATTATCAAACTTGGCGAGCAGACCGACACAGGCGACAAAGAAGGGCAAATCATCGCCCAAAAAAATGTGCCAACCTTTGACGAGCAGGGGCTTGATGAATTGGCTTGCGATTTATTGGGCGAACAACAACAAACCCCGCCCATGTACTCCGCCCTAAAAAAAGACGGCAAAAAACTCTACGAATACGCCCGAGACGGCATTGAGATAGAGCGAGCTCCACGCCCCATTGTCATTCATCATTTGGCTTTAAATAAATTAAGCGATAACGAAATCGCCCTTGATGTCATCTGCTCCAAAGGTACTTATGTGCGAGTGCTGGGCGAGACGGTAGCCGAGCGTCTTGGCACGGTGGGGCATTTGACCGCTTTGCACCGCACCAGTACGGGCGGATTTGACGTGGCAGGGGCGATAAGCCTTGATGATTTGGCGAATTTGTCATTTGATGAGCGATTTGGCAAGCTATTACCCGTTGATGTTCTGCTTAATCATTTACCTATTATCAAACTCACCACAGACGAAACGGCACGCATTAAAATGGGGCAACGGCTAAACATCAAAGACCGCCTTGATGATGCGAGCTTTACTGATGAGACTGTACAAATTCGGCTATATCATGATGATGAGTTTGTCGGGCTTGGGCAAGTGGCGATGATTGGGCGACTGCAACCGATAAGACTGGTGGCGTGAGCCTCTTAAAATCAGAGAATATTTTTGCATTAATTTTCATCTTAACATAATTTTACTTGAAATTTATTCGATTTAGGCATAATATACACCTGCTTTTTATCATAAATAATGATTTACTGATAATAAGTTTTTATAAATAACATTAAACACCTAACTTTTTGTAAGATTTGAGGTACAACCCATGAAAAAATTACTCCCAGCACTGATCATCGCCAGCGTGTCCATCACCGCAACCGCCAATGTTGGCAGTCCTTATGTACAAGGTTTGGTAGGCACATCTAAACTTGATGTCAAAGATGACCGAAGCCAAAAGAAAGTAAAAGACAGCGACACCGCATTTTCTGTGGCGGTAGGTAGCGATTATGGTGCTACTCGTTACGCCCTAGATTACACTCATTTTGGCGAGCTAGAACACAAAGAAACAGGCTTTGATGTGGCAGGCGACTACCGCAAAACAAATGTTAAAGCACAATCTGTGGGCGTGTCTGCATTTTATGACTTCACTTCTGTGTCAGGATTTACGCCCTATGTGGGTGCAAGGGTGGGCGTCAACAAACTCAACCTAGACATCAGCAATAAGGCCTCTGTTGGTGCAGAGTCTTTCTTTTCATCAACGACTGCCAAAAAAACACAAGTGGGCTTAGGTGCGGTGGCGGGTGTATCATACGCCATCAACCCACAATGGACCATTGACGGTGGCGTAGAATACAACCACTTAGGCAAGGTGGATAACTTTAAAGTTAAAGAATACGGTGGCAAAATCGGCGTTCGTTATAACTTCTAATCTACCCCTTCAAAACCCTCTGTCTCTCCACGCAGGGGGTTTTGATTTGTAATTTTAAATGACTTTTTAAAATTTTTGTGTTATAATAAAAATTTTACGCCATTAGGCTTAGGTAGGCTTTGGCAATGCACAGCTTACCCAAATGTATCCGCATTGCGTATTTTAAGGATTAGTTATGCTAACCAACCAACAACGTTTCGATATTATCGCCAAATTCAAACGTGGCGAAAACGACACTGGTAGCCCAGAAGTGCAAGTGGCTTTATTGACCGCTCGTATCAACGACCTACAAGACCACTTCAAAGCCCACAAAGCCGACCACCACAGTCGCCGTGGTCTTATCCGCATGGTAAACCAACGCCGTAAGCTACTAGACTACCTAAAAGGTAAAGACACCGAGCGTTACTCTGCCCTTATCGCTGAGCTTGGACTACGCCGTTAATTTCAAATTAGGCTGTCTAATTTTGTCAAAAACGGTGTGCGTTTGCGTGCCGTTTTTGTTGTTTTAAGTTTATAAATTATTGATAAGGGTGAGATTTAGAACTCTAAGAGATGTTTTTTTAACGTTATAAACTGATGATTTTTTGGGTGGATTTGTAGGGGTAAATTGCAACTTGCTCTGTGATAAAGTATTGATTTTGGTTAAAGTTAAATCAATTTTCCCATACAATTTTTAAATATCCAAAAAAAACATCTCTTAGGGCTTTAAATCATCTTATCAATGACAAACCCAATCATTTAAGGAAAACCTATGTTTAATATCATTCGTCAAGAATTTCAATATGGCAATCAGCAAGTTGTCCTAGAAACAGGGCGTGTCGCTCGCCAAGCCAACAGCGTGCTTGTGCATATGGGCGATGTGTCGGTACTGGTGGCGGTTGTGGTGCGTCCCGAAGCTGTGGCAGGGCAAAACTTTTTCCCACTCACCGTAAACTACCAAGAAAAAATGTACGCTTCGGGTAAAATCCCAGGGGGCTATGGCAAGCGTGAAGGTCGTGCGTCAGAATTTGAAACTTTGACTTCTCGTCTGATTGACCGTCCAATCCGTCCGCTATTCCCAGAAGGGTATTTTAACGAAATCCAAGTAACGGCAACGGTTATCTCATCGGGCAAAACCCAAGATGCCGACATTGCAGCGATGATTGGTGCGTCTGCGGCATTGGCAATCTCTCCTGCTCCATTTAGCGGCCCTATCGGAGCAGCTCGTGTGGGCTTTATTGGCAATGAATACATTCTAAACCCAAGCCTTGCCCAGATGAAAGACAGCTCGCTTGACCTAGTGGTGGCAGGTACCAAATCTGCCGTGCTGATGGTGGAATCCGAAGCGGACGAGCTATCAGAAGACCAAATGCTTGGAGCGGTGCTGTACGGACACGCACAACAGCAGATTGTCATTGATAACATCAATGCCTTTGCGGCAGCGGTAGGCAATACCAAAGCCGAATTTGTCGCCCCTACGATTAACGAAGAGCTAAACGCCCAACTAAAAGAGCAATTCACCGCCAAAGTGAGCGAAGCCTACACCATTACCGTCAAGCAAGACCGCTATGCTCGCTTAGATGAGCTTGCCACAGAAGCCTTGGCACTGGCGGGCGATGAGACGGCAGAAGACTATGCTGACAAAGTCGCTCAAATCAAAGAGCTGTTTGAAACCCTAAAATACCGCACCGTGCGTGATAATATCCTATCAGGCAAGCCCCGTATTGATGGACGCGATTTGGAGACCGTGCGAGCACTCGACATCCAAGTGGGCGTGTTGCCTTATACGCATGGTTCTGCCCTGTTTACCCGTGGCGAGACCCAAGCCCTTGTAACCACAACGCTAGGCACTAGCCGTGATGTGAACTTGGTGGATACGCTGTCAGGCACCAAGCAAGACCACTTTATGCTACATTATAATTTCCCACATTATTCGGTGGGCGAGACAGGTCGTGAAGGTGGCCCAAAACGCCGTGAAATCGGGCATGGTCGTCTGGCTCGCCGTGGCGTGCAAGCGGTATTGCCTAAGGCGGAGCGTTTCCCTTATACCATTCGTGTGGTGTCGGACATTACTGAGTCTAATGGTTCAAGCTCTATGGCGAGCGTGTGCGGTGCGTCGTTGTCGCTTATGGATGCAGGCGTGCCACTAAAAGCCCCTGTGGCAGGTATTGCTATGGGATTGGTAAAAGAGGGCGAGCGTTTTGCGGTGCTATCGGACATTTTGGGTGATGAAGACCATTTGGGCGATATGGACTTTAAAGTGGCAGGTTCGGTCAATGGTATCACCGCCCTACAAATGGACATCAAGATTGAAGGCATTACCGCCGACATCATGGAGCAAGCCCTAAAACAAGCTCACGCAGGGCGTATTCATATCCTAAATGCCATGAATAAAGTCATTGCCACATCTCGCACCGAGATTAATGCTCATGCTCCAAACTATGCCACCATTGAGATTAACCCTGAAAAAATCCGTGATGTGATTGGTAAGGGTGGGGCAACCATTCGTGCCTTGACCGAAGAGACAGGGGCGACTGTGGACATTGACGACAACGGTACAATCCGTATCTTTGGCGAGTCAAAGGCGTCTACCCGTGCCGCCATCGCCAAGATTGAAGCCATCACCGCCGAAGTGGAAGTGGGTGCAATCTATACAGGGACGGTGGCTCGCATTGTGGAGTTTGGGGCATTTGTTACCATTTTACCAGGTACGGACGGCTTGGTGCATATCAGCCAAATCTCTGATGAGCGTGTTGAGAATGTAACCGACTACCTAGCCGAGGGTCAAACTGTCAAGGTTCAAGTCCAAGACATTGACAATCGTGGACGCATTAAATTGACGATGAAGGGCATTGAGCAGTAATTGCTTGACTGGTGTAAAACCGCTCCAAATGGGGCGGTTTTTGTTGGGTTAATTCTTTTTTTTGGATTAATAATGTGGATATTTTAGTGTATGGGGCAGATTAAATTACGCTAAATCAGCAGCTTCTTTATAAGCCATCATCATAACCGTTAATGTCCATAAGCTCACAATCAATTTGCCCGCAATCGGTTTCAAATTCATCGCCAAACTCATCATCAAATTCAGGGCTGTCAAAATCTACATTGCCCAAATCATCCCCATGATAAGAATCTGAATTAAAAGTCGCAGAATTATCAAGATTGTTACTAGGAATGCCTGTGATTGGACGGGACTTGGTGGGAGTGTCACTTTTGGTATTGTTGAACTTCATGTATTCAACCCGTCTTCCACGAAGAAAACTGATGAGATTATATTCACCTTTACACCAAAAATGATGACCATCTCTTGTTATCACATCAATGCGAAAATCATTGCTAATGCGATAACGAGCAATGTTTTGAATGGAATCTGAGCCACATTGAAGGGCAAAATAACCATTAACGTTTTTATTATAAACAGGTTGATAATGACGGTTATGCTGTAAGTCTTTATTCATGGCGTCATAATGTGCATAAGCATTTTCTATATTACACATGATATTAGAGTTGCAAGAATTGTCAATTTCGGCAGTGTATTTTTCAATCGCTGTCGCATTGCCAGTTTCAATGGGTGGCAGGTTACTTAAATCTTTTATTTCTTCATATCGGCTTCCCAGACCTTGTTTATTGCTAGACGGTTCGGGCTTATCACAAGCTAATAAAAGCAATCCTAATAAAGTAATAGATAAAAGCTTAAATTTTTTCATTGTCAATTCCTGATTTTTATAAAAGCACTATTAAAATGGTGTGACCACAACTTCTGCACCGCCATTTTTCTTTTTATGAACAACAACACTCACGGTATCGCCATCATCCAAATAAGCGGTGCCTGCATATCTATTCTTGGAAATCTCTTCTAAATCCACAGATTCACACTCGGACATATAGCCCCAATTGTCTTGAATGATTTCTGTAACAGTATCACACGTACGCCCTTCAAGATTACTTGGAAATAAAGCCACCTACAAGTAAAAATACAAAAATACCTGCCACAAACCCCCATGTATTTTGTAGTGCGGATGTTTCTTTATTTCCAAGTAATTGTGATCTGTTTTTCAAATGTAATGGTGGTACAAATCTTTGCCATGACGAAATACTTCCATCTTGATATCCTAAATATTTTAAATATTCAGAATCAATAATACATATCACGGCATAAATAAAGAACATGAAAAATAAACCGCCAATCAACCCGATGTTGGGGTCAAAAGAAATGAGCATAATGGAAAGAATGGCGGGTAAGGTGAAAAGAATAAACTCCCCTTTTTCTATGATAATATGGTCTAAGAAATTACTATTTGGTTTATTATTGCCACTCACAACTGCCTCCAAAATATAAAATAAAATTACAATACTTGTATTTTGTGATAGATTATACTAAAATTAAAAACTACACGATTGCCAAATTGGGCGTATTTTGTCCAGTTTTTACCTAGCACCAACCCAAAGTAGGTTTTCTTATGTCTATCCATCAAAGCATTCGTCTTGCCAGAGAGTCAAAAGGGATTTCCCAAGAAGTTATGGCAAGTGAGCTTAATATGTCATGTAGTGGTTATGCGAAGATTGAGCGTGGGGTGACCAAATTGCAGTTTGATAGATTACAAAAAATCGCCCAAGTGTTAAATATTGATGTGATTGAACTAATCAATCTAAGCGATAAAGGTCTTGTAATTATGGCAAATGATAATAAGGCTGATAATTCTAGCACCATTCTTTCTAGTTACTATCAAGGCAGTGGGGTCGATAAAGATTTGGAAAAGCTATCGCTTATTATCACTCATCAGCAGGAGATGATGAAACAAAAAGACATGGAGATTGAAGCTTTAAAGCAAATTATAGAATTGCTAAAAAATGATTCGACAAGGCGGTAAGCTTAAAATGATGTGTTATAAACACCTTTTTAAATTATCCCTTGCCTTATTTTCTAACGCTTGATAAAAATAATTGGTTAAATAAATTCGCTCCTTGTTATAAAATCCTTTTAACACCGATTTTCTTTTAACATGGTAAATCAGTCCATTCACCCACGCATATTCTTGCCTGATTTGATGATTATATTCATCAAATCTATCAAAATCACTTCCCAATATCGCCAAATCAATATCCAATAAATAATCTAAATCTGCTTTATCGTCGCCCGTTAAAGGATTGATATGGTCTTTGGTGGCAAGAATATAACGCTCAGTAATACCAATATCTGTATCGGACAACATGCCTTGTAATTCATCCTTCATCATGACCGAACTGTCGTATTCATTGGTGGGGCTTTTGGGATTATAAATTACGTCATGATAAAAAAGGGCAATGGCAACCAAATCGGGACGATATAAATTATCCTTTATTTCATCAAACCACATAAAACATTCAGATAAATGGGTGAGATTATGATAATGACGGTGGGGCTGTTGGTAGTGGGTGATGAGATTATCAAAAAGGGTTTGATGACCGTGATAAAATATAAACTGCCAATGAGAATTTAGATAATTTATCATATCATATACCAAAAACTAAGCCGTTTGATGAAGCAAACGACTTAGTATAGCATAATTACGCTTGAGTACCGTACACTTTACGAATCACTCGTTTAAAATACGCAAAGGCATCGTCCGCCCCTTTCATAGCGCTTTGTTTTTGCTCATCGCTCAGGGGTAGGGCGTCAATTTTGGCTTTGGTGGCACGCCAATGAGGCATACGTCCGTTTGCATGAGCTGCCAGATGAGATGCACCGAATTCATCGGACAGGTCAATTTTGCCTGCTTCTTTGTATAAAATCGCCGCCCCCACGTTTGAGCCTTCTAGGCAGTATAGCCAGCCAATGGCTTCACTATCGGTAAAGGTGGGGGTTTCTACGTCCCTGCCAAAAGGGGTGGCTTCTAGGTCTTTCATGTCGGATTTGACACGGTCAAGACGGGCAAGCTGTGCCAAGCCGTCAATTTGACTGGCTAGCTTTTCATTATGATAAATGGGGTTTACGGTGCTGTGAAACTCATACTGGGCTTGCAAAAATTTGCGGTAGTTGTCATGACTGGCAAAGGGCTCCATACTCATGACAAGGTTGTCCACGGCATCGTGGGTAGTGCGTGAATGCTCTTTTAGGGCTTCGGTTAGGGTAAGTTCGCTCATAAATCACCTGTGTGAAACACATATTAAAAACCGATATAAGATAACCTATTTTTATCAATTTGTAAACAAAAAATAATAATCATTTATGTTTACAAACATGCCTTATTTATGCTATGCTGTATCGCTCTATAAAGGTGGGTGATTTTTATTTTCAATATTTTAAATCTCGCCCTGACCGCCAAAGTGCTATAATAGGGCTTTTATGGCAAGATGAGCCTGCCTACCGTCTTGTCGATAGCAGGTACAAGCCTGCCTTGATTGTTGTATTGCCATGTCCGACCACACTGACCCTGATTATACCGACCCCGACCATACCTCATCATCACAACTGCCCAAACACGGCCTACATCAGAATGTCTTACTGCGTTGGGCGTTTTTTATCATGGGGTTTATTTTTGTGGGGCTTGGGATTTTGGGGGCGATACTGCCCGGTATGCCGACCACGGTGTTTATCCTGCTGGCAGGTTACTGCTGGGCGAAAAGCTCACGGCAGTTTCATGACAGGCTCATTAGGCACAAGATTTTTGGTAAAATGCTCATCGATTGGGAAGAGCGACGTGCCATGCCACGCTTTGCCAAATATTTGGCGTGGGGCATGATGACGGCATCCAGTGCGTTTTTGTTTTGGCGACTGCCTGCCGATAAGCTGTGGGTGGCGGTGCTGACAAGCATACTTTGTTTGGTGACTGCCATTTGGATGTATCGCCTGCCTGACGCTTAGTATGCCTGATGCCTTGTCCTGTGGTTATTTTATGCTATAATGTTTACCAACCAAAAAGCATGGATAAGCCATCATGGACAGATTTAATTTCAATTTTACCCCCTACAACACCCTAAACCCTGCCGAACAAAAACTTTTGCAAAAACAAGTGCAAATCGTCTTTTTTGACGACAACGCCCCGATTATCACCGCAGGCGAGCCGATGGACGCTCTGTATGTCGTCATCAAAGGCGTGGTCAAAGAGCTTGGCGATGATGGCGACGTGGTGGCGTTGTACCGCACCAATGACAGCTTTGAGGCTCGTGCTCTGTTTGAAGCAACTTCCGCCCACAGCTTTATTTCTGCCGAGCAGTCTTTGGTGTATGCCATTCCTAAGTCTTTGATTTTAAATCTGATTGGCTCAAATGTCCGCTTTGGGGCATACTTTTATACGGGCATTGTCGAACGCTTTAACAGCCTTACCCCCCACGATATAGGGCAGGACATCTCTGGGCTATTTCACGCCAAAGTCGCTGACGCTTACCACCACAGCACCCTAAGCGTTGATGGAAAACTGACCCTTGCCGAGCTTGCCCGCCTGATGAAGGATAACAAAAGCAAATCGGTGCTGGTCAATGATGGCAAAAAAATCGGACTGATTACCGAATCGATATTTCGTGATGTCATCGCGGGTGGGGCAAGGACGGACGACCCGATTCACACCTATGCCAATTTTAATATCATTGGCATTGATGGCGAGGATTTTTTGTTCAATGCCTTACTCACGATGATGAGCCACCGCATTCAACGCCTTGCTGTCAAGGACAATGGACGCATTATTGGGCTTTTGGAGCAGATGGACATTTTGGCGTATTTGTCCAGCCACAGCCATTTGGTTGCCGAACGCCTACACCGCGCCGATACTTTGTCCGAGCTTGCTCAAATCGCCCAGCAAATGACCGATTCGGTATCGTCCTTGCAAGCAGGCGGTATGAGTGCCGTTCAGCTTGCCAAACTCATGCAAGTCTTAAACGGGCAACTCTTTGAAAAGGCGTGGGGGCTGATTGCACCGCCTGAGATGGTTGCCAAAACTTGCCTGATTGTGATGGGTTCAGAAGGACGGGGCGAGCAGGTATTAAAAACCGACCAAGACAACGCCCTAATCGCCGATGACGATGTGGATATGGAAGCACTGCACGGCTATGCGGTAGAGTTTTCGGACACGCTTGCCAAATTTGGCTATCCGCCATGTATGGGTGGAATTATGGCATCCAATCCCAAATGGTGCCAGACGGTGAGCGATTTCAAACGCACGGTCGCCCATTGGTGCAAAAGTGCTGATGGTACAAGTCTTATGGATATGGCGATATTTCTGGACGCACGGACGGTGGCAGGCAAGGCGGATTTGTTTGATGAAGTCAAACGCCATCTGAATGCCCATTTGGATAAAGATGTGGGCATGCAGATGAATTTTGCCCGTGCGATTATGCAGTTTGACGAACACAATCGGGGCTTTTTTGCCAAGATTTTGGGTAAGGGCGAAACACACAAAATGGACATCAAAAAAATGGGGTTATTCCCTGTGGTGCATGGCGTGCGTGCGTTGGCACTAAAAGCCTGCCTTGATGAAACTTCCACCTTTGACCGCCTAATTACCCTTAAAAATCAAGGGATTATCAGCGAACAACTTGCCAAAGACACAGCAGATGCGTTGGCGTATTTGATGAATTTACGCCTAAAAGCAGGGCTGTTTTATGTGCGAAATGGCGAGCCGATTAGCCCCAATCAGGTGGATACCGAACTGCTTTCTACCTTGGAGCGTGATTTGTTAAAAGATGCGTTGGCAGTGGTCAAACGCTTTAAACATGAAGTCAAATCGCAGTTTGGACTGCATAATGTGTGATGATAAATTGACACAAGCACTCATTTAAATACAATACATAGGCAGGGCGGGCTATTATCCGTCCTAACCATGCCTTGAAAATAACATCTTTAACATCATTTCTTTTAACATCATTCCTTGGGCTGTATTATCACTGGCAACACCAAACCACGCCCGAACTCATCGGCAAAGACATAATCAAACTTATCCGCCACGACATCAGGGGTGGTCGTGATGACGAGCGTCATGTCTGCCCCATCGGTGAGCTGATGGGCGATGTATTTGCCGTCTCTTAATTGGTCTAGGATTTTGCTTAGCACTTCGGGGCTTGCCATGGCGATGACCATGCTGTGTTGGGCTTGTTTGTCCGTGATGTTATAGGCTTTGGCGTAGTTTTTTACCGCCATGCTGTCAAGGGCGATGGGGTAGTCATACGTTGCTGTGTCTGCCTTAGGCGTGTCGGTGAGAATGTGGGTCTTGTCAAGGGCGATTTTGCCATCAGTGGTGGTTAGTGGCTGTACATCAGGCAGGACAGATGGGTCGGATGTGCTAAGCTCACTGGCAAGGGTTTGTAAGTCGTGAGGATTCTCGGGGGTGGACGGCTTGCTCGGTTGCTCGGCAGGCGACTGACTTGTGGCAGGGGCAAAGTTATGCTCGGTGGCGGATTTATCGCAGGCACACAGGGCAAGCATGGCGACTAAAAAGGGGGTGTATTTCATGATAATCCTTAGGGCATGTTGAACATTGATAACATTTTTATAAAATAAGATGAAAATTTGACAATATCAATCAATTTTTGCATGAAAAATGGCTAAATCTTGTTTTTCATCGTCAAAAGCTCGTTTGATAGAACGACTATCAAACTTCATTTTTTCCTTGAAAAACGGGCGATTTTTCTCATTTTTCATTGCAAATACCAATATTCAACACGCCCTAGCAGTTAAAGCGTGATTTTGGTGCTTGATTTGACAAAATTCATGATAAATTGGCTGTTAAAATGGGCGACATTATTCTCGGCAGTTGGCACCGCTCGGGTAAAGGCGTGGTAGGCTTGCATGGACGGGCTATGTACCATGAGAGCAAAATCATAATCGCCCGAAATCTCATAGCACGCCACAATCTCGCTGTGGTGCTGACTGATGCGCTCAAAACGCTGTTGCATGGACACGCTAGACTGTGCCATTTTTACCAGTACGATGACGCTTAGGGTTTGACCGACTTTAACAGGGTCGATGATGACGACTTGTTTGGTGATGATTTTGTCTTGACAGAGCTGACCGATACGCCCTTGTACAGTGGCAGGTGTTGTGCCTGTATGCTCGGCAAGGGTTTTAAGCGGTAGGGTGCAGTCGTTTTGGAGTAGGTTTAGCAGGGTTTTGTCGGCGTCATCTGTGTTTTGAGTCATGATTGGCAAGCAAAATTTTTGGTAAATTTTATCAAAACCAGTCAATATTTGCAAAAATTCGTCATGATGATAAAGTTTAAAAATTTTATCAAAAAACCTTTTATAATACATCATCTTTTACCAGCACACCAACCAAGTCATGAACCTTGCCCTACCACGCCAATTTGCCCCACCCAAAAACACCCTTGCCTTAGGCGTAATTCTTGCCATTTTGTCCAATGTCATGTTTGCCATGGTCTATGCTTATAGCAAGTGGCTACCGCCTTTGACAGGGACAGCGGTGTTTTTGTGGCGAATGGTCATGATGTGGGGGTGTTTGGTGGTACTCATCAGCGTGCTTGGCAAATGGGACGCTGTACTGGGCGGATTATCTCGGGTCAGAGGGGTTCGGGGCTGGGTGTGGTTACTCGCCCCCACGCCGATTTTCGCCAGTCAATTGTGGCTGTTTGTCTATGCACCCCTAAACGGTCATGGCGTGGCGGTGTCTATGGGCTATTTCTTGTTTCCGCTGGTGATGGTGCTGGTCGGCTTTGTCATGGGTGAGAGACTGACTCGTTTGCAGCGGCTGGCGGTGGCATGTGCAGGCGTGGGCGTGGGCATGGAGATTATGCGGACAGGGCAGGTCAGCTGGGCGACGTTTTGGGTGTGTTTGACTTATCCGATTTTTTATGTGATGAGACGGCGACAAAATATCCCTGCCTTGACAGGGCTGTTTGTGGATTTGAGTATCATCGCCCCCATTTGCCTTGTGGCATTGTGCTTTCATGCGTCTGCGATGTCGGCGGTCATCGGCTCGCCTGTGATGATATTAAAGGTTATCGGTTTGGGGCTCATCAGCGTGTTATCACAACAGGCGAACCTAGAAGCCAACCGCTTATTGCCCACGTCCTTGTTCGGATTGCTTGGTTATCTTGAACCTGCGTTATTGTTTATCCTTGCCATTACGGTGCTGGGCGGGGTGTTTGAATGGCAGATGCTGACAAGTTTTGGGCTGATTTGGGTGGGGATTATTTGTTTGTTAATACAGGGTGTGGCGAAGCGGTGGGTGCGGTAACATCAGGCTAAATGTGTTTAATCAGTACCTTGGAATTTCGCCCGTTTTGCCATTGTTTAAACCGCTCACAAGGTAGCTCGTTTGGGGTGGTTTCGCCAAATCCATGTTCAATAAACCAATGCAAGGTGCGTGTGGTCAGGGCAAACAGACGGGATTTGCCCCTGCGTTTGGCACTTTGTTCGGCAAATTTTAAAAGGTTCGCCCCACGCTCGCCACTACGATAGTCACCATGCATGGCAACGCTGGCAATCTCCACGCTCTCATCGTCTAACTCATGCATGGCGATACAGCCGATGATTTTGCCGTCTCGCTCCATGACACTAAACTCATTTATCATCTCTTCTAGGCGTTCACGACTGCGAGCAACCAAAATGCCCTGCTCTTCTAGGGGGCGAATGATTGCCATGATACCGATGATGTCAAGGGCGGTGGCTTGCCTGATGTGGTCATAGTTGCTTTGGCTTATCATCGTGCCACGCCCGTCTGTGGTGAACAGCTCGCCCAGTAAGGCATCATCTTTGTCAAAGTCGATAAGCTGAACACGCCCCACACCATGCTGGCAGGCGTGAATGGCGTGCGTGAGTATGGGGGCGAGCGTGGATGTTTCGATATGCTCGTGAGCTTCTGTGGCGGTGAGTTCTTTGATGAGCGAGCCGTGCGAGTCGGTCAGACTTTTGTCTAAGATGATGAGTTTGTCCGCCACCAGTGATGTGGCGATGTGCGTGGCGACATCTAAGGCATCAAGATTAAACAAATCACCCGTTGCTGAAAAGCCGATGGAGTTGGCGATGACGATGTGATGATTGTCAAGGCTGTGTTTGATGGCTTTGGTGTCGATACGGCGGACTTCGCCCGTCTGCATAAAGTCCACGCCGTGACGTACGCCAAAGGGCTTGGCATTGACAAAGTTGCCTGTTACTGTACTGATTTTTGCCCCAAATAAGGGAGTGTTGGCAAGCCCTTTGGAAAACTCGCCTTGGATTTTTAGGGTAAGCTGTCCGACCACCGCCAAAATGGTCGGCATGGCAGATGTGGGGGTAACACGCACGCCATGGCAAAAGGGTGTGTCATCGGACAGTCTCGCCTGTGCTAGGGCATCATTTATCTGCACCCTTGCCCCATGCACCAGCACCAAGCGAATACCCAAACTGTGCAGTAGTGCCAAATCCTGCACCAGCGTGGCAAAGCTGTCATGGGCGAGTGATTCACCAGTCATCATGACGACAAAGGTCTTGCCCCTGTGGGTATTGATGTAGGGCAAGGAGTGGCGAAACCAGTGGATGGGGTTTGGGTGGGTCATGGCGTGCTATGATGGTGTTTTTGATGAATTTTATCATAAAATCAGCAAAACTCATCAAATTATTGTCTCATGACTTGTCTTTTGTGCCTTTTTTATCGTGCCGTCTTTTGTTATGTCTTGCCATTTAGCCAAAATTTGGCAGAAAGTTACCATAAATAAACGCACGCTTAACGCACGCAACAGCTTTTCATGCTATCATGGGTAACATTTATTTTTACCATAGAGTTAATGAAGGAATGATTATGCCTATCCAAATGTTGCGTGGCGGTGTTGCCGTGTTGTCCCTGACCGCCTTGTCGGTTGCCGTGTCAGCCCATGCCATGCTACCCACCCCGACCGAGACCACAGAGTCAGTCCCAAACCAAGCCAGTGCAGGCGAGATTAGCTATACCGCCAACCCCCAAGCCAATCGGAATGCCCCAACGCTAAACACCCCAACGGCAGGCAGGGTGGTCACGGTCGCCCCGCAAAGTACCCCCATTTATAACCCATTGGGTCAAAACCCTGCCCCTGCCGTGATTCCGATGGCGGTTAGCCCCTTGCAAGCCCCTGCTCAAACCCAAGCTCCCCAACGCCAAGGCTCATCAGCAGGGATTCAAAGCGTGGTGAATGCGTTCATTGTGCAAAACATCAACGGTCAAGAAACACTAACCCCCATTAATGCCGGTACGCCCGTTAAATCAGGCGACATCTTAGAATATCAAGGTCTATTCACCAACAACAGCTCGGAGCGAGTGCGTTCGATGGACGTTACCCTAAGCATTGCCGATGGTTTGGCGTTGGTTGGCGGTATCCACCCCAGATTCCCCCATGCGACCATTGATGGCAGTCGCTTTGTCCGCTCGCCCATCCGTGCCAATGTCGGCGGACAAGTCCAAGAGTTGCCTCTGTCGGATTATAAAGCCCTAAGATGGACGCTAGAAGATATCGGTCTTGGTGGTACGAGCGTCGTTAAATACCGTGCTAAGGTAAAATAAACCACAAACAAATACATTTCTAAAACCTTAAAATGACGGCTTTGGGTTGTCATTTTTGTGTGTGTTTGTTTTTAAAAATCATGGCTTAAAAAGTGTGATGTTAAAAAATGGTTTTAAAAAGATGGTTTTTACAAGACCATTTTTAAAAGTCATGGCGTATCAGCGAGACAAAGCTGTTTTTACTGCTGTTTTGATAAAAGTTGCTTTTTATAAAAAATGCCTTTAATATAAGCCCATCACTCACATTAAGGATTATCATGACCGACCTTAGCACCTACATGAATGACGTGGGCGTGCGTGCCAAAACCGCTTCTGCTACGCTTGCCCGAGCCGACACCAAGACTAAAAACCACGCCCTAGCCTGTATCAAATCGGCTCTCATCGCCCAAAAAGATGAGATTTTATCCGCCAATGAGATAGACGTACAAAACGGCAAGGATAAAGGGCTAGATAGTGCCTTACTTGACCGCCTTATTATCAGTGATAAAGTGTTTAATGGTATATTAAGCTCGCTTGATGACGTGATGGCTCTTGCCGACCCTATTGGCGAGATGAGCGAGATGACCTACCGTCCCAGTGGCATACAGCTTGGCAAAATGCGAGTACCGCTTGGCGTGATTGGTATGATTTATGAAAGTCGTCCCAACGTTACCATAGAAGCAGGGAGTCTTGCCATCAAATCAGGCAACGCCATTATCCTGCGTGGCGGTTCAGAAGCCTTTCACTCCAACCAAGCCCTAGCCCATGCGGTGCATATAGGTTTGGAGCAGGCAGGGCTACCGACCGACTCGGTGCAAGTGCTAACCACGACCGACCGTAATGCGGTGGATAAGCTCATCGCTATGGTGGGCGTGGTGGACGTGATTATCCCACGGGGCGGGCGGGGACTGATAGAGCGTATCGCCAATAACGCCCGTGTGCCAGTCATCAAGCACCTAGACGGCAACTGCCACACTTATGTGGACAGTCTGGCGGACATGGACATGGTGGTCAAGGTGTGCGTCAATGCCAAAACGTCTCGCTACTCGCCGTGTAATGTCATGGAGACTTTGCTCGTTCATGCGGACATTGCTAATACCGCCTTGCCACAGATTACCCAAGCCATGCATGGCGTGGATGATGCCATGATATTTAGGGTGTGCGACAAATCTAAAGAGATTTTGGCAAATACTGGCGTAAACATAGAGCCTGCCACCGATGACGATTGGTACACCGAATACCTTGCCCCCATGCTGGCGGTAAAAGTCGTGGACGACCTAGACCATGCCATTGCCCACATTAACCACTACGGCTCGCACCATACGGACGTGATCATCACAAACAGCTATGAGAACAGTGGGCGATTTATCCGTGAAGTGGATTCAAGCTCGGTCATGGTCAATGCGTCTAGCCGTTTTGCAGACGGCTTTGAGTATGGACTGGGGGCGGAGATTGGTATCTCAACAGACAAAATCCACGCTCGGGGGCCTGTGGGACTACATGGGCTGACTTCCCAAAAATGGGTGGTGTTTGGACATGGAGAGATTCGCTCGTGATTGAAATTTGTTGTTTTAAGGTATATTGCCAAGCAATCACTCACACAACGCCCGCCAAATCTCATCTATCCCATGTATGCCCGCCATACCAAGCCCAATACCGCCTTGGGGCGTGGCAGGTTCTCGCAGGTTAATGCGAATCAGGCGTGGGGAAAAGCCATCGCCAAAGCGTCTAACCGTCGGGATTGCTGTTCCTGCTCCAATCTCAATGACAACAGGATTTTGGTGGGTCGTCAAAAACTCGTGCAGGCGGGTCTCTTGCTTGTCCGTGCGATGAGATTGCCAAGCAAAATCGCCAAACATCAAAATATTAGGACGAGCCAACCCGCCACAGTCAGGGCAAGTCGGCAACGCCCCAAGCCACTCGCATTTGTCATTGTCAATCACAGGCGTTAAGTCGTCCGCCGTCCAAATTTTATCAGAGCAGGGTATGACACATTGCAGATGATGAATAGAGCCGTGACATTCATAAACCTTGTCAGCGTCAAACCCTGCCTTGATAAATTGCCCATCCACATTGCTGGTAAAGACAAAATAAGGCAAATCAAGGCGGTCAGCAAGTGCCAATAACTCACCAAAGCCTGCGTGGGGCGTGGTGGCTTTGTACAGTGCCAAACGGTGTCCATAAAATCCCCAAGCAAGGGGCGTGGATTTTGGGCGAAGGCCTCAGGGTTGGCGATGGTGGTAAAGTCCATCTGCTGTCTGCCAAGCTCGGGATAGGCTTGCCACATGCCAGTATTGCCCCGAAAATCAGGTAAGCCAGAATCCACGTCCATGCCTGCCCCTGCACTAATTAGTAGGCTATCAGCGGAGCGGAGTAGGGTTTTGATGGTGGGTATTTTTCATTCTCTTTTATGGTAAAAAATTCATCAATCAACCGCTCGTTTTTATCAAAATACAAGCGACAATCCGCCACCGCTAAATTTTGGTAAGTGATTTGACAAGTTGTTAAAATCATTGGTGCTGAATTTAAGGTGGGATTAATATGATATTCATCAATTTGCCAATGTTTTTCTACTTGGTCAAGTTTATAAGGAAATTCCGCCATAAACCGTTTATCATTACCATTTTGTTTAAATAAATGGGTTAAACGGTTATTGGTAAGGGTTAATAATTGGGTGTGGTTTGATTGCATTTATTAACACCAATGAATAGAATTTCCTGTTTCAATGGACGCTTTGGCGACTTGGGTTAATGACTGTAAGATACAATTAAAATCCCCCTGTCTTTCTGGAATATTCTCTAATTTGCATAATTTTTTAATAGTGGTTCTGCTAATTTTGGCGGTATAATGCCTTCATTTACTGTTAGTAAATATTGATATAATATTGGATAATCATCTTTATAAGTTTTAATAAAGTTTTTAAATTTATTCATTGTAGGAATATTGGCTACATCTTGATTGAATAAGTGCATATTTCTATGAGTACACGCTATTTCTACCCAATCATAGAAATCAATAAAAATGTCTTGCGATTTTTCTTGGTTGTTTTCTAATTCTTTTGGTAAATAAATATATAAACCACATTCATCATATTTTATAAAATCGGCAAAATAGGGTTTTGGAATTTTATCGTCTTGAAAACAGCGACAATGTACGAAAGCACCATAACTCATTTTTTTGTCCTTATATTTTTGGTGGTAAGGTGTGTATTGCGCACCAGTTTTACTACCTACTTTCTCGCACCCATAAAAAACGAATATTTTCGTCTTTATCTATCCAAAATATCAATTTGGATAATTTGTCAATCGGGTCTTGTATTTGGTCTAAAATAGCACTTCTAAATTTTTCTTGGTTTAATTCAAAGGTGTAAATTTTATCAACTTCATTTAGTTTTTCTAGTTTCCCGTTTAAAATTTGTTGTAATAAATGATGGTTATTGGTTTGATTTTCTGAATTTTGAATTTCTTGAATGGCTTCATTGATATAATTGCTTAATTTTAATGGATAACCTTCCTTAAATCTATAATAATCAAACCAAGTGGGTGATGATTGTAAAAAGTTTTCACAAGATTTAAGAATAAGATAAATGTTGGTTTCTAAATCAAAACGATAGCAATTCATTTGGCAATAGACAATGTAGCCACTATCGTTATAATTTGTTATCTCATTGGAGCAATATATTTTTAAAAAACTTTCTGAAAGATGGAGTTCTGGTTTCTTAAAATTCTGAGTAACTTTTGCAATATCAATCATCGTTATTTCTATAAATAAAACCCCAAACACCAACCGATATTTGGGGCTTATTATCCTACCCAATCAACTTCTTCAATAATTCATTCACCTGTGCAGGATTGGCTTTGCCCTTGCTGGCTTTCATTACTTGTCCGACCAGTCCATTAAAGGCTTTTTCTTTTCCGCCTTTATATTCATCAACCATTGCTTGATTATTAGTAAGCACTTCTTTAATAATGGCTTCAATCGCCCCTGTGTTGGTTTCTTGTTTTAAGCCTTTCTCGGCGATAATCTCATCGGCAGATTTGTCGGACTCCCACAGATAGCCAAACACTTCTTTGGCGATTTTACCGCTAATGGTATTATCCAATATGCGAGCAATCAGCCCCGCCAGGCGTTCGGCAGAGATTGGTGATTTATCAATGGTCAGCTCGTTTTTATTGAGTGAACCTGACAGCTCGCCCATGACCCAGTTTGCCCCGATTTTGGCGTTATTTTTGCCAATGATTTCAACCACTTGCAAAAAATAATCCGACAGCTCACGGCTACCATTTAGCACGTTAGCATCATAAGCGGTCAAGCCAAATTCATTGACAAATCGCTCTTTACGCACGCTCGGTAGCTCTGGCATGTCGGCACGCACTTTGGCAAGCGTCTCATCAGAGATAACGACAGGCAACAGGTCGGGGTCTGGGAAGTAGCGGTAATCGTTGGCTTCTTCTTTGGTGCGCATGGCACGGGTTTCGTCTTTTTCGGGGTCGTATAGGCGTGTGGCTTGCACGACTTTTCCGCCGTCTTCGATGACGTCAATTTGCCGTTCAATTTCGGATTTAATGGCTCGCTCAATAAAGCGGAACGAGTTTAGGTTTTTGAGCTCACAGCGAGTGCCAAAAGGCGTGTTTGGCTTGTGTACAGACACGTTGATGTCCGCACGAAAAGAGCCTTCTGCCATAATCGCGTCCGAGATACCAAGCCAAGTAACCAGCTCATGAATGGTCTTGACGTAAGCAACCGCTTCGCCCACCGAACGCATATCAGGCTCAGAGACGATTTCGATGAGTGGCGTACCAGCACGGTTCAAATCCACGCCCGTCATCTGCGGTACAGCATCATGCACCGATTTGCCAGCGTCTTCTTCTAGGTGGGCTCGTGTGATACCGATACGTTTGGTGTATTCGTCTTTTTGCCCTGCGTTTACAAGGATGTCAATGTAGCCACGTCCGACAATGGGGTTTGCCATTTGCGTGATTTGATAGCCTTTGGGTAGGTCGGGGTAGAAGTAGTTTTTGCGGTCAAAGGTGTTGTATGTGCCAAGCTCGGCATTGACACCCATGCCAAATTTTAAGGCACGCTCAATCACGCCTTCATTTAGCACAGGCAACGCCCCTGGAAAGCCCAAATCCACAATGGTGGCTTGGGTGTTTGGCTCTTGCCCAAAGGCGGTGGGGGCGTTTGAAAAGATTTTGCTGTCGGTGTTTAATTGGCAATGGATTTCAATACCAATCACGACTTCATAGCCGTCAATTAGGGGGGCTTGTTGGGTCATAATGTGTTCTCTTTTAATATAGGGTGCATGCCTTGCACCAATCAATTCGGGTAAGTCATCAGATGCTCAAGGTTGCTCAGCATCCCATTACTGTCATCCCTTAACTCTTGCCATGTAATAAGCATCAACAAATTCGCCATTTCTAAACGCAAATTTCTTGGCTTCACCTTCGATATTAAAGCCAAATTTGCGATAAAGTGCCATGGCGTGCTCGTTATCGGTATAGACAGTTAATTCTATGCGCTGAAGATTGAGCCAATTATCAGCAAGATCAATCATCTGCTGCATGAGTTGATTGCCGACGCCCATGCGCCAGAATTCTTCTTTAACTGCGATGATAAGCTCGCCTGTATGTTGTCTGCGTGGGCTACTGGCGACAGTCAGGGCGGCATTGCCGATAATTTGATAATCGTCATCGGTATCCATAAGAGCCACAAAAGAATGCACATTGCTAGGAATGTTCGCCAATCGTTTCTCCCAAGTGTGTAGGGGCTGATTGGGCAGATTCAGCATTTGGCAGGCGACTTGTTCTTGGCGGTATAGATCGTATAAGCCTTGAAAGTCGTAATTTTCTGTCGCTCGGATGGTTACTTGGATCATGGATTATCCTTGCTTTGCGATGCCAGATAATTCTGTGTGAAAATCAGTATGCGACTGATAGGCGTGCGCTGTCTGTAGTAGCTCACTTTCTGCCCAATGCTTGCCGATCAGCTGTAAGCCGACAGGTAGGCCGTTCGCTTGTCCTACGGGGTGCGATAGGGCGGGCAGACCTGCCAAGTTCACGCCGATGGTATATACGTCACCAAGATAGATGCTGGCAGGGTCTAAGTTCTCACCCAACTTATAGGCGGTGGTCGGCGCAGTAGGGCTTGCGATGATGTCGCATTTTTCAAACGCCTTTTTAAAGTCGTCCACGATAAGACGGCGAACCTTTTGGGCTTTGGTATAATAAGCGTCAAAATACCCTGCCGATAGGGCATACGTTCCCATGATGATACGGCGCTGAACTTCAGTACCAAAGCCTTCAGAGCGGCTGCGCGTATATAGATCGATCAGATCTTTTGGATCTTCGCAGCGATAACCAAAGCGCACACCGTCATAGCGAGACAGGTTTGAGCTGGCTTCGGCAGGGGCGAGCAGATAATAAGTGGCAAGCGTTACGGCAGGGTTGGTGATGTCCACTTCCACGATTTGGGCCCCCAGCTCTTCATATTTGGCTAGGGCGGTGCGAATGGATTTTTCTACTTCACTATCAAGACCTGCCCCAAAATACGCCTTTGCCACGCCGATTTTTTTGCCTGCTAGGGGTTTGCCGTCTGTTTTTGTCACCAAAATGTCCGCCACATAATCTTCGGTGGAGCGGTTGATAGATGTTGCGTCTTTGGGGTCGTGTCCTGTCATCGGGGAAAGCAGGTAGGCACAGTCTAGGGCGGATTTGCCAAAAGTACCTGCTTGGTCAAGGCTTGACGCATAAGCAATCATGCCATAGCGAGACACACGCCCATAGGTAGGCTTAATGCCCGTGATGCCACAAAAGCTGGCAGGTTGGCGAATAGAACCGCCCGTATCTGAGCCTGTCGCCACAGGCACAAAACCGCTTGCCACCGCCGCCGCTGACCCACCAGACGACCCCCCTGGCACACGAGCGGTATCCCAAGGGTTGTGTACCGCCCCAAAGTATGAGCTTTCGTTGTCCGAACCCATGGCAAATTCGTCCATGTTGAGCTTGCCTAGGCTGATAAATCCAGCGTTGGCGATGTTTTCCACTACAGTTGCGTCATAAGGCGAGACGAAATTGGATAGGATTTTTGAGCCTGCCGATGTCAGCACGCCTTTGGTGCATAGGTTGTCTTTGTGAGCCATTGGCACGCCAAGCAGGGGGCGAGTGTCGCCTTCGGCACGCAATTTGTCGGCAAGTTCGGCGTGTTTTAGGGCGTTGTCAAAATCTTTGGTGATAAAGCTGTTGATTTGCTCGTCTAGGCTATCAATGCGACTGGCAAAATGTTTGACCAGCTCTTGACTGCTAAATTGTTTGTTTTTTAAGCCGTCTGCTAATTCATGGACGGATAGGTGGTGTAGGTCTGTCATAAAATGCCTTTTTTGTGTGTCATTTTCAAGATTTTAATATTGGGTATTGTAGGGGTGAATCACATTCGCCCTATCGGTTTTTTTTGGGCATTGTTTAAAATGTATCTTAATTTAACAATGCCAAATTTTGATATTATTCAATCACCTGTGGCACAAGGTATAAACCGTCTTGTACCGCAGGGGCAACCGTCTGAAAGCCGTCTCGGTTAATGCTCACATTGGCGACATCGGCACGCAACTCGGTGCAGGCTTCATGAACGTTGGCAAGGGGCTTGATGTCATTGGTATTGACATCGGACAAGACATTCATCATGAGAAGGATTTTGTCAAGGCTGCCTGCGTAGCTTTGGGCGGTGGTGTCGTCAATGGCAAGACGAGATAGGTTGGCACAATTTTGCACATCTTGGGCGGTGATTGTCATAAATTTTCCTAAAATAACAGTTAAAATGTTAATGTTTGATAAAAGCGAGTAGACTGGCTAATTTTACCATAAAGTTAATGATTTCAAAAAATTAAAATTTACTCAATTATACTCTTACGTTTATCTTAATTTTTGGTAAAATTTAGTAACTTTGGTTAAAAATCGGCAAATTTAACCGATTTTGTAAAAATTTCTTGCAAATTAGGCAAAATTTTTCATAAATCATCATGATTTTTTTGCCATAAATCGGTATAATTTACCACAATTTTTTAACCATTTGGCATTTGGCTAATTTTTAATCATATTTTCACTCATGGATTAAGATGAGTGATGCCTTGCCACTCTTATTTTTTGGAATCATGCGTTATGAACCTGCTGGGATTTTTATCGACCAACATTGCCATTGACCTAGGTACTGCTAACACCTTGATTTATGCCCCTGGTAAGGGCATTGTGCTTGATGAGCCAACGGTGGTGGCACTGCGTTCTAACCGCACCCAAAACCCAACGGTAGCGGCGGTAGGTATCGATGCCAAGCAGATGCTTGGGCGTACCCCTGATAACATTACTGCCATTCGCCCCTTAAAAGATGGTGTGATTGCTGACTTTGAAGTTACCCAGCAGATGTTAAAGCATTTCATCAAAAAAGTAAAAGTCAAAAAATTCTTGGCTGACCCGAATGTGGTTGTGTGTGTGCCATGCAAATCCACGCTGGTAGAGCGACGTGCGATTGAAGAAGCGGTGCGTTCGGCAGGTGCGAACAGCGTGCATATCTTAGAAGAGCCGATGGCGGCAGCGATTGGAGCAGGTCTGCCTGTACATGAAGCCAGTGGTTCGATGGTGGTGGACATCGGCGGTGGTACGACCGAGATTGCGGTGATTGCCTTGTCGGGGTGTGTGTATGCAGATTCTATTACCATCGGCGGTGATAAATTTGATGAAGCCATCATCAATCACGTCAAAAAGACCCATGGCTGTTTTATCGGTGAGACGACCGCTGAGCGTATCAAAAAAGAAGTGGGTACGGCTGTCTTTGATGAAAAAGAAAATCTAGAAGTTGAAGTGCGTGGACGCTCGATGGCAGAAGGCGTGCCAAAGACTTTTACTGTCAATTCCAAAGAAATCCAAGAAGCACTTGCCGAGCCTGTATCAGGCATTGTTGATGCAGTCAAACTTGCCTTGGAGCAGACCCCGCCAGAGCTATCATCGGACATCGCCGAGCATGGCGTGGTACTGACAGGGGGTGGGGCGTTACTGCGCAACCTAGATAAGCTCATCTCCAAAGAGACAGGACTGCCTGTGTTTGTCGCCGAAGACCCATTGACCTGCGTGTCTCGTGGCGGTGGTAAGGCACTTGACTTTATCCATGATAAGTCGCTATCGATGATTTTTGTCTAAATCCACGAAATCATGAGCGGTGTTCACGCACTGCTTTTTGTGTTTTGGGCTTGTGAAATTATTTGTTCATAAGTACATAAAAAAGGTCTGGCAATGCTCCCAAGTATATTTTCACAAAAACCTGTATTTGCACGCATGACGGTTGCGTTTTTGGTGCTTGCCTTGATTTTTATGTTGCTTGACAGCAAAAACCCCCAATGGTTTGATGGTATTCGTCGCCTAAGTCATGCATCCATGCAACCCATTTATCAGGCGTCCCTAGGGCCGTCTTATGCCATGGAATATGCCAGCCATGCCGTCCACACTAAAGAAGCCTTGCGTCGTGAGAATATCCGTTTGCAAACCGAGCTACTCCAAGCCCGTGCCAAGCTCCAAACCCAAGATTATCTACTCGCCCAAAACGCCCGTCTAAAAGGCGTACTCAGCACCACGCAGTCCAGCGAGCATCATCTACTGCTAGCACGCATTATCGGCACGGATTCCAATCCCCTAAAACAAGTGGTGGTGCTTAACAAAGGCACCAATGATGGCGTGCAAATCGGGCAGACGGTCATCGATGAGCATGGCATCATCGGACAGGTGCTAAACGCCTACCCAAATACATCTCGCCTACTACTCATCACCGATGAACAGCAGTCGGTGGCGGTCTTGGTGGCACGCACAGGACAGCGTGCGATGGTCTCGGGTGGGGGTAAGCCTGATAGTCTAAGCCTAGATTATATCTTTAAGACTGCCGATGTTAAAGTGGGCGATGAGCTTATCTCGTCAGGGCTTGGTGAGCGTTTCCCTGCAGGCTATAAAGTGGGGGAAGTCTCGGACATTGACACCACTCGCACCGATAATTTTGCCGACATTCGTGTCAATCCCGCCGCTGATTTTCTAAACAGCAGTTATGTGCTGATTTTACAGCCCAAAGACAACCCTGTTCCAAAAAAGAACAGATAATCACGCCATATAGGACTCATAAAACCCACTTATGAACTCAAAACCCTTTTTAATCATCGGTATCATCATCAGCTTCGTGGTGGCATCCATGCTGAGTGTCTACCCTTTGGGGCATGACATGGCAAGCGTTCGCCCCATGTTTTTAGCGATGGTGCTTGCCTTTTGGGTGATGTATCGCTCGCCCATGATGGGGGTGTGGGTGGTATTTTTGGTGGGACTGGTCTCGGATTTGCTCTTGGGTACGCATTTGGGGCATCAGGCATTTAGTGCAGTGCTTATGGCGTTTGTCATACGGGTACTACTGCTGTATGCCAAAGAGCTTGCCCTGTCGCAGGCGTGGGTATTGGAAGCGATTGCTCTGAGCGTCTATCAGGTGTCGCTGTGGATATTGCAGGCATTTTCTCATGCTCAGTTTGTGTGGACAGGCATGGGGTCGCTCATGAGCAGCATTGTGCTGTTTCCTGTGATGTGGTATCCGCTGTACTGGATAAACCGCCAACTAAAAGAGCGAGCGTACTGATGATACCCTTTATCCTGGCGTCCACATCGCCCAGACGACATGAGTTATTGACGCAGTTGCAGATTCCCTTTACGGTCAAATCGGTGGAGATTGACGAGCGTTTTTATCCCCACGAAAGCCCCCACAACTACATCATGCGTATGGTTAAGACCAAGGCGGAAAAGGCGTGTGCGGACGTGTCATCGGCTATCGTTATCACGGCAGATACCATTGGCGTGGCAGAGGATGAGATTTTAACCAAACCTGCCGATAAGGCTCATGCTTTTGCCATGTGGGATAAATTATCAGGTGGTACGCACGAGATTTGGACGGCGGTGTGTGCCAGCATCGTCAAAGATGGGCAAATCATTTTTCAAAAAATCATCAAAGTCGCCACCGATGTGGTATTTATCAAACTCACCGACCACCAAAAAGAGCGATACTGGGCAACGGGCGAGCCTGCCGACAAAGCAGGGGCGTACGCCATTCAAGGCGGAGCAATGGCGTGGGTACGAGCCATCAATGGTAGTTATACCAACGTGGTGGGCTTGCCCCTTGCCGAGACGGCAGAGCTGATTGATGACTGTCTGCAAATATTGGCAGAGTGATGGCGTATTAAATGACGATAAAATCAGCCCACTAGCATAGCCAAGTGACTTCCTTCTAACTTGCCCAATCAGCGTTCAATCAGTCTACCAAGCCAACTTATCTTCAACCAACTTACCCTAACTTAATTCATCTAGTCTGCACACCATCTTTATGTCAAAACACGCCCTAATCAACGCCACGCCCTTTGAGACTCGCCTTGTTATCGTTGATGACGGTAGGCTTGATGAGGTGTTTATTGAGCGGGTACAGACACGCAGTTTGGTGGGGGATGTCTATTTGGGGACGGTGGTGCGGGTACTGCCTGCCATGGGGTCAGTGTTTATTAACATCGGGCGTGAGCGTTCGGCATTTTTGCACCAAAGCGACATCATGCTACCGACTCGCCTATCATCCCAAGATGATGTTGCCACGCCCACACTCATCACGACATTGCCCATGGCTCATCAGGCAAAAGATAAAAGCCCCACGCAGTCACAGTCTAGACCTAAGCCTAAGCCTGCCAAGCCCAAACTTGACCCCAAACTTCTGCCCAAGCTCCTACCCAAAGTTGGCGAACGAGTTGTCGTCCAAGTCACCAAAGATGAGTTTGGCACCAAAGGGGTGCGTGTGACCATGCACATCGCATTGGCAGGGCGGTATTTGGTCTATCTGCCCACATCGCCACAGTCGGTCGGTGTGTCCACTCGCATCGGCATAAAGGCTTATCGCACCAAGCTAAAAGCTCATTTGACGACCCTACTTAGCCAATCATCGCATGCAGGTGGGCTCATCGCTCGTAGTGCGTGCGAGCAGGCATTTGGTGATGATGAGACATGGGCAGACATGGGCGAGCGTATGCAGGCAGAGCTTGACCATCTAGGTGCGTTGTGGGCGGACATCAGCCAAGTACGCACACAGGCAAGCCTGCACAAAGCCAAGCACGCCTTGCTCTACCAAGAGCTACCTTTGGCTGAGCGTGCCTTGCGTGACATTATCACTGACGATATCCAAAGCGTGTGGATTGACGATAGGGCGACTTATGAGCGAGTACGGCATGCCAGTTGCACACTCATGCCGTCCATCACATCTGCCATTTATCATCATGATAAGCCGACACCACTGTTTGCCCAGTCTGTGCCTGATGAGCGTCGCTCGTCTACGCCTGACATTGAGACTCAGCTGGCACACGCCTTGTTGCGGCATTGCCCGTTGCCGTCGGGCGGTTATCTCATCATTGAGCATACCGAAGCGATGACGACCATCGATGTCAATACAGGCTCGTATGTGGGGCAGGGCAGGGCAAGCGTGGACGTGGTGTATGAGACCAACAAAGAAGCAGTAACTGCCATCGCTCGTGAGTTAAAAGTGCGTAACATTGGCGGTATTATTATCCTAGATTTTATTGACATGGACAAATCTGCCTATCGGCAAACAGTGCTAGACATGCTCGCCCATGCATTTAAAGCCGACCCTGCCACGACCAACATCACCCAAATCAGCGAATTGGGCTTGGTTGAGATGACTCGTAAACGCACCCGTCCCAGTCTGTCCGATGAGCTGCGTGAGCCTTGCCCTGTCTGTCATGGCACGGGCAAAATCAAAAGCGTGCAGACAGTGGCATTTGAGATTCTAAGGTCACTCATGGGTCAGCTGGCAAACAGCACTTCTTTTAAAAAACCTAATGTGACGATAAAGGTCAGTCAGTTGGTGGCGGACTATTTGTCATCACATCAGGATTTGTCAAATTTACAAAAATTAACAAATACATCCATTTATCTATCCATAAATACATCTTATCATCAAGAACAATATGTGATTTTGGTGGAGTAGAAATGGTTTTTTACCAATAAATCTGCCTTAAAATCAATCAATTTATTAAAATTGTAACATTTTGTAAATTTGATGAATTTTAAGGCAAAGACAGGTAAATTTAGCCACTTTTTTATCCAAAAATAAAGCATGGCTCTTGTTTTATCTGATTTTTCGTGTATAATACGCACACTTTTCTTGTTTAGCGTTGCATTTAAGCAAAAGTCTGTTTTTGACTACATTTGGCTTAGATGAGTAATTATCTTCGGATACATTACAAGTAGTGAGTAAGGCTTGCCCCAAAGCGAATCAACGCCACAGCCGAAGCATCGATTTTGGCACTATAAACAACAGCTCTGTTGCCAACATTCATGTCTGGCGGACAGGGATTGTATTATTTTGTCCAAAGCGGTTCTAGGACAAAATTTAATCAAAATAACATGACTGAAATCCAAGCGATAGAAGTTTTATAAAGCACTTAATTTAGGAGCTTGTTGGCATGGCTAACCAGAGAATCCGTATCCGACTAAAATCTTTCGACCATAGTCTGATTGACCAGTCGGCACAAGAGATTGTCGATACCGCAAAGCGTACAGGTGCACAAGTTTGTGGTCCTGTTCCCTTGCCGACTCGTATTGAGCGGTTCAACGTATTGACATCACCACACGTCAACAAAGACGCTCGTGACCAGTATGAAATTCGCACCCACAAACGCATGATTGACATCGTTCAACCTACTGACAAAACAGTAGATGCATTGATGAAGTTAGATTTGGCGGCCGGTGTTGATGTTCAAATCGCCCTAGGCTAAGAACAACTGGTTTAATATAAACGATTATAAGTAAGAGGTCTAAAATGGCGATTGGTTTAGTCGGTATTAAGCGTGGTATGACCCGAATCTTCACTGAGGCAGGTGCATCTATTCCTGTAACAGTGGTTGAGGTTAACGCAAACCGTATCTCACAAATCAAGACAGTAGACACTGACGGTTATGACGCAATTCAAGTCACCACAGGTGAGCGTCGTGAAAGCCGTGTAACTGCTGCACAAAAAGGACACTTCGCAAAAGCTGGCGTTGCCGCTGGTCGTGGTGTTTGGGAATTTAGAGCTGACGCAAGCGAACTTGAAGGTCGTGAAGTTGGTGGCGATATTTTGGTGGATTTATTTGAAGTTGGTCAGTTGGTTGATGTCACTGGTCAGTCTAAGGGTAAAGGCTTCCAAGGTGGCGTAAAACGTCATAATTTCCGCACTCAGGACGCCACACACGGTAACTCTGTGTCGCATCGTGTACTTGGTTCTACTGGTCAGAACCAAACACCAGGTAAAGTATTCAAAGGCAAAAAAATGCCAGGTCAAATGGGTAACAAACGTGTTACTGTTCAAGGCCTTGAAATTGTGTCTATTGATACCGAAAAAGGTGTACTGGTCATCAAAGGCGCCTTGCCTGGTGCTAATGGTGGCGATGTTATCGTACGTCCGTCAGTCAAAGCCTAGTTGAGGGGATTAACGTGAATTTAAAAACTGTTACAGGTGCGGCGGTTGAACTATCAGAGACGACATTTGGTCGTGAGTTCAATGAAGCCCTAGTACACCAAGTCGTAACTGCTTACCTAGCTGGTGCTCGTCAAGGTACTCGTGCACAAAAAACTCGTGGCGAAGTATCTGGTGGCGGTAAAAAACCATGGCGTCAAAAAGGTACTGGTCGTGCCCGTGCGGGTTCTATCCGTGGACCAATTTGGGTAGGTGGTGGTCGTGCATTTGCCGCCAAACCACAAGACTGGTCTCAAAAAGTAAACCGCAAAATGTATCGTGGTGCCATGCAGTGCATCCTAGCAGAGCTTGTACGCCAAGAGCGTTTGGTTTTGGTGGACTCTATCAGTGTTGATAGCCCAAAAACCAAAGGTTTGGTTACTAAACTTGCCGAGCTAAATGCCCCACGTGCATTGATTGTTACTCACGAAGTTGATGAGAACCTATACTTGGCAGCTCGCAACATTCCACACGTGAATGTGCTAGGTACTCGTGAAGTTGACCCAGTTAGCTTGGTTTCTTTCGACAAAGTTATCATGACGGTTGAAGCCGCCAAGCAATTTGAGGAGACACTAGCATGAGTAACGCAAGACTATATCAAGTACTAAAAGCCCCTGTTTTTTCTGAGAAATCTCAACGTTTGGGTGATAGCCTAGGTGTTCAAGTTTTCAAAGTGGACAGCAGTGCAACTAAGCGTGAAATTAAACAAGCCGTTGAGCTGATGTTTGAAGGCGTTGAAGTTGTCAAAGTAAACACGCTAAATACCAAAGGTAAAACCAAGCGTTTTGGTCGTGTTGTTGGCAAGCGTTCTGACGTTAAAAAAGCGTATGTAACACTAAAAGCAGGTTCAGACGTACAAATCGGTGCTGGTGAAGAAGCCACTGGCGAAACAGCGACTAACGAATAAGGATCATAACCATGCCTATCGTAAAAGCAAAACCAACCTCACCAGGTCGCCGCTTTGTTGAAAAAGTTGTGCATCCACACCTTTATAAAGGTCGTCCTTATGCACCGCTTGTTGAATCAAAAGCAAAAACTGGTGGTCGTAATAACAACGGTCGTATCACTACCCGTCATATCGGTGGTGGTCACAAGCAACATTATCGTCTAATTGACTTCAAACGCAACAAAGACGGCATCATTGCAACTGTTGAGCGTATTGAATATGACCCTAACCGTACTGCACACATTGCTCTACTAAAATATGCAGACGGTGAGCGTCGTTATATCATCGCACCTAAAAAATTGGCAGTAGGCGATCAGGTTCAATCTGGTGAGGGTTCTCCTATCCGTCCAGGTAACTGCTTGCCACTTAAAAATATCCCAGTGGGTACCGTTATTCACAACATCGAACTAAAAATTGGCAAAGGTGCACAACTTGCACGTTCTGCTGGTGCAGCGGTTCAACTGCTTGGTCGTGACGGTGCTTATGTGATTGTTCGTTTACGTTCGGGTGAGACCCGTCGTATTCACGCAAATTGCCGTGCGGTTATTGGTGAAGTGTCTAACACTGAAAATAACCTAAAATCACTTGGTAAAGCAGGTGCGGCACGCTGGCGTGGCGTTCGTCCTACCGTTCGTGGTACGGCAATGAACCCGATTGATCACCCACACGGTGGTGGTGAAGGACGTAACTTTGGTAAACACCCAACCAGTCCTTGGGGTCAGAAAGCTAAGGGTCTTAAGACTCGTTCTAATAAGCGTACTGACAGTATGATTATCCGTCGCCGTCGTGCCAAGAAATAAAGGAAGAGTTTTATGCCTCGTTCGTTAAAAAAAGGCCCGTTTATTGACGCACATCTGTTTGCTAAGGTAGAAAATGCCCTAGAAACAAACAGCCGTAAGCCAATCAAAACTTGGTCTCGTCGTTCCATGATTCTACCACAAATGGTCGGTTTGACCATTTCTGTTCACAACGGTCGTACCCATGTACCTGTTATCGTGAGTGAGCAAATGGTTGGTCACAAACTTGGTGAATTCGCCCCAACCCGTTCATATCGTGGTCATGGCGTTGACAAGAAATCTAAGAGATAAGGTGCTACCATGGAAGTAACTGCAAAATTACGTGGTGCCGCCATTTCGGCACAAAAAGTAAGATTGGTTGCGGACGAAGTTCGTGGTAAATCAATCGAGCGTGCTTTAGACATTTTGACATTTAGCAACAAAAAAGGTGCTAAACTTGTTAAAAAATGCCTACAATCAGCAATTGCAAACGCTGAACACAACAATGGTCTAGATATTGACACACTGCGTGTTTCTACCATTTATGTGGATGAAGGTATTACTTTGAAGCGTATTATGCCCCGTGCCAAGGGTCGTGCTGACCGTATCAGCAAACGCACTTGCCACATCACTGTTAAAGTAGGAGCATAATCATGGGTCAAAAAGTACATCCAATTGGTATTCGTTTGGGCGTTATCAAAAAGCACAACGCTAACTGGTACGCAAATCCAAAGCAATACTCTGAATACTTGCTAAATGACTTCAAAGTGCGTGATTTTCTACGCAATAAGCTAAAAGAAGCCATGGTAAGCAACATCAGCATCGAGCGTCCTACGGGTGCCGCTAAGATTACCATTCACTCAGCACGTCCTGGTGTGATTATTGGTAAACAAGGTGCTGACATTGAAGCACTTCAAAAAGACCTAACCAAGCTTATGGGCGTTCCTGCTCAGGTAAATATCCAAGAGATTACTCAACCTGATCTAGACGCACGTTTGGTTGCTGTTGGTATTGCCAGACAGCTTGAAGGTCGTGTGATGTTCCGTCGTGCAATGAAACGTGCTGTGCAAAACAGCATGCGTGCTGGTGCTGGTGGTATCAAAGTTGAGCTGTCAGGTCGTCTAGGCGGTGCTGAGATTGCTCGTACTGAGTGGTATCGTGAAGGTCGTGTGCCACTACACACATTGCGTGCTGACATTGATTATGCAGAAGTTCGTGCAGAGACCACTTACGGTACTATCGGTGTGAAAGTTTGGATTTTCCGTGGTGAAATTCTAGACGGCATGAACAGCGTTTACAATCCAGTTGCAGAAGAGAAGACTCGTGCACCAAAACGCCGTGGTCGTACCAGCAACCGTCGTAATTCAGACAAGGGGTAAGCCATGTTACAACCAAAACGTACCAAATTCCGCAAAATGCACAAAGGTCGTAACACAGGCCTTGCCCAACGTGGTAACACCGTTGCATTTGGTGAGATTGGTCTAAAATCTATCGGTCGTGGTCGCATGACTGCTCGTCAAATTGAAGCAGCTCGTCGTACCATTACTCGTCGCATCAAGCGTGGCGGTAAAATTTGGATTCGTGTATTCCCAGACAAGCCAATTACCGAAAAGCCATTGGAAGTTCGTATGGGTAAAGGTAAAGGTCCAGTTGAGTACTGGGTAGCCGAAATCAAGCCAGGCAAAATGTTATACGAAATCCAAGGTGTGAGCGAAGAGCTTGCGCGTGAAGCCTTGACATTGGCTTCTGCTAAGCTGCCTTTCAAAACCACCATTGTTAAACGGACGGTAATGTAATGAAAACAAGCGAATTACGTGAAAAATCAGTAGAAGAGCTGGCTACATTGCTTGACGAAAAGCAGCTTGACGCATTTCGCCTACGCATGGCAAAAGCAACAGGTCAGCTAGGTAACACTCACGAAGTTAAAGCAAATCGTCGCACGATTGCAAAAATCTTGACTTTGCTTAACGAAAAACAAAGAGGCGACGCATGAGCGAGAATAACCAAACTCAAGAAGTCGGTGTTGTGACTGGTAAAGTTATCAGCAACAAAATGGACAAGTCTATCACTGTCCTTGTTGAACGCCAAATTCGTCACCCAATGTATGGCAAGCAAGTTCGTCGTTCTACTAAGCTTAAAGCTCACGATGAGAACAACGTTTGTCAAGAAGGTGATATCGTTCGTATCAAAGAAACACGTCCTATCTCAAAGACTAAAACTTGGACTTTGGTAGACGTGGTTGAAACTGCGGTAAAAATTTAAAGTTATTTGCATTAAAAGTCATTTGCTAGTATAATGAATGTCTTTATTGGCGTTCATCTACCAAATTTGTGCAAAATAGCATAAATTGGAGCGAATGGCTTTTATTGTATTATTATTTATGGAGTAATGCGATGATTCAGACTGAAACAATGCTGGAAGTTGCAGATAACAGTGGTGCAAGACGTGTACAGTGCATTAAAGTACTGGGTGGCTCGCATCGTCGTTATGCATCAGTTGGCGATATTATTAAGGTAACAGTAAAAGAAGCCATTCCTCGCGGTCGTGTTAAAAAAGGCGACGTGATGAATGCGGTTGTTGTACGTACCAAAAAAGGCGTACGTCGTCCAGACGGTTCTGTACTACGTTTTGATGATAATGCGGCAGTTATTCTAAACAATAACAAAGCCCCTATCGCAACTCGTATTTTTGGACCTGTTACCCGTGAACTACGTGGTGAGCAATTCATGAAAATTGTTTCACTAGCACCAGAAGTACTGTAAACTTTTAGAGGCTATCCTATGGCAAAGTTACGCAAAGGCGATACCGTGGTTGTGATTGCTGGCAAAGATAAAGGCAAGCAAGGCACAATTTTGGCGGTTAAAGCAGACCGTGTAAAAGTTGAAGGCATTAACATTGTAACCAAACACCAAAAACCTAACCAAATGCTAGGTAAAGAAGGTGGTATTGTTAAGCAAGAAGCATTTCTACACATTTCAAACGTTGCGATTTATAACGCAGCAACCCAAAAAGCAGATCGTGTTGCTTACCAAGTAAACGAAGAGGGCAAAAAAGTCCGTATCTATCGTTCTACTGGTGAAGTAGTGGCGACTGCATAAGATACTAAGGGTATATAGTAATGGCAAGATTAAAATCTTTATACAATGATAAGCTAAAGCAACAAATCAAAGATGAGCTTGGCTTAGAAAATGTCATGCAAGTGCCAAAAATCACCAAAATCACTCTGAACATGGGTGTTGGTGGTGCAGCACAAGATAAAAAACTACTTGAAGGTGCCTTGGCAGACATGACTGTCATCGCTGGTCAAAAGCCAGTTGTTACCAAAGCACGCAAATCAGTGGCAGGCTTTAAAATTCGTGAAGAGTGGCCGATTGGCTGTAAAGTTACCCTTCGTGGCGACCAAATGTACGAATTCTTAGACCGCTTAATTGCCATTGCGATTCCTCGTATTCGTGACTTCCGTGGTTTTTCTGCAAAAGCATTCGATGGTCGTGGTAACTACTCGCTAGGTATCAAAGAACAAATCGTTTTCCCTGAAGTTGATTTTGATAAAATTGACCGTATTCGTGGTCTTGACATCACCATCACAACGACTGCTGCTAATGACGACCAAGGTCGTGCATTGCTAAAAGCATTCGGTTTCCCATTTAGATAAGGTAAACGTTATGGCTAAGAAAAGCATGATTAATCGCGAATTAAAACGCGAAAAAACAGTTGCTAAGTACGCCGAGAAGCGTGCACAGCTAAAAGCAGTCATCAGTGATGTAAATGCCAGTGATGAAGAGCGTTTAGACGCAATGCTTGCTCTACAAGCATTGCCACGTAACTCATCACCAGTTCGTTTGCGTAATCGCTGTGGCTTGACTGGTCGTCCACACGGCTATTTCCGTAAATTTGGTCTATCACGCAACAAACTGCGTGAGCGTGTAATGCAAGGTGATGTACCTGGCGTTCGTAAAGCTAGCTGGTAAGGAGTATCGCAATGAGTATGCAAGATCCAGTTGCTGATATGCTAACCCGCATTCGCAACGCACAATCAAGAAATAAACCCAGTGTAGAAATGCCTGCTTCTAAGCTACGTAAATCAATTGCTGATTTATTGGTTGCTGAAGGCTATCTAACTTCTGCTGAAGTTATTGACGGCGAAAACAACAAAAAAGTTCTAAACATTGAACTAAAGTACTACCAAGGCAAAGGCGTTATCTCTGAACTCAAGCGTTATAGCCGTCCTGGTCTACGCCAATATCGTGGGAAAGATGAGCTACCAAGCGTTCAAAAAGGCTTGGGCGTTGCCATCATCTCTACCAGCAAAGGCATCATGAGCGACCGTGCAGCACGTGCAGCTGGCATCGGCGGTGAAGTTATCGCTTTGGTTGCCTAATCACTTTATTTGTTATTTTTATTTAAAGTGATAAAAATAAAAATCCTTAGTTTACTCTAAGGATTTTTTGTGTTATAATACCCTGCTTTTTAACCAATTTAAATTATCTTGGATAGTGAGAGTTGGTTGCTATTCGTTGCCATCAGTTATTGATGGTTGTTTTTATCATTAAAGGAAATTCCTATGTCTCGTGTGGCTAAAGCCCCAGTAACGCTACCTGCGGGTACCAGCGTTACTTTGAACGGTCAGCAGGTTGAAGTTAAGGGCAAAAACGGTTCTTTGTCTTTACGCCTGCATGATTTGGTCGAGCTAAAGCAAGAAGATAACGTGGTTACTCTTGCTCCTGTCAAAGACACCAAAGAAGCGTGGATGCACACAGGTACTGTGCGTGCATTGTTGAACAACATGGTTCAGGGTGTGAGTGAGGGTTTTGAACGTCGTTTGCAACTTATCGGTGTTGGTTACCGTGCCCAAGTTGCTGGCAATGTGGTAAACCTTAACTTAGGTTTCTCTCACCCGATTGCTTATAATCTTCCTGAAGGTGTGACTGCTGAAAGCCCAAGTCAAACTGAAATCGTTCTAAAATCAAACGACAAGCAAAAATTGGGTCAAGCAGCAGCTAAGATTCGTAGCTTCCGCCCACCAGAGCCTTATAAAGGTAAAGGTGTTCGTTATAGCGATGAAGTGGTTCTTCGTAAAGAAGCTAAGAAAAAATAAGTAAGGTGAGCAAACATGTTGGATAAAAAATCAGCTCGTCTTCGCCGAGCAAAAAAAACCCGTGCCCATATCCGTCAATTAGGTGCTAACCGTTTGACCGTTACTCGCACGCCACGTCACATCTATGCCCAAATCATCGCCCCAACAGGCGGTGTGGTTTTGGCTCAAGCATCAACTCTTGATTCAACCCTTCGCTCAGGTGCGACTGGTAATGTTGAGGCGGCAAAAGCTGTGGGTGCACTGATTGCAGAGCGTGCAAAAGCTGCGGGCATCACTAAGGTTGCATTTGACCGTAGTGGTTTTAAATATCATGGCCGTGTTAAAGCATTAGCTGACGCTGCTCGTGAAAACGGATTGGAGTTCTAATCATGGCAAAAGTTGAACAAACTGACGGTTTGGTAGAAAAATTGGTTGCCGTTGACCGTGTGGCAAAAGTTGTAAAAGGTGGTCGTATATTCTCCTTCACTGCACTGACAGTAGTTGGTGATGGTAATGGTCGTGTTGGTTTTGGTCGTGGCAAGGCTCGTGAAGTGCCTGCTGCCATCCAAAAAGCACTAGAAGCTGCTAAGCGTAATATGATTACTGTTGAGCTTGCTGGCACAACACTACAACACCCTATTAATGCTCGTCACGGTGCCTCAAAAGTATACATGCAACCTGCATCAGAAGGTACTGGCGTTATTGCTGGTGGTGCAATGCGTGCTGTGCTAGAAGTTGCTGGCGTTCAAGACGTATTGGCGAAATGCTACGGCTCTACTAATGCTGCCAATGTGGTCTATGCAACCTTTAAAGGTCTGCGTGACATGGTTTCACCAGAGCAAGTTGCTGCTAAACGTGGCAAATCCGTTGAAGAAATTTTGGGCTAAGAGTAGGTGGGTGTTATGAAAATAATGAAAATTACTCAAACTAAGTCTAGCTCACACCGTTTGGCAAGCCACAAAGCCTGCCTAAAAGGTTTGGGACTACGTCGCATTGGTCATACCGTAGAAGTAGAAGATACACCATCTACTCGTGGTATGGTAAATCGTGTATATTACATGGTTAAAGTGGAGGAAGCGTAATGGGTCTTCGTTTAAATGAACTTGCCCCAGCAGTGGGTGCAAAAAAGACTGCCCAACGTCGTGGTCGTGGTATCGGTTCAGGTCTAGGTAAGACTGGTGGTCGTGGTATCAAGGGTCAAACTTCACGTTCAGGCTCAAGCATTCCAGCAGGCTTTGAAGGCGGTCAAATGCCTATCTATCGCCGTTTGCCAAAATTTGGTTTTACCAGCCAACTGGCCTTGACAACAGCCGAAGTGCGTTTATCAGAGCTTAACAAAATTGAAGGCAATCAGGTAACACTTGAAACGCTAAAAGCTGCCAACATCATCCGTGGTGACATGAAGCGTGCTCGTATTATCCTATCAGGCGAAATTAGCCGTGCTTTAACCTTTAAAGGCGTAAAAGTTACTAAAGGTGCAAAAGAGGCCATCGTTGCCGCTGGCGGTAGCGTCGAGGAGTAATCCATGTCTAAATCAACGTCTAAATCAGGCATTCCATTAAATCCATTGGCTTTTATTCGTAAGTATGATGAGCTATGGCATCGCATGTTATTTTTGCTTGGGGCGTTGATTGTCTATCGTTTAGGTTCGCACATTCCTGTACCAGGTATGAATCCTATCCGTCTTGCTCAATTTTTTGATGGCAGTCAAAACACCTTTTTGGGCATGTTTAACATGTTCTCAGGCGGTGCTTTGGAGCGTATGTCCATCATGGCACTGGGTATCATGCCTTATATCTCAGCATCCATTGTGGTACAGATGATGTCAGCGGTGATACCTTCGCTTGATGCCCTAAAAAAAGAAGGTGAATCTGGTCGGCGTATTTTAAATAAATACACGAGGCAAGGTACACTGGCTTTAGCATTTGTGCAAGCGGTTGGTATGTCAGCAGGTCTTGTTGCTGGTGGTTTGACATTAAGCTCTGGTTTGACTTTCATGATTCCTGCGGTGACTTCATTGGTCGCAGGAGCGATGTTCTTGATGTGGCTTGGTGAGCAGATTACTGAGCGTGGCATTGGCAACGGCATATCCATGCTTATTTTTGCCAGCATCGTATCAAGTGCCCCTGGCATGATTGCAGGTGCATTTAGTCAAGACATGAACTTAATGGTTGTCCTTATCTTTGCGTTGTTGGGCTTGGCAGTGACGGCTGGCATTGTTTATATTGAACGTGCCCAACGTCGTGTGCCTGTTAATTATGCTCAAAAACAGCAAGAAGGGCGTAAAGTTTATGCTCAGCAACAATCACATTTGCCATTAAAGCTCAATATGGCAGGGGTGATTCCAGCAATTTTTGCTAGCTCATTGCTGATGTTGCCTGCAAGTTTGGGGCAATGGGCAGGTTCTTCGGCGAATCCAACCACACTGCAAAATATCATACAGAACATTTCACTCATCTTACAGCCAGGCAGTCCTTTGTACTTATTACTGTTTGGCGTGCTAATCATCTTTTTCTGTTATTTTTATACAGCATTGATGTTTAACCCAGGTGAGGTGGCAGAGAATTTAAAGCGTAGTGGTGCTTATATTCCTGGTATACGTCCAGGACAGCAAACGAAACGATATTTGGATTTTGTCCTAAATCGCCTAACGTTTATTGGTGCGATGTATATGGCGATCATTTGCCTAATGCCAATGGTAATTCAAACGTCATTTGGCGTGCCTTTTCAGTTAGGTGGTGCATCTTTATTGATTATGGTGGTTGTACTTATGGACTTCATCGCACAGGTGCAAGCACATCTGATGACCCATCAATACCATGATCAAACTTTAATCCAGTCTAAATGACATTAGGAGTAGACATGAAAGTTCAAGCGTCTGTAAAAAAAATCTGTGGCAGTTGCAAAATCGTACGCCGTAAAGGTAAAGTACTCGTTATTTGCAGTTCAGAGCCACGTCATAAGCAACGTCAAGGTTAATTTTACAAATTAATACTTGCAATTTTGTAGCGGATATTGTATTATCCGCTACTTGCCATGCTGTTATCTAGGATATCAGTAGAGTAAAACAGCAAATGCCTAGCATTTGTGCTAACGGAGAGAAATCAATGGCTCGTATTGCCGGTGTAAACATTCCGGACAACAAACACGCTGTGATTTCGCTAACTTACATTTTTGGTATTGGTCGCACTACTGCTAAGAAAATCTTGGCAACCGTAGGTATCAGCGAGACCACCAAAATTGGTCAGTTAGATGATTCACAACTGGATGCTGTTCGTGCAGAAGTTGCAAATTACGCTACCGAAGGTGACCTTCGTCGCGAAATTTCAATGAACATCAAGCGTTTGGTCGATTTGGGTTGCTACCGTGGTCTTCGTCACCGCCGTGGTCTTCCAGTTCGTGGTCAACGCACTAAAACCAACGCGCGTACCCGTAAAGGTCCTCGCAAAGCAATTAAAAAGTAACTAATTTAGGAAGCTAAAAGATGGCAAAAGACACTCGTAGCCGCAAAAAAGTGGCACGTCGTTCGGTATCTGAAGGTATCGCCCATATTCATGCGTCTTTTAATAACACCATTGTAACCATTACCGATCGTCAGGGTAATGCATTGGCTTGGGCCACCTCAGGTGGACAAGGCTTCCGTGGTTCACGTAAATCAACGCCTTTTGCTGCACAGGTTGCTGCTGAAGTTGCTGGTAAAACAGCACAAGAAACCTATGGTGTTAAAAACGTTGATGTCTTGGTTAAAGGTCCAGGACCAGGTCGTGAGTCTGCGGTTCGTGCATTAGGTGCATTGGGTTATAAAATTAACAGCATCAGCGATGTAACCCCAATTCCACACAACGGCTGCCGCCCGCCTAAGAAACGCCGCGTTTAAGGAGATACTCATGGCCCGTTATATTGGTCCAAAACTAAAATTGTCTCGCCGTGAAGGTACTGACTTGCAACTCAAATCAGGTGTAAAAGCTTACGACGTTAAGACAAAAAAATCAGGTCGCGTACCTGGTCAGCATGGCAATAGCCAAAATAAGGCTTCTGAATACGCCCTACAACTTCGCGAGAAGCAAAAAGTAAAACGTATGTATGGTGTGCTTGAGCGTCAATTCTCAAACTACTATAAAGAAGCTGCTCGTATGCGTGGCGCTACTGGTGAAAACCTACTTGGTATGCTAGAACGCCGTTTGGATAACGTTGTTTATCGTATGGGCTTTGGTGCTACTCGTGCAGAAGCACGTCAGTTGGTAAGCCACCGTGCAATCCTGCTAAAAAAAGCAGGTCGTGATGAGTTTGTTCGTGTGAACATTCCTTCAATCCAAGTTCAAGACGGTGATGTGATTGCTGTGCATGAGAAGTCAAAAGAACAACTTCGTATTAAAAACGCAGTAGAGCTTGCGACTCAACGTGGCATTCCAGAATGGCTAGAAGTTGATCACAGCAAACTACAAGGTACGTTCAAAACTGCACCAGATCGCAGTGACCTACCTGCTGAAATTAACGAAAGCTTGATTGTAGAACTATATTCTAAATAATCCGAACTAATCGAGGTGACTTATGACAAATGTAACTGAGTTTCTAACACCGTCTGCAATTAATGTAGATACGGTTAATGAAACGACTGCTAAGGTCACGCTCGAGCCGTTAGAACGTGGCTTTGGGCATACATTAGGTAATGCTCTTCGTCGCATTCTTTTATCTTCGTTGTCTGGTGCTGCCGTGATTGAAGCTGAAATTGAAGGCGTTGATCATGAGTATTCAACACTAGAGGGTTTACAAGAGGATGTGCTAGATTTGCTTTTGAACCTAAAAGGTTTGGCAATCATTTTACATGACCAAAACGAAGCTTATTTAACATTGGATAAAAAGGGTGCAGGTGTTGTAACTGCTGCTGACCTTGAGTTGCCACATAATGTTGAGATTGCCAACCCTGAATTGGTACTTGGTACATTAAGTGAACGTGGGCATTTAAAAATGCGTTTGCGTGTGGTAACGGGTCGTGGCTATGAGCCTGCTAATCAGCGTCGTGAAGATGCCAATTCTAAAGCGATTGGGCGTTTGAAACTTGATGCAAGTTTTAGCCCTATTTTGCGTGTGGCTTATGACGTTGAAAATGCTCGTGTTGAGCAACGTACCGACCTTGATAAGCTCATCATTGAGCTTGAAACTAATGGCACGATTGACCCTGAAGAGGCGATTCGTAAGGCGGCTACGATTTTGCAACAACAAATTGCAATCTTCGTTGATTTAGAAGCCGAAGAAGCCCCTGAACCAGTTAAAGAAAAAGAAGAGATTGACCCTGTGCTATTACGCCCAGTGGACGACCTTGAACTAACGGTTCGTTCAGCAAACTGCTTGAAAGCTGAAAACATTTACTACATCGGTGATTTGGTGCAACGTTCCGAAACTGAACTTCTAAAAACACCAAATTTAGGTAAGAAATCATTGACTGAAATCAAAGACGTACTTGCGTCAAAAGGTTTGGAGTTGGGCATGCGTTTAGAGACCTGGCCACCAAGCGATTTGCGAGTTGATGACCGTTTTTCTTACCGTAGCCGTTAATTTTAAAGGATACTGACCATGCGACATCGTAATAGCGGAGTCAAGCTGGGTCGCACCAGCAGCCATCGTAAGGCTATGTTCCAAAACATGACCAATTCATTGATTGAACATGAGCTAATTAAAACTACGTTGGTAAAAGCAAAAGAGCTACGTCGTGTAGCAGAGCCACTCATCACTCTGGCAAAAGAAGACAGCGTTGCAAACCGTCGTCTTGCTTTTAATCGTACTCGTAACAAGGCAACCGTTGGTAAGCTTTTCAATGAGCTAGGACCACGTTACAAGACTCGTCCAGGTGGTTATTTGCGTATCATCAAATGCGGTTATCGTGATGGTGATAATGCACCAATGGCTTATGTAGAATTGGTTGACCGTCCATAATAGTCAATACTTCTACAAAAACCAAATCTTTTTTAAGGTTTGGTTTTTTTGTTGCATAAATTTTGGTTTGTTGGTGCTTCTGGCAAATAAAAATACGATTGGTGTTAAATTATAGCTAAAAACTTTAAAATTAGGGTGAGTCTGTTTTTGTTATTTCCCATGCAAAAATTGATTAAATCATCAAATTTTTATCATATCTGTAAAGATGCCATCAATGATGAGTACGCCTTGTTAATTTGTACTGTATTAAATTTAGTTTGAGTAAGTGGTTATGTCAAACTTTCTATTAAACATAGTAGAGTGAGAACTTTGTAAAATGGGTCTTATTTTAAACACTTGTTGTTTTGTGGGATGTGGTACAATTACCCTGTGCGGTAATTAGGAAAAGCATTTTAAAGCAGTAATAATCTGTGCTACAATAATACCGCTTTTAGTAAATGGTCTGCCAACTTTGCAATAATACTTGCGTCACACCCACTCATAGTACTATTTGTACAACTTCGTTTGTCTTATTGTAAATTTGTTTGACCATAAAAACAGCCAGCTTTTTAGCGAGCCAATCACAAGGAATTCACATGACTGTCATCAAAAAAGACGACTTTATCGCCTCCATCGCAGACGCATTTCAGTACATCAGCTACTATCACCCCACCGATTATATCGAAGCCCTGACCGAAGCCTTAGAGCGTGAAGAAAACCCTGCCGCCAAAGATGCCATGACTCAAATTTTGGTAAACAGCCGTATGTGTGCCGAGGGCAAACGTCCGATTTGCCAAGATACAGGGATTGCGACTGTATTTTTAAAAGTTGGCATGAATGTAACGTGGGACAGTGACATGAGCGTGGCGGACATGGTCAACGAAGGCGTTCGCCGTGCCTACAATCACCCTGATAACACCCTGCGTGCGTCTGTACTTGCCGACCCTGCAGGCAAACGTACCAACACCAAAGACAATACCCCTGCCGTCATTCACATGGAAATCGTGGCAGGCGACAAGGTAGAAGTTACCTGTGCCGCCAAAGGGGGCGGTAGTGAGAACAAATCCAAACTTGCCATGCTAAACCCGTCTGACAGTATCGTGGATTGGGTGTTAAAGAGCGTTCCTGAAATGGGTGCAGGGTGGTGTCCCCCGGGTATTTTGGGTATTGGTATCGGTGGCACGCCCGAAAAAGCCACGCTACTTGCCAAAGAAAGTCTTATGAGCCATATTGATATTCATGAGCTAAAAGCCAAAGCTGAAAGCGGAGCAGAGCTTTCTACCACAGAGAGTCTACGCCTTGAACTCTTTAAAAAGGTAAACGCACTTGGCATTGGGGCACAGGGCTTGGGCGGATTGACCACCGTGCTTGATGTCAAAATCCTAGACTATCCAACGCACGCAGCCAGTAAGCCTGTGGCGATGATTCCCAACTGTGCCGCCACTCGCCACGTGGAATTTGAGCTTGACGGCACAGGGGCGGTAAACCTAGAACCGCCAAGCATGGACGTGTATCCTGACATTACTTATAGTCCTGACAGTGGCAAGCGTGTCAATGTGGATACCCTAACCAAAGAAGAAGTGGCGACATGGCAAACAGGCGATGTGCTACTATTAAACGGCAAAATCTACACAGGGCGAGATGCCGCTCACAAACGCATGACTGACATGCTAAATAATGGCGAAACCTTGCCAGTAGATTTTACCAACAAGCTCATCTACTACGTTGGGCCTGTTGACCCTGTGCGTGATGAAGTGGTGGGGCCAGCAGGACCGACAACCGCCACTCGTATGGATAAATTTACCCGTCAAATGCTAGAACAAACAGGTCTTTTGGGTATGATTGGTAAATCCGAGCGTGGTAAAATCGCCTGTGAAGCCATTGCTGATAACAAAGCAGTCTATCTCATGGCGGTGGGCGGTTCGGCATATTTGGTGTCAAAAGCCATTAAAAATGCCAAAGTGGTCGCCTTTCCTGAGCTTGGTATGGAAGCGATTTATGAATTTGAAGTCAAGGACATGCCTGTAACGGTGGCGGTAGATAGCAATGGCGTATCGGTACACGCCACCGCCCCAAAAATCTGGCAAGCCAAAATCGGTAAAATCCCTGTGTTGGAAGGCTAAACGTCCAAATGTTCGGTCAATAAACCACAGCACACACCCCAAGCAAGGTCTCAAGCAAGGTCTTTGGGGTGTGTTTTTGTGAGTTATAAAAGAGATGTAACCAAATCGCCAAACTCATCAAACACTCCATCAGGGCGACTGTCGGCAATCGGCTCGCCATAGTTATAGCCATAGGTTAGGGCAAGCGTGGTTATCCCTGCGTTTTGTCCTGCTAAGATGTCATTTTTGGAGTCGCCCACCATGACCGCTTGCGATTTATCCATGCCAAGCGTGGTGCAGATATGCAAAAGTGGGGCGGGGTCTGGCTTGTTAGTAGGCAAACTGTCGCCCCCAATGACACAGGCGAATTTGTCCGTCCAGCCCATGTTATTTAAAATTTCGGGCAAAAATTGGGCAGGCTTATTGGTACAAAGAGCCAGTGTAAATCCTTGTGTTATAAGGCGGTTTAATCCGTCCGTTACCCCATTGTACTCCACCGTTTTGCCTTGACAAGTGGCGTATTCTTTTAAAAATATCTTATGGGCGTGGTGCAGATTGTCAAGTGATAGCTCCGCCCACACTAATGCCCGCTCCACGAGTTTTACCGAGCCATTACCCACCCACGTCCGTACGTTATCCGTGCCAGCAGGGGATTTGTCAAAATGAGCAAGCATTTTGTCCACGCCATCCGCCAAATCAGGCACGCTGTCAATGAGTGTGCCATCCAAATCAAAAATGATGAGTGATTTTGTCATAAATTTGCCTATTTTTTAAAATTTACCAAAAGATTTAACTTAGATTTTATCAAAAAGTTTGTAACATTGACCAAAAAATCATGAAAACTTGGCGTAAATTGTAACAATTTATGTAAAACTTACCCATTTTTACCAAAAATCGCCCAGAATTTTTGATGATTTTAAAAATTTTTGGGGAAAATTTGCTGAAATTTTCAAAAATTTTAAAAAGATTGAACTGATTTTGGGTGTTTTTGATGATAAATAAGAATGTTTTTTTGGCAAAATAACGTAATATTTGGGCGTAGATTGTGATAAAAGTAACAAAATATTGCAAAATTGGGCAGATGTAAAAGGGGGTAGGGCGAAATTTTGCAAAACTTTACATTTAACACCACAAACACGCACAGTTTTTAAGAAATATTTTGTTACTATACACACATCGGCACTGATGACGAACCATCAGATGACGAGATAATAAACAAACTCGGTGCTTGCACCACAATTGGAGAGAAACCATGAAAACACTAAACAAAACCCTATTAGCTCTTGGTGCGTCATCACTATTGGCAATGAGTGCCAGTGCTGCCGTAAGCTACGGTGCAAATAGCGTGGGTCAGCCTTATGTGGGCGTAAAAGTAGGTCAATTTGACGTTGATAACGCTCGTGGTCATAAAGGTGACTTGACTGCTTATGGCGTATATGGTGGTTATAACTTCGACCAAAACGTCGGTGTTGAGCTAGAATACCAAGGTGCTGACAGCGAAAAATATAACCATAATGGCAATGAGTACGAACTAAAAGCGAAGACTTATGGTGCGTATGGTACTTATCGTTACCACTTCAACAACTCACCAGTCTATGCCAAAGGTAAATTGGGTCTGTCTAAAACAGAAGTTGAAAACAAAACAACCAACAGCAACCTATATTTTAGCGAAACAGACAAAACGTCAATCGCTGGTGGCGTGGGTCTGGGTTTCCAACCAACCGCTAACTTCGGTATCGAAGCAGGTTATAACTACCTAAACTCTGATGCCAACATGTGGGGCGTAGGTGCTCACCTAGCATTCTAATTTTGGCACTCCATGACATGAACAACCGTAGAGCGATTTACGGTTGTTTTTTTGTCGTTCAAAGTATTGTAAGCTCAATTATGGCAAATTAACCCCAATTTGCACCAATGCAAATATGAAAAATGTCTTTGTGGGGGCGTGCTTTCCATGCCCTTTGATGGTTTATTTGAGATGAACCGATTATAAAATCTCGTCGTTCATAAAAAACAGGGCAAATCATCGCCCCGAATATTTTTTATCTTTGTATTTTTACTTGTTAGGGCGATTTTATCGTTGCTGTTGCCACGACATTACCATGTTCTCTCATCTCAAGCACAAGCCCGTTTTCATCATCGCTAAGCACATGCCAGTTGCCCACGCCTTTGGGCAGACCGTTGGCGGTGACGCTGATGCATTTATTTTTTAGGCGAATCATCGGTGGGGTGTGTTTGTAGATGGTGCCCTGTCCGTCTTGTTGGGTGATTTGCCCTGCAATGACGCTCGCCTGTGAGCGGTGGGGGGCGACATATCGACAAGGCACGCCATCAATGCTGATACAGTCGCCTAGGGCGTAGATGTCAGGCACGCTCGTTTGTAGGGTTTGGGGATTGACGGCGATGCCTGTGTGTTTGTTAAAGGTCAGATTGGCACGCAAGGGCAGGCGTTCGTGAACGTGAAGCCCTGTGGCGACGATGATTTCATCGACCAGTAAGGGGCTGACCGTCTCGCTGTCGCAGTCAAATAAGTCAATCTCATAGCCGTGTGCGGTGGCATTTACACCTTTGACCATGCTATGACCGAGCCAATTTACCCCAAGGGCTACAATGGCGTTTAAAATCCGCTCACCTGCCATGGCAGGCAGTAGGGCGGATAAGGGTCGGGGGTGTACGTCAATGAGACTGACCTTATGACCTGCCTTTATCAAGTCTTCGCTAAGCTCGGTGCCAATCATGCCTGCCCCGATGATGGCGACGTGCTTGGGAGTAGTTAGGCGGGATTTGAGTTCGTCAAACCGTTCCAAATGATTGACGTGCCATGCCATCTCTTTGGCGATGGTGGGCGGATAGGCAGGGCTAGCACCGATGGCCAGAATGAGTTTATCATAATATACCGTGCCACGGGTGGTGTGCAGGCTCTGGGTGTGAGTGTCAATGTTGGTGACGTAGGTGTTGGCAAGCAGACGTACGTTGTTATCAAGGGCAGACTGACTGCCCGTGGCACGCACCAGTTCGGCTCGTCCTTTGTTTTGGGATGGGGCGACCGACAGCATGGGCTTGTGATAACGGTCAGCATCATCGGCACTGATGAGTGTGATGAGCAAGTCCTTGTCCAAAGCACGCAAAGCGTCTACCATCGCCCAACCTGCAAGACCCGCCCCAACGATGACCACGCCACGCTCGGTGCGGTCAAAGACGACGGCAGGGGCGATGTGGCTTGTCTCTTCATAAGGCTCAAAGTCGCTTTTGCGTACACCACACAGCGGACATTGCCAGTCATCGGGAATGTTTTCAAAACGAGTGCCAGCAGGCAAGCCGTCTTCGGGGTCGCCCAGTTCTTCATCGTAGATATAGCCACAGGCAAGGCAGATAAATTTACGCCATGCACCACGACCATCGGTGGGGGAAGTTGTCATGATTACCTTTTTATAAATTTAAATGAAATACTCAATCGGTTTAACTTTGGGTTCATCCATCAGCTGATGAGATAGATGACGCAAATGCTTGATGGCAGGCGTGACAATCGCCACAAACTGAGCTTCACGCAGACGACGTTGGGGGTGGGCAGTCATCAGATAGCCTTTTGCTCCTTGGTGAAGCATGGCAGATTGGGTGGCTTTTAGGGTCAGCATTGCCCCTTGTTCACGCACGTTTAGCACGTCTAAGAAAAACTCTTTGTCGCTGTTAAAGGGGTCTTTGCCAAGGCTTAGGGTTTTGGCGACCAGATTGTCAAGCTCCAAGGTTAGACTGCCTGCTTGGTCTTCTAAAAAGGCGTTGGAGACTGCCGTGCCTTCTTTGATGTCGTCAATGGCTCCCATGATAATCCCTGCTCCGATACCAAGTTGCATGAGCACAAATGCCGAGCGAATACGGGCGATGAATGCTTTGCAGGGTAGGGCGATGATGTCGTCGGTACTGATGGGATAGTCGGTCAGCTCAATACGTAGCGTGCTAGACCCTTCCATGCCACTAAATGCAGGGCAAGGGTGCAGTTGCCACGAACTTTGGCGTGCTTTATCAAACTGCAAAAGGAAAAACACTTCATCGTCCGTGCCATCTATCTGTGCCACGGCACCGCAGTATTGACCGTCTTTGATGTGGCTAATCCACGGCAGGATACCGCCAACTTTGTAGCCGCTGCCGTCCTTTTTGGCGACAAATTTCATGCTCTCGATGTTTGCCCATGCCTTCATTGGGTTGGACAGAGCGGTACCGCCAAAGGTGTGGGCAAGGGCGTGGTTGTCCAAAAATTCGCCCTTTAACAGGCTGTTGTCCGATTGGTCAATATACAGCCCCATCACTTGATGACACCACGTCAAAAAAGCGGTCGTGCCACACACTCGCCCCACGTTGGCATTGGCAAGGATTGCCAAATCAAAGCGGTTGCCGTGGGCGTTTAGGTGTGGGGCGAACAGTCCTGCCTTGCCCAGCTCAGCCATCTCAGCTAGGGGGTAATAACCCTTGTCAATGTCAATGACTTTGGGGGCGATGTGTGTGTTGGCAAGTGTGGCGATGTTGTCTAAAAAGGCAGTTTGGTCGGTAAAGTGAAACATGAAAAGGCTCTTATGTCGTTTTGGAATAAGTGGTATTATAAAATGAAAGAACGGGCTTATTATTTTCCGATTTGGCATAAGTATAGCATATTTGGGAACATGGGTGCATTTATTCGCACTTGTCATGTATCATCTGCAATATATTCCCCACCTTATCCAAACATTCTTGGTATTCACTCTCCATATCCGATTTTATGGTAATACCGCCCCCTGCCCAAAGTTCTGCCTTTTGCCATTTTTGCAACGTGCGAATGAGTACATTCCAATTGCCCGTACCGTCAAAATTCATATAGCCCATGGTTCCGCAATACGCCCCACGGGGGGAGATTTCTAATTCATGGATAATCTCGCACGCCCGTTTTTTTGGTGTGCCTGTGATTGACCCTGCGGGCAAACTGCCAAATAAGACTTCTAGGCTATGTACGTCCTTTAATTGGGCGGTAATGGTGCTAACCATGTGATGTACATTTTTAAAAGTTTCAATGGCAAAGCGTTTGGGTGTTTTTACCGTGCCGATATGGGCGTATTTGCCTAAGTCATTACGCAGTAAATCCACAATCATTAAATTTTCGCTAATGTCTTTTTCGCTGTTCGCTAATTCATTTTTTAACTCATTGTCTATATCAATATCATCATGGCGTGGGCGTGTGCCTTTTATGGGTTTGGTAATAATATGAATGGTATTTTCTATTTTATGAAATTCAAAAAACAATTCAGGCGATACCGATAAAATTTCAAATTCACCTAATTTTAAAAACCCTGCAAATGGGGCATTGATTTTATCTTGCAAATGGGGCAAATAACTGGCCAAATTACCCAAATCTGCTTGCCATTTTTGGGTAAGGTTAATTTGATAAGTATCGCCTGCCTTGATATATTCTTGGGTTTGGTTAAATGCGTGATTATAATTCGATTTTTGCCATGATGAGATAAATTGGGCAGGTGTTGGTTTTGGTAATTGTTGATTTAATAAATCAGTTAAACTATTTTTTATTTCATCAAAAATATCTTTATCAGCATTTATGCCAATCAAGTCAAATCCATGCTCGCACGGCTTAATATAAATATCATAATGCCCAAAATAAGCACAAGGCTGGTTGGGCTTGATAGCGATGTTAGGATTTAATTCATGAGCTGATAGGTCATAACCGATAAAGCCCATTAAGCCGTGTGTGTATTCGTCTTTTTGGCTAGGGCAATCCAAGTTTTTGCCATAGGCGATGAGTTTATTTTGCCAATCGCTGTAAGTGGTGGCGTAGGCGGTAGTTTGCCCTGTGTGGCGGTCAAAGCGGTGGGTAATGAATGTGCCGTCAAATTCAATCTGCCAAGCGGTTTTTGGGCAAATGCCGATGACAGGGCGATGAGCGTTGTGCAAAAAACACACCTGCCAATCGGGGTGGTGCGTGGCAATCAAGGCGGTAAGGGTGCTTGGACTGTGGGTGGTGGTAAAGTGGTGTGTGAGCATTTTTAAAATGATAAAGAAAAAAGGTGAATTGTAAGGGAAAATGGGGAAAAGGGAAAGGGTTAAATTTATGCCAAATCATTCAATCCACAGCTTTTATCATCAATACAATCAAGTTTTTCTCGCTCTTGGGGTGGCTCATTATCCCTATCTTTTATGGCACAAATAAAATCATCGTCAAAATTGGCAAATAATTCAAACAACTCATCACCCAATCCTTTGTTTGAGACAGACGATTGAAAAGTTAAATTGTCATTTTGAATTTCTTTTGTGTTCATTTTTGGTCTAGTAAGGTGCTTTGAAATTTGATAGTAGTCCAAAAAGTATGCTGAACTAGGTTTTCCGTTCGCCCTGAGCTATGCCTACGGGTAGGAAAACCGTTATGGGCAGGCATAGCTCGCCACGAACGGTTTTCTTTGTAGCATACTTTTTGAACCAAAGCCTGAAATTTTAATGGTGCGTGATACGCACCTTACTTAAACACTCATTTTATGGCAATTTTAAAAACCCTTTGGTTTCTTATTACCCCAAACCATATTAACACAAAAAAGCCCGTCATCACAACGGACTTTTTTAAGTTTATTAACCTTCAAACTTTTTAACCACCAACGCCGAATTTGTCCCACCAAAACCAAAACTATTGCTCATGACGGTGTTAATCTCGGTTTGGCGTGTGGTCTCAACGATGTCAAAAGGCTTGGCTTTTTCGTCCATGTCGGTGATATTAATACTCGGGGCGATAAAGTCGTTATTCATCATCAGCACGCAATAAATCAGCTCTTGCACGCCCACTGCTCCTAGGCTATGCCCTGTCATGGATTTGGTTGAGCTAATGGGTGGAGTTTTGTCCGCACCGCCAAACACGTCTGCAATGGCGTGTAGTTCCGTGATGTCGCCAAGCGGTGTTGATGTGCCGTGCGAATTGACATAATCCACCGTGTCAAGCCCTGCCTGCGATAGGGCGATTTGCATACAGCGAGTTGCCCCTTCTCCGCTTGGGGCGACCATTTCCACTCCGTCTGATGTTGCCCCATAGCCCACGATTTCCGCTAGGATTGTCGCTCCACGAGCCTGTGCGTGCTCTAAGCTCTCCACAACCACCATACCACCACCACCTGCGATGACAAATCCGTCTCGGGTACTATCATAAGGGCGACTTGCGGTTGTGGGGGTGTTGTTGTAGCTCGTACTCATCGCCCCCATGGCATCAAACATACACGACTGTGTCCAATGCTCACTCTCCCCGCCCCCTGCAATGACCATGTCCGCCTTGCCAAGCTGGATAAGCTCCATGGCATGACCGATACAGTGGCTAGACGTGGCACAAGCGGACGACAACGAATAGCTAATGCCCTTAATCTTTAGCCCTGTGGCAAGCGTGGCGGACACCGTGCTACTCATGATTTTTGGTACTGCCATGGCTCCCACGCCACGCAGTCCCTTGGCTTTCATGTTATCCACTGAGCCTACCACGTCTGCCGTGCTTGCTCCGCCTGAGCCTGCCACAACCGCCACACGCACGTTATCCGCCACATCATCAAGGGTGAGACCTGCGTTATCTATGGCAGACAAGGCGGACACATAGGCGTATAGGCTAGCATCCGACATAAAACGTTTTAATTTGCGGTCAATGGCAGACGTATCAAGCGTGCTTTGGTCAATAGAGCCTGACACGCATGATTTAAAGCCATTATCGGCATAGCTTTGGTTAAAGACAATGCCTGATTTGCCGTTTTTTAGGCTGTCGGTAACGGCGGCTAGGTCATTGCCGATATTTGAGACAATGCCCATGCCTGTGATGACGACTCTTTTCATAAATATTTTCCAGAAAGTTTACAAATGTAATGATGATATTGTAACAAATTATGAACTAAAAAGGTAAAATTTTCAATCAAATTTATCGTGCCATACAAAAGAGCATAGGTAGTAGTCCAAAAAGTATGCTGAACTAGGTTTTCCGTTCGTCCTGAGCCTGCCTGCGGGTAGGAAAACCGTTATGGGCAGGCATAGCTCGCCACGAACGGTTTTCTTTGTAGCATACTTTTTGAACCAAAGCCAGAGCATAAAAAGCACATAAAAAACGGCGACCGCAGCCACCGTTTTATTGTCAATAAATATAACTAAAAAGGCATGTCATCGTCTGCCACGCCACTGGCTGATGGCGGGGTTACCGCTTTGGGGGCGGGTTTGTCACCCATGAATGGATTGTCTCCATTTTGAGCGGGGGCGTTATTGTCTTGACCGCCTTGATTGGCGTGCTGTGGGGCTTGACCGAAGCCTTGATTGGGGTTGTTATTTTGGTAGCTTGGGGTATTTTGCCCAAAACCATTTTGGGACTGGTTATTAAAGCCGTTTTGATAGCCGCCTTGTTGCGGTGCACTGCCACCAAAGCCATTATTGCCCTGATAACCGCCATGCTGACCGCCCCCGTTACCCCATTGGTTATTTTGTTGGTTGTTGTAGCCACCGCCAAAGTTGCGGTTGTTGTAGCCCTGATTGCCCTGCCAGTCGCCACCGCCATTGTTGTCACGTCTGTCAAGCATTTGCATTTGATTGGCTCGTACTTCGGTGCTATAACGCTCGATGCCTTGTTGGTCGGTGTATTTCCTAGTGTGCAGACTGCCTTCGATATACACGAGTGCCCCTTTGCGTAGGTACTGGGCGGCAATCTCGCCTAGGCGGTTAAATAGGCTGATACGGTGCCATTCGGTCTGCTCTTTTTGCTCGCCTGTGTTTTTGTCTGTCCAGCGGTCAGAAGTCGCCACGTTAATACTGGTCAGGCTACCGCCATTTTGGAATTGACGTACTTCTGGGTCTTGACCTAAGCGACCAACGATAATTACTTTATTAATACTTGCCATGATGGTTACTCAACTTTTGATGTTTAAAAATAATGATTTGATTCAATAAATTTGTTTTAAATAAACGGTTAAATTCACATATTTAGCGTGACGATATTTTCACTAAATGGGTTTACTTTTTCGGTTTGTCTTTTGGCATGCCGTCGCTTTTATTTGTGCATTGTATTGCCATTATCTTAATTAAAATAAGTCAGAATAAGATATCCTGACTTATCTATTTGCAGTCAAGGTAGGGCGTATTGAACATTGATAACATTTTATAAAAATGAGATAAAACTTATTGTTTTGTTAATTTTTGCATGAAAAATGGCTAAATCTTGTTTTTCATCGTCAAAATCCTTGTTGATATTTCAATATCAACTGCCGACTTTTCCTTGAAAAACGTGCGATTTTTCTCATTTTTCATTGCAAATACCAAAGGCAGGCACGCCCTAATAATCTCTTATCTTGTTTTACTGCTTAGTTTACTTTGTAGTCTTCTAGTTTTTTGCCTTTGGCTAGGGCTTCTTCTAACCAACCTGGCTTACGACCACGACCTGCCCAAACGTTTTTTGGGTTTTGTGGGTCACGGTAAGCAACAGATGCTTCTTTTTGAGCCTTTTTGCCTACTTTTAGAATCTCATCGATGGTGGTGCCGTTTTCTTTGGCGATTTGTTTAAATTGCAAGTAAGCATCTTTTAGACCTTGGGCTTGCTTTTGTTTGATTTTGGCTTGGGCATCTTTGGTAAGTGCTTCTAGCTGTTCTACGCTAAGTGCGTCAATATTTACATTAGACATGGTATTTCCTCTTTAAAATAACCGTGAGAATAATCAAAGGTAAATCCATCAATGTGCATACATCAATACATCCGATGATTATTGGTGGTGCCAGTTGGGATATTTTAGGTTTATTAAAAATAAATTTAAAATATCGCTATTTAAAAAGATAAAAACGCTGATTTTTATCGTATGATTATATTAACACATTTTATTTTAAAAATACAAATCATTTATTCGCCTTTTTGGGGTTTTTTAACACTTTTTTATCAGTTTTGACAAATTGGGCATGATCGATATTATCAATGACCGCCTTATCAAGACTGTGGTATTCATTAAGTAAAGACGTGGAATGATAAGGCACTAAGGCAGACGGCACAACCGATTTGGCGGCGTCAATATGCTTAATAGAATCATCAAAAAAGATATGCGGAGCAAATGTTTTTAATACCCTTGTTTTTTCAATACCGCCCAAGAAAAACGCCAAATCCACATCCACACCCCATTCCCTTAATGTCTTAATGGCACGCATGTCGGCAGGGGCATTACGAGCGGTCACAAGGGCGATACGAATCGGATTGTGGGTGCTGTCTAGGGTGTCGTGGGGCAGGCTCTTTTGTAGGGCGGAGAGCTTGATTAAAAAGTCGGCATAAGGACCTTTGTCGATGGGCAAATCCGCCATGCTCTCTTCGCGATGATGAAAGGCTTGTAGCCCCTCTTGTTTGAACACCAGCTCGCCTGAGTCGTCAAACAGCACCGCATCCCCATCAAAGGCAATGCGAAGCTGTTCGGTGTCCAGCTCCAATATCTCCACAGGCGTGGCATCCAACACCGCACAGGCACACAGGCGAGCATCGGTGACGGCTTGAGCATCATCGATGTTGGTCGTCAAAAACAAATCCACATCAAAGTCATCAATATAATCCGCCACACTCGCCCCCGAGATGAATGCCGAGCGAGTAATACCCAAACCATGCGTGCGTATGGCGTTTAGCACTTGTATGCCTAGGTCGGGGGTGGATTTTGAGACGATGACGACTTCGATAAAAGGCGACTCATCGTGGTAGTCTTTGGGCGGTTGGTATTTGTTTAGGTTTAGCAGGGCTTCGATGAGTGGGTAGCCTGTCCCTTTTTGTAATGGCTCGTTTTCGACCGATTTCATGTAGTCGCTAAACCGAGCAGATGCGGTAGCTTTGTCTTCTGCCAAAAAGCGTTTTAACATCTCATCATGCTCTTTTAGGTCAAATAATGCCGTCGCTGAGATTGCTACGATGAGTGTGTTTGAAAAATTAACCGCCATGATAAAGTCCTAGTTTTAAATAAATGTAAGGCGTGGTTTTAAAATTTATTTATGATGATTAAATGGTTATTAACAGGGATATAAAAATCGGTGGGTAAATTTTGCCTTTGTTAATGTGGTTAATTTGGTTTTTGTGGATTTTAAATATGAAAAATCTTACCAAAACATCATTTATCTATCATGTTTATCTATCATGCCCAATCTTAATCCATCAAAACAACCATTTTAAATAACAACAACAAAGCACTCACGCCAAAAGCAAAAACCCATCCACAGGACAGGCTTTTTACCAAATCATCTTTATGGCAAAATAAAATAACTGCAAACAGCAAACCAGCGACAAACCCCAAATCACCGAGCGAAATGTCGCCAGATTCATGGCATATGCCACGCCATAGATAAGGCGTAACACGACATAAAGCCACGCCATGCCATTCACCACGTTTTGGGGGACAAAACAGTACATGGCGACCAGCACCGCCCCGATAAAGATAGGCAGACTCTCAAAACTGTTGGCTTGCACGGCATTTAGGCGAGCCGATAGCCCTGTGGTCTGTGCTAGGAACGCTCGTGGGTTTTGATTGTCGCTTTTAAAGTTAAATCCGCCAGCCATCTTTGCCAAAAACGCAAAGACAAAGGGCAACACGCAAGCGACCATGAGCGCCACAATCGCATAATGAGTGCCGTTCGGCACGTGCAAAATCCAGTTCATGCTTATGCCGTCGCCACTATTTCAAAATCATGGGTGATGTTCACCCCGCCATCGGCGAGCATTTTTGATGCTGAGCAGTATTTATCTGCTGACAGTTCAATGGCTTTGGCGACCTGCGATTCTTTGATGTTCTCGCCTGCGACGATAAAATGCAGATGAATGTCCGTAAATACCGCAGGCACGCTGTCGGCACGGCAGGCGGAGACTTCACAGCGAACATCGCTAATGGCTTGGCGGGATTTTTTTAAAATGCTTACCACATCATAACTGGCACAACCGCCCAGCCCCATTAGGATAAGCTCCATCGGTCTTGCCCCAAGCTCTTGGGCTGAGTCAATGATGACTTTATGTCCCGAACCGCTCACGATCTCAAAATTAATCGCTTCGTTATTTAGCCATGTTACACTGGCACTCATGTCGCTCATGGGATTACCTTTTTTGATAAATTTTAATAAACATAATTAGGGCGTGCCTGCCCTTTATAACACAATTTAACATTTAGAAATTTTATAAAAATAAAATAATGTTTTTGCATGAAAATGGCTAAATCTTGTTTTTCTTCGTCAAAAACTTGTCTGATNNAAAGGCAGGCACGCCCTAAACATAATGGGTATTGTAGCACAAAATGACAAGGCGGTAAATTTTTGAGCGTTAAAGGTTGGGTTTGGTTTTTGTGTATTTTGACGATATTTTGACAACGTCCGCAATCACAAAGAGGGTAATTTGCCAACAAAAACGCCCAAAATCGGCATTTATTGCCATTGTTTACCATTTGCAACATTTTTAAGCAAAATAATGTTACACTTTTTGGCAAAAATTTGGTTTAATAGACAGCAATAATTTGCCAAAATTTTGGCGTTCTTTAAATTTATTACATTAAGGTTAGTCATGATTGATTCAGACGGCTTTCGAGCCAATGTCGGTATCATCTTGGCAAATACAGAAGGGCAAGTGCTTTGGACAAAACGAATCGGACACGACAGCTGGCAATTTCCACAAGGTGGGATTGACAAGGGTGAAACACCGTTTGATGCGATGTACCGTGAATTGTATGAAGAAGTGGGTTTGTGTCCGTACCACGTGGAAGTGCTGGGGGTAACACATGATTGGCTTCGTTACCGTCTGCCTAAGCGTTATGTGCGACTGGGGCAAGAGCCACTCTGTATCGGGCAAAAACAAAAATGGTTTTTGCTACGCTTGGATGAAAAAAACACCGACTTTATCCGCTTTGACACCGCAACTCCTGAGTTTGACGAATGGGCGTGGGTGAGTTACTGGTATCCTTTGGGGCAGGTTGTGCCGTTTAAACGGGGCGTGTACCAAAAGGCATTGTTAGAACTTGCCGAGCGGTTGCCCCTAAAAAAAGGGCTAAGGCTTTGATAAAGCTGTGATATAAGTTAAGTCACAAAAACAAGTCATGATGGTCATGGCTTGTTTTTTATGCAAAAAACAAAAAACCTGCACAAGGGCAGGCTTTTGGGTGTGTTTGACATTATAAATGCTTGTTTAGCAATTCAACAAACTCTGATTTAGGACGGCTACCAACCACAGTATCGACTTTCTCGCCATTTTTGAACACGAACAAAGTCGGAATGCTACGAATGCCAAAGCGTGCTGATGTCTCTGGGTTGTCGTCCACATTGACTTTGACGATTTGGAATTTGTCGCCATATTCTGCATCTAGGTCTTCTAGGACAGGGGCAATGGCTTTACAAGGACCGCACCACGCTGCCCAAAAATCCACGAGAACGGGCTTGTCGGCTTGTAGTACGTCTTGGTCGAAGCTTGCATCGGTGGTGTTAATAATGCTCATGAGTATTACCTTTATAAATAAGTGAATGCGTGTATAATGGGGGTGCCTTGATGACTTTCAAGTGTGTGATGATAAGTCCTATTAATCGGTGGATTAGGGCGAATCAAATCATCACAATATCCCCAAAACTTCATGCTATAATAACAAACTTTTTGCCAGATGATGATTAAATTTACAAAAATCATCAATTCGCCCCATTAATCCAAATCATTAAACGACCCCAAACCCATGACCGACCGCCACGACCGCCTATCCGATGACAAAATCGCCCTAATGAACGCCCAAGAGTGCGAATATGATGATGAATTTTTTAAAAATTTTATCCACTCAATCACCGTCTATGAAGACGATGATATTTGGGTGGGGGATAAGCCAGCTGGACTTCTTAGTGTGGACGGACGCACGTTAAAGGTCAGTTTGCAATCACGGTTATTAAAGGTTTACCCCAATATCAAACTCATTCACCGCCTTGACATGGATACATCAGGACTCATTATTTTTGCCAAAAATGAGCACAGCCAAAGCCACATCGCCAAGCAGTTCATCGACCGTATGGTGAGCAAAGAATATCAAGCGGTGGTGTTTGGCACGATAGAGCAAGTGGACAAAAAAGGCGTGATTGACGTGCCTGTCCGCTACGAACCCACCACCAAACCCCGTCATATCGTGGATATGGATTGGAATAAACGAGCCTTGACGCATTATGAAGTCATGCACCACGAGCTACGAACCGACAAGGCAGGCAAGTCCCATGCCGTAACCCGCCTGGCTCTGCGTCCCATCACAGGCAGAAGTCATCAGCTACGAGTCCACTGCGTACATATCGGTCATGTAATGATTGGCGACCCGATTTATGCTGAGGGCGTGGCATTGTCATTATCTAACCGACTAAACCTGCACGCCCACAAACTAAGGCTTAAACACCCTGTGCATGGGGCTTGGCTGGATTGGGAAAGTGAAGTGCCGTTTTGATGACCATTAAACACTTTAAATGTTTAAACACTCAAATTTTTTATCTTGCTTTGTTGTGGCAACATCATTGCCACTTGTGGGGTTTTGCAAACAAATATGGGTGCTTTCTATCAGACTGCCTGTTAGGGTGGGGGCAAATACATTATTTAATGGCGTGCCATTGATATGATGATTGGCGATAGTGATAAGATTGTTTAGGGATTTTATCCTAACTGCATAATGACGATAATCAGGCGGGGCGATATTGGCAAGCGTGCTACCGATATAATTAGTATAATCAATCTTTGGCGGTGTCAATTCGTCATCAAACCGCTTAGCGATTTCTGGGGCAGATAAATTGGCGTGGTCAATGCCTTGTTGATAAAAATTGGCAACTTGATTTAAAGTTTTATTTTTATTATAAAGCAATGTCATTTTTAATTTTTCAAACACACCATAATCCAATCTTTCAAGATTTTCAAAAGTTTCATAATTCATCATAAACTCTGCCGTCCATGCGTGATTTAAACTTAATTCATCAGCAGTTAAAGGTGGTATGATGTCGGTGGTCAAATCAGGGTTTTGACTTTTAAACAAAGTCATGGCTTGAAGCTGATTGATGATAAGATTGGCATAAATCATTTTTTCTATCAATGTATTAGCATTTGCCAAATGCTGTCTTAATAACGTCAATTCTTGTGATAATGCCGTCATGGATTGTTTGGGGCCATTATTTAAATGATGAATCAGATGAACTCTTTGCCCATAAATCAATACCCGATAATCGGGTATTTGTACATCTACTCTCATGCTATTTTTAATAAGAGCAGGTGGATTTGTTAAAAATGTCAAATACCGCTCATGAATGATAGGATGAGGCGAAATATCAGTATCACTTTTGGCTAAACTTTTAAAACAATCATGGGCGTTGTCATTATCAGACGTGATTTTACAAAATATGTCATCATCTGTTTTTATTTGCTTGGATAATCCATTAAGGTTATGTTTTTGATTTAATTGGTGGATATTTTCATCTAAATTACCAGATTGATTTAATACAAGCCCCAACTCATCATGATACGCCTTACCCGCCTGTAACGGCTCATCACTCGCCCCAATGCCCAAAAGATAATAATAACTGTCTTTTTGGGCGGTCGTGGCAGTATTTTGGCGGTCGTGATAGTTTTGGATAAGCGTGTCGGCATTTTGGTTTAGCGGTACATCACTACACGCTGATAGCAAAAGACAGGATAAGATGAATAATTTTTTCATAATGGTTTTTGAGTATATAGATTAAACGCCACGCACCGAATAATTGCCAATTAAACGGTACGTCATTATTTTAATATTTTAGCAATCAACCCCGAACGAACTCACTTACCTGCTTACACAAAATCCCCCAAAGCCGACTTTGTGCTGAGTGGCTTGCCCATGCGTTGTGGGGCGTGATAATCACTCGTGGGTGGTTGTGTAGTACCAACAGTGGCTCATCGGCAGGGGGTGGCTCTTGGGCGAATACGTCTGTGGCATAGCCTGCAATCTGCCCACGCTCAATCCCACGCACAACCGCCCCACTATCCACGACCGCCCCACGAGCGACATTGATGATGAGTGGGGTTTTGCTCATTTTGCTAATTGTTTTATCATTGATTAAGTGGTGCGTGTCGTCTGTTAATGGGCAGTGCAGACTAATCACGTCCGAGCCTGCCAGCACATCATCAAAGGTGGTGTAGCTGTCGTCTCTTGGTGGTTTGCCTGTCCGTTCGGCATATAGTACATTCATGCCAAAAGCGGTGGCGATTTGTCCAACCTTTTGTCCGATTGCCCCTTTGCCGACAATGCCCAGCGTCCGCCCTGCCAAATCAAAAATGGGCGTATCAAGCAAACAAAACCGTCCGTCCGCTTGCCATGTGCCGTCCGTGGCTTGTCTGTGGTAATGCACCCCTGCACGCATGGCGGTGAGCATCAGCATAAAAGTGTGTTCAGGCACGCTGTCCACCGAGTAGCCTGCGACATTTTTGACGGCAATGCCACGCTCATCACAAGCGGTCATATCCACGTTGTTCATGCCTGTGGCGGTGAGCTGGATAAGTTTGAGATTGGGCAAGCGGTCAATGACGGCACGGTTTAAGATAACTTTGTTGGTGATGATAATGTCGGCATGAACGCACCGCTCCACGATAATATCATCGTCTTGGGGTGTGCTGTCATACACGGTATAATCGTCAATGCCGTCTGGGGCAGGCAAGGCGACATTGTCCGAGAAGGTGGCACGGTCTAAAAATACGGCTTTCATAACTTATCCTAAAAATAAAAAAACACGCCTAATGTATACCAGCGTGTTTTTAATGTCAATCGTTCAATGATAAATGGGTCAATCACAACAATCATCACCAAAGCAAATGTTACACTCGGGCAGTTGTTCTTGGAGCCATGCTATGTCATTGGCATTTACAGGGTTGCCCTTTAAACCAAGCCAAAGCAAGTTTTTCAAATTTGCTAATGGACGAATGTCGCTGATTTGGTTATAGCTCAGATAAGCTTCGGTAAGATTGGTTAGCTCTGACAAAGCAGAGATGTCGCTAATTTGGTTGCGTCTTAGGCTCAGCGAACGCAGTTCTGTCAAATTAGCCAATACACTGATGTCTGATATTTGGTTGTAGGACAAATCCAGCGTGTTAAAATACGCCAAGCAGCCCACTTGTTTTAGTGCAGAGATGTCACTAATCTCATTATTGTTCAGATATAAGTATGACACCAAAAACAGCTTCGCTAAGGGCGAGATGTCTTTGATGTGATTGTCGGAGAGCACTACTGTTTTTAATCTGCTAAGCTGAGAGATGGCAGAAATGTCTGTTACTTCATTATTTTCAATGTTAATTAGCTCTAATCTTGGCAGGCGAGCGAAAATAGAAATGTCTTTGATTTGGTTGTGGTTTAGGCATAGGTCGGTCACTTGTTGTAATTTGCCCAAAGGCTCGATATCACGGATTTGATTATAGCTAAGATTGATTTTCGTAAATTGGGTAAGGTTGGATAGGGCGTTGATATCACTAATGTTTTGATCGGACAAATCAAGATCAATCTGTCGAAAACGTTGGCGAGGTGATGGTGTTTCGGTTCTGATCGTCCCTGTCAGGCTTTGTGAGCTTTGATTGCTTTCTGGGTCCATGATGGGGTCGCCAAAGTCAATGGTAATCACGCCTTTGTCCTTGCGTAAAAATGGGCGATGATTGCTTGATTTGGATTCTATGACATCAAAGATATTCTCAACATCAAGCCCGCTTTCATAGCCAGTATCATAACCCTGTGGCGTAGTCGTGGAAAAGTTGTCTAATCGCATAGGTTTGCCCTTGTCATGCTAAATTTGTTTAAAGACGCATCAAATCTATGTTCTTTTTGATAATATAAACAAATTTTAAGCCATTAATAACTTCATTTATTTGTGATTGAAATTAAAAATAAATAATGAAGTGCTAAATAATATTTTATAATATATAACAAATTGGCATTTAATTAATTAAATTTATTTAACTAAATTTAATTATAAAACACTGATGTCCAAAAAAATACGTTACACAATCGTTTTGGATGACTTATATTAACAAAAATAAAATAAGATGAAAACACCTTTAAGATAAATTTTTTTGTAATACGCCAAGAATCTCACGTTAAATTTTAGTTTTATTTTAAAAATATATATTTTTACATTGGCTCTGGTTCAAAAAGTATGCTACAAAGAAAACCGTTCGTGGCGAGCTATGCCTGCCCATAACGGTTTTCCTACCCGCAGGCAGGCTCAGAGCGAACGGAAAACCTAGTTCAGGATACACCCCACAAACCCCAA
>NZ_MUXV01000032.1:0-4654 GCF_002014975.1 Moraxella bovis
TTTGTTTTTAACAATACCCAATCGGCTTATAGCTTGGCGTGGCAGGTTCGCCATTAACAAGAAACTTTTGGGCGTTATTGGTCAAATAATCCACGATATTTTGCTGATGATTGACCGCACCGTATGGTGGTGCTTGCTTGCCTTGACAATAGGCATTATAAAAAGCAGGACCGCTGTTATTTTTAACAAGACCACCATTTTTGTCGGTATAAGTAAAAAATTGAAATGTTTCGTTTAATGGCTCAGTAATACTGCCCGCTTTTTTAAAAGTATAACGACTAGGGGCATTGACAGCATTTATATCAAAACCATCAACATCAACACGACTTACACCAAAATCCACGACTTTTTGAGCATCACCCATACCCACCGCTTGGCTACCACCTGCAATGATATCGCTGTCATTGATGGTAATTTTTGGCTGAGGTCTGTCATCACGCATACACGCATAGATTGTCTCGCCATTTTGCTCGCCCACTTTTTTAAATTTTGGGTTAAATACACCCCTATGTGTTTGAGGGTCACAATTTTCTGCGTGTGCCTGCGGTATTATGACAAAAGACAACAACCCCAAAAACGCTACTGCCATAAGGTGCTTAACGGTTTTGTGCTTAACAGTTTTGTGCTTCATACGATTGGTATATGTTGTCATCATTGCTCCTCGTTGCTTGTCAGCACCACGCCCACCACATAATCATCGGATACCACCACCTGCTTTGGCTGATGACCACTCGCCTGCACAGTATAGGTGCCTGTTGGCAGTTTATCAAAGAAAAAATAGCCGTCTGTATCGCTTTGGGTGGTGGCAATTTTATGGTTATTTTGCCAAAGCGCCACCTGTCCTATCCCCAAAGCCAGTCGCCCACGAATACCATAATTTTGGCTCATTTGCCAGTTGATATGCGTTGGCAGTCTTGGGGCGATTTTGGCAACCGCTTTGGTTGGCAAGGCGTATTGGATTGGCAGGTGTCGCCCATCAAGGGCAATTTCGTGAACGCCTTTTGGTAAATCCAGTAAATAAGTGCTTTTTGTGCTGTCTTGGCTTAGGGTATTGGCAGATGTTAGCCGACCATTGACATTAAAAACACCTGTTCATACGCTGATTTATCGCTAGTATCGTGATTAAGGGTAATAACCGCTTGCCCGTTTGTACCGCTCATTGCCGTGTATCTGCCAAGTTTTGGTAGACTGGCGGGTGTTTTGTGGGCGTTTAATGATACACGCACAAACCATTCGCCACTTTGGCGAGCTGTTTGGTTATTTAAGCGACTGTCTAGGCGACTGTCATCAAGACGGCCATCAAAGCCATTTGACACAGTGCCGTGCCGATAGCCTGCCCCAAGGCTCATACTGTTTTGGGTGTGATACTGCCAACTGCCGTCAAAGCCGATTTGATTATTAAGATTTTGCCACGACATGCCAAGCGATAATGATTGATTGTCCGATAAGCGGTGCTGTACGCTACTGGCAAGTAAGACTGGGATTTTATCTTGGCTTTTGTGTGCAATTTGCAGATTGTTTTGTAAAGTGGTGTTATAGCTTAGTCTGTGCGATGACGACAGATGATGTTTGTAGCGGTCTATGCTGTATGCATAAGTACTGGCAAATTTGCCTGTCGGATAATCTTGGCTGATACGATACCGCCAATAATCATCTTGCGACTGATATTGTGCTTCGTGACTGATGTGGTCATTGATACGAGTGCGTGCGTAAAGATTAGTTTTATTATCGTCTTGAATAATTGACAAATGCGTGTCGTGGTTTGGGGTATAATACAGCCCAAAATGATGATGATTTTGGCGATTGTAACGACTGTAACGATAATTGGCACGCCAGTTGGTGCGTTCATAATGCGCATCAAGGCGAAAATTGCCGTCACTTTTATAATCCACAAAAACATTGGCATAGCGATTGGGTGCGATATTCGCCCCTAACTACCAAAGTAGAGTATCGCTGTTTTGGGTGTTTTGGTATCTTGCCCCTGCGTTGATACTAACTTTGTTATTTACGCCATAGGCAAGCGTAGCATAGCTTGTATTTGCCCCTTTGTCATCAAACACGCCCACACGCCCAAGCCCTGCTTGCACCAACAGCTCATCGGTCGCTACACGACTGGCGCGTTTGCCAAGCGATACGATTTGGATGCTGACTGGCACTTGTTAATACGGATTATCAAAAATCGCCACTTCAATCAGACTTTAGCGGTCTATGGCAGACATATCCAAATTTAAAAATTCATAGCGTCCGTCTAGCAAACTTTGCACTTTGGCAGCTGCCACGCCATTAATGCGTAATTCGGCAACCCCGCCTGCCACGCCCACCCCTTTGATGTGCTGTAAGTCGTGAATGTCGGTATTTAACAAGCTACTGGTTTTGCCGTCCAAATAAGGCGTCAGATGTCGTTTGATATTGGCATTGCTATACGCCAAATCCACGCCTGTCATCGTCTCAAAAGGCGTGCTACTACTGCCTAGCCGAACCGCTGTTTGGTCGCCAGCATACGCCCAATAGGCATTATCCAGTACGCTTTTTTGGCGGTTGTCTTTGGCAGTCGCCACGCCCCAACTGCCCCTCCATTGCATAACCAAAAGCATCTAAATTGTAACCATACCGCCAAGAACTGTCATTGCCTGTCATTTGCGTGTCAAAATGCACGCCTTGCACCCCAAACTTGCTTGGAAAATGGGTAATCTTAGGCTGTGATACTGGCGGTTTGTTATTTTTTGGCAAAGTGGCACGCATCAGATGAATGTGTAAATCAGACGGTGAATAAGTGGCACCAATGCCAAGTTTGCGTAAAGCGTCAAACGACAAATACGGCATATTTTGCCACACGACAACATCACTTGCCAAAACCGTCCGCCCCAAAGGCGTATCAAAATGCCAACCGTCCGCTTGCTGTTTGGCGGTTGTATCAAGGAGGGATAAATCACTTAGGCTAATATAATAACGCTCATCTTGCCACAAAGCGTCTATGTTGCCCATTTGGCTGTGATTGATTTTTAGCCCCAAAAGGTGTAGCTCGCTTGCTTGGGCTGTAATCGCCCCACACAGCACCACGCTTACCACTGCTGATACAATTTTCATCTTAGTGCCTGTTGCATAATTATATAAATTGTATATATAAATTGTATAAATCGCTTTATTTAAATTGCTTATTAAAGCACTTGACAATCATTATTTGACCGTCAAGCGAATCGGTAGCTGATACTGCGAGCCGATTTTGACCACCGTTAGATTGTCGCTTTGCGATACGATTGGATTGTCAATGTGTTGCTTGATGTTTAAAAACGCATAATGGCTTTTTTGGGCAAAACCAGCTGGCAAGCGAAACGACAGGCGAATGGTCTGATAGCCCCCTGCTTTGATTTCAAAATTTTGTGGGGCGATAAGCACCCAAGGTTTTAGCGTGTCTTGACCGCTTGCAATCGGCACAAAATCGGTGTCCGCATCGGTAAGCGTAACTTGTATGCGTTTTGGCGTATCGCCATAATTATAAAAAGTAACCGATGTATCCACACGCTGATTTGTGGTCGCACTTGCGGTCAAATCAAGTCTGGGTGGCGAGATACCCAGCTGGGCAGGGGGCATATCCAAGCTGTGTCCTGTGGCATTTTTTTGACTCACCACAAGCTGTGTGCCTGTATCGGTCTGTACCATATCGGTTTGTAAAGTATTGGCATAGGCACACAGGCTAATGCTCGCCCACAGCCCCAAAGCCCAACTGCATTTTTTAATCATAAAACACCCAAAAGCCGTCTGTCCGAATTAAAAAGGCTGTTAGGCATACAATGCACCAAAACAGCCTTTTTTAGTTAATTAGCGAAGTTGTTGCTTATTTAATTATTTTGCACCAGTCAAAGTAAGCGTAAAAGTTTCGCCATTTGATTCGTGCAAACCTGCAAGTTTAGCTTTTGACAAATCTAAATCAAAAGTAATATCGCCTTTGGTAACTTCCCATTTAGAGGGTAGTGTAATTTCACTATTTGCACCAACAGTATCAGTTTTGACTTTGACCTCTTTGGTGGTAATGTCTGATTTAATACCGTCTTTAGACAATGTATGCACATCTGCACCCTGCGTATTTGCAATTTTCAAAGTTACTGTACCGCTTTCTGTTAAAGTACGCACCGCCCAAGAATTTTTTAAGGTAACAGGGATAACTTGGGCATCAGCACGAGCATTTGGAACAGTAGCCGTATTCATTTCTTGACCTGTAACACCAGCACTTGTACCGCCATTGGTATCTGTAACATCAATTCTACCAATTCCAAAATCGTAAGTACCCTCCCCCTTGCCTGTCGGCAGGTTGTACTTATTTGCCCCAAACTCAATACCTGCCTTTTCCCAATGGTAAAGCACCAAGATTTCTGGCAGTTTTACTTGCAAATCCACATCGCCACTAATGGTATCAGCACTAGCGGTTGAAATCGTTGCACCGATGATTGCGGTGGCTAACATTAGTTTTTTAGCATATTTTGCTCCATAAAATGATTAGGCATTAGGTATAACTTTATTTTATATTATAAAATAAATCAAAATAAATCAAAATAAATAGTAGAGTTTTTTTGTAAAATTATTTAAATTTTGTTATCTATTTTATACATCAATTATTCGCAGATGATTACATCTTCGGTAGTAATCCAAAAAGTAT
>NZ_MUXV01000032.1:4954-43665 GCF_002014975.1 Moraxella bovis
TAGGCGAGCATTTAGAAAAATGTTGTTTCTCTAAAAACCTAACCAATCATCTTAAAGCATTTGACTTGGTGTTTCATTATATCAACCATGGGTGGGTGTAGCATACTTTTTGGGCTAGAGCCCATATTTTTTGTAATCAATCATCCAACCTATGCCCAAACCCCCAAAAGTGTGCTAAAATTTAAACAATCCCTTCCCTACTCACAAACAAGGAGTTTGTATGTCTGTATCTACCCTAAACCTAAGCGTCAGCGACAAGCTTAGCCCCAAAAAAACCAAAGCCCAGCCCCATTTGGTCGTCTTTGCCGACAGCGATGCCAAAATTTTGGGCAATCTTGACAGCGGTCACCTAGACCGTGCCAAGGCACTCATCAAAGCCAGTGGCTTTAAAGGCTCGGTCGGTGAGAACGTGACCGATTATGGCATTGATGACGGACATGTCATCAGCGTGATTGGCACAGGCTCGCTGGACAAGCTGGCAGGGCAAATGCCAAAACTGGGTAAAGCCACCTTTAACACCATCAAAAACAGCAAATCTGCAGTCGTGGCGTGGGGCGATGTCATTTGCCAAAAGCACTTTGGACAGTTTGTCAATGCCTTACTGCATGCCGAATACCGCTTTGAACCCTACAAATCCAAAAAAGGCGACAAAATCGCCCTATCTGCTGTTGAATTTATCAACACCAAAGACGCCAAAGCCGACTACGAAAACGCCCTAGCCATCGCTACTGCCACGCACATCGGGCAGAGTTTGGCTCGTGATGTCGCCAATGATGCCCCCAACATCATGACCCCTGCTGAGCTTGCCAAAGTTGCCGAAAAACTGGGCAAAGACTACAAAGACGTGGTCAGTGTGAGCGTGCTTGGCGAAAAAGAGATGAAAAAACTGGGCATGGGCTGTTTCTTGGCAGTCTCACAAGGCTCTGATAACGAAGGCAAACTGGCAATCATCGAATACCACGGCAAATCAGGCAAGAAAAAGAGCAAACTAAAAGACCCCATCGCCCTAGTCGGCAAAGGCATTACCTTTGACACAGGCGGTATTTCACTAAAACCATCAGCAGGCATGGATGAGATGAAATACGACATGGGCGGAGCAGCTGCCATGCTTGGCACCATCAAAGCGGTGTGTGAAGCTCGCCTGCCACTGGACATGGTCGTGGTGCTTGCCTGTGCTGAGAACATGCCATCGGGCAAAGCCACTCGCCCATCAGACATCGTAACCGCCATGAACGGCATGAGTGTTGAGATTCTAAACACCGATGCCGAAGGTCGTCTGGTGCTGTGTGACGCCCTGTGCTACGTCCAAGACAACTACAAGCCACGCACCATCATCGATGCCGCAACCCTGACAGGGGCGTGCGTGATTGCCCTGGGTGGAGTGCGTTCAGGACTGTATTGTAATGATGAATACACGCTGTTCGCCCTAGAAGAAGCAGGCGAGTACACAGGCGACCTAGTATGGCAAATGCCCCTAGATGACGCCTATGATGAACAGCTCAAATCCACCTTTGCAGACGTCCAAAACATCGGCGGACGTGAAGGCGGTTCTATCACGGCAGCGTGCTTCTTGCAACGCTTTATCAAAGAAGGTCAAGCATGGGCTCACTTAGACATCGCAGGCACAGCATGGTCAGGTGGCGACAACAAAGGGGCAAGCGGTCGCCCTGTACCCATGCTCATGCGTTACTTAGTGGGACAAGCAGACTAATCCCCACAGTCCATCATTCAAAACGACCATATGTGCATGGTCGTTTTTTAACCTTTGAGAATTATAGGGCGTGCCTACCATTGATAACATTTTTATAAAATAAGATGAACATTTAACGCTTTTATCTATTTTTGCATGAAAAATGGCTAAATCTTGTGGCTCGAAGGCGAAAACTTGCTTGATAGAACAACTATCAGCTACGTTTTTTCCTTGAAAAACGTGCGATTCCCCTTACTTTTTTTAAACAGGCATTTTTCATTGCAAATACCAAAAGCAGGTACGCCCCAACAAAATAAAAATTCATTAACACTTTTATTACAAAAAGTGGTATAGTTATCACATTTTGCAATCTTATCATCTTGTGATTTGACAAGTGTTTGTTAATAAGGAATGATTCATGCGTCAACTTGTGAATGCATACATGCGTGTGGGACTTGTGCCACTTATTTTGATTGCCTTGGTGCTAGGCGTGTTGATTGGCAGTGTTGCCAAAGATGTTGGTATGTCGCTTGGGGTGCTGGGCGATGTGTTTGTCGGAGCCTTAAAAGCAGTCGCCCCGATATTGGTGTTCGCCTTGGTACTCTCTGCCGTGGCAGGATTTAAGAGCAGTAGCGACGCTCGGGTCAAGCCTGTCATGCTACTGTATGTGGTGGGGACATTTACCGCTGCTTTGACTGCCGTACTGGCAAGTTTTGCCTTTCCCATTGAGCTTGTGGGTCTGGCCGACATGCAAGCGGTAGAGCAATCCGCCCCCCAATCTTTACGTGAAGTCCTAAAAAACCTACTCATGAATCTGGTCGCCAACCCCGTGACCGCCCTTAGCAATGCTAACTATCTGGGTATTTTGACATGGTCAGTACTGATTGGTTTGGGGCTACGTCATGCGTCCGAGACCACCAAGACGGTCGTACATGACATCTCAAACGCCGTCTCAGCGGTGGTAAAATGGATTGTGGCGATTGCCCCATTTGGCATCTTAGGACTGGTGTCAAAGACCGTGGCAGAGACAGGTTTTGACGGCTTGGCAAGCTACGCCAAGCTACTTATCGTACTGGTCGGTGCCATGCTGTTTATCGCTTTGGTGGTGAATCCGCTCATCGTCTTGGTCAAGACTCGTAAAAACCCCTACCCGCTCGTTATCGCCTGCCTGCGTGAATCAGGAGTGACGGCATTTTTTACCCGTTCGTCCGCCGCCAACATTCCAGTGAACATGAACCTTGCCAAAAAACTTGGGCTAAACGAAGACACCTACTCACTCACCATTCCACTGGGGGCAACCATCAACATGGCGGGGGCAGCCATCACCATCAACATCCTAACGCTTGCCGCCGCTCATACCCTTGGCGTGGAAGTCAGCTTCTTCCAAGCCCTACTGCTTGCCATCGTTGGCTCTGTCAGTGCTTGTGGTGCCTCAGGCGTGGCAGGTGGCTCACTACTGCTCATCCCATTGGCGTGCGGACTGTTTAATATCTCCAACGACATCGCCATGCAGGTCGTTGCCATCGGCTTTATCATCGGTGTGGTACAAGACTCGGCAGAGACTGCTCTTAACTCATCAACCGACGTGCTATTTACCGCCGCTGCCGACCCTAAATATGCTTATAAGAGTTAAGAGATTCAAAGGACAAAAGGAGCAATGATGAAAAAATTATTATCAACTCTAATCACAGCAGGGATGCTGGTCGGTTGCGCCAGTACACCTGCTACACCGCCTGCCATGCCATCTCTACTGGTCATGCCCAACACCAAAAAGACCAACGAACCGCTTAGCCCTGATACCTATGTGGACGGTGTAGGCATGCTTCATTTTAGAGACTATCACGCCAAAGTCACTTATGGCGACAGGATTTATCTGCTTGATAGCTATGTCGTTCCATTAGAGCAACCTTTTTATATCCATGTGCGTACAGCAGATGGTACAGCGATTATGGCAGATACCGCAGTCAAAATCGCCATCAGCTATATTACCCCCAAAGGCTGTACCGAGCCATTGGTTCGCCGTGCAGACCTAGACAAAAGCACTAATGATAAGAGTGAATGGATTATCGGTGTGGCGTGCTAATTCCTTGTTGACCCAAAAACAAATCGGACACTAAGTCCGATTTTGTTTATACTTAAATAAAATTTAGTGCAAATTTAACTCTCTTTTGGCTTAAACCCTGCTGGGCGTTCATAGTCGCCATTGTCTAAAAATAATTCACGTTGCTCGGCGATGAATTTTTTGGCGTCTTTATCCACCATACTTAGGTGCTTTTCGTTGATGAGCATGGTTTGTAATTCTAGCCACTCGTCCCACGCTTTTTTTGAGACGGTGTTTTGGATTTCCTCGCCTTTGGCATTGGGGAAAGGCGGATTTGGTATTTTTGGCAAATTTTCTTGGTATTTACGACAGAAAACCAAATTGGTTTTGGGGTTAAAGATTTCCATGATTTTTTCCAAAGTAAAAAGGATATTATAGCAAATGTGGGGGCGGATTTGGGGGGTTGTCAAGGGGAGGTCTTTATTTAGCTTTCACGCCACCCAATTTCAATTACTAAACCACCATTAAATCATAACTGGCACAATGCCTATCAGAGCTAATAAACGCAGGGTCATTGGCGATTGCGTGAGATATTAGCATTCTATCAAAAGGGTCTTTATGATAAAAAGGCAGGTTTTGTAAAATTTTTATTGCATCCCATGTCATGTCTAATTTTACAATGTCTTTTTGTGCCAATAGTTTTTCAAAAATATCTTGCCAATTGTCATCAATGATAAGTTTACCAATGCTTACTTTAATGGCAATTTCATTCATGCTAAGTAGGCTATAACATAGGGGATTGTTGGGATTTTGAATGATTTGTTTGGCTTTGTTGGATAATTTATCAGGCTCACTCAATAGCCATATAATCACTTGGGTGTCTAATAAATAACCACGCATCACATATAATCCCCAAATTCATCTAACGGCTCATTAAAATCGTCCGCCATATAGCTTACCAAGCCTTCCGCTCCGCCAAGTGTACGTTGTTTGGGTTGTTTTTGTTCAAGGAATTGGCGAAAGGCTTGTAGTATGGATTGTTCATTTAACAGTCCAATTTCACGAGCTTGTTTGGATAAATCGTCAGGGATATGCAGGGTAAGTGTTGTCATGGCTTGTCCTTTAAAATATCACCCCAATTTTAGCACATCTTTTTGATGATGGATATGCCAAATTGGGGTAATGGTTTGATGAGCTTAATTAACCTTTAACCCGACCACGCCCCCGCTCAATCGCTTTTACCACCTGCTCTGGGGCAGTACCCCCGATATGATTACGAGCATTTAGCGAGCCTTCCAAGGTTAAACACTCAAACACATCATCACCGATGAGCGGACTAAACGCCTTTAATTCATCAAGGCTAAGCTCACTCAAATCCACGCCTTTTGCTACGCCTAACGCCACCGCTCCCCCAACCACTTCATGAGCATCACGAAACGGCAAGCCCTTGTTGACCAAATAATCCGCCAAATCAGTCGCTGTGGCATAGCCTTTCATCGTGGCGGTACGCATATTTTGGGCGTTTGGCGTGATGTTTGGGAGCATATCGGCAAAGGCGATGAGCGAGCCTGTCAGCGTATCCACGCAGTCAAACAAGGGCTCTTTGTCTTCTTGGTTGTCCTTATTGTACGCTAAGGGCTGATTTTTCATAAGTGTGAGCAGGGTTGTGAGCTGTCCGAACACACGAGCGGTCTTGCCACGCACAAGCTCTGGCACGTCAGGATTTTTCTTTTGAGGCATGATGGACGACCCTGTACAAAAGCGGTCAGGGATATGGATAAAACCAAACTGTGCCGACATCCACAAAATCAGCTCTTCACTCATGCGAGATAGGTGCATCATCAAAATGCTGGCGTTGGCGGTAAATTCAATGGCAAAATCACGGTCAGACACCGCATCGAGCGAGTTCTCACAAATGCCATCAAAGCCAAGCAGGCGAGCGGTGATTGTGCGGTCAATAGGGTAAGTCGTCCCTGCCAGAGCCGCCGAGCCAAGTGGCATTTGGTTAATGCGAGTGCGAGTCTGGGCAAAACGCTCGCTGTCACGGCAAAGCATCTCAAACCACGCCATGACATGATGAGCAAAACTCACAGGCTGGGCGGTCTGCAAATGCGTAAAACCGGGCATGATGGTTGTGGTGTGTTTGCTTGCCAAATCCAGTAGACCGTTTTGTAATTTGCCAATTAAGGCGATGATTTTGTCGGTCTCGTCTCTTAGATATAGGCGAATGTCGGTTGCCACTTGGTCGTTACGGCTACGCCCTGTGTGCAGTTTTTTGCCGACATCGCCAATCAAGGCGGTCAAGCGACTCTCAATATTCATATGAACGTCTTCTAGCTCCACACGCCATTCAAATTCGCCACGCTCAATCTCGCCTTTGATTTGGGTCAGTCCGTCCACGATTTGACGGCTTTCATCGGCGGTGATGATACCGCACTGCCCAAGCATGGTGGCGTGGGCGATAGAGCCTTGTATGTCTTGGTTTGCCATGCGTTTGTCAAAATTGACCGAGGCGGTAAATTCGGCAACAAAACGGTCGGTAGCTTCGCTAAAACGTCCGCCCCACATTTGGGCGGTTTGGGTAGTAGTCATGATAATGCCTTATTGATAAAAATAAGGCGTATCTTAACAATGAATGTAGCAGAGCACAAGCGGTTTTGCTGTTTTATGGCATTATTTGCACTTTAACCAGCTTTAAGCATGGCTTATCACTGCTGGGAGATGGACTTATGCGGATTATTTCTGCGATAGCGAATGGAAGCTATCACCGATGCCACGATAAAGGCAACCCCGATAAGCCCCGTGATAATCTCAGGCACATGAAATTTCATCGAGATAAGCATGATAATCGCCAACGCCCCAATGGCATAATGAGCCCCGTGTTCTAGGTACACAAACTCATCTAGCGTGCCTTTTTCGACCAAGAAAATCGTCATCGAACGCACAAACATCGCCCCAATGGCAAGACCAATCATGATGATAACCACGTCATTGGTAATGGCAAACGCCCCAATCACGCCGTCAAAACTAAATGACGCATCCAATACTTCTAAATATAAAAAGCCTGCGATACCGCCTTTGGCAATCGCTCCCGCTACTTCGTGTCCATCGGGCGTGCCGTCATCATCGCCATCGCCTTCAAGCAGTGTGGATAGGACATTAACCCCCATATAGATAAGAATACCCCAAACGCCCGCCATTAAAACAACCGACTTATGAGCTTTGTCCACCCAAGTGAGTGAAATCATCAAGGTTACAATGGCAACAAACACACTCATGGCGTCCACTTTACCAAACTTAGCAAGGCGTTTTTCAAGCCAGCCAAACCAATGAATGTCTTTGTCATCAAATACAAAGTTCAAAAAGACAAGCAGTAGGAACATACCCCCAAAAGCAGCAATCTCAGCATGGTGTGCCATGAGCTTGGCGGAGTATTCTTTGGGGTTATTGAGTGCCAAATCGACAACTTCTTTCATGTCCATGTCTGCCGTAACTGCCACAATGACAATGGGGAACACCAGTCGCATACCAAAGACAGCGATGAGCATACCGACGGTTAAGAAAATCGTTTTCCAAAACTTATCCCAATGCTTTAAAACGGACGCATTGACCACCGCATTATCAAAGGACAATGAGATTTCCATCAGTGCCAGCACCATTGTAATAAACAGTGCCGAGAGCATGGCGGTTGTCCCACCGTGCGTAAATCCCCAATACGCCGCCCCAATCAAGCAGACGATGGTAAAAAAGATGTCAAAATAAAAATGTTTAAGGGTTTTCATCATGGATGAGATGTTCCTGTTTTATAACAAGAAAAGCAATAAATGGGGCGTGCCTGCCTTTTGTATTTGCAATGAAAAATAGGGGAAATCATCCGTTTTTCAAGAAAAATTCCGCAGTTGATATTGAAATATCAACAAGGATTTTGAAGATGAAAACATCCGACCACTTAATCAGGTAAATTTTAAGAATTTAGGTAGTAGTCTAAAAAGTATGCCAAACTAGGTTTTCCGTTCGCCCTAAGCCTGCCTGCGGGTAGGAAAACCGTTAGGCTTCCCAAGCTTACCACGAACGGTTTTCTTTGTAGCATACTTTTTGAACCAGAGCCAGAATTTAATTTAATTTAATTTAATTTAACTTTTTAAATTAAGTGGTCGGATAGCCATTTTTCATGCAAAAACAAGTGGTCTGTTTTTGCAAATTTTCAAGATTTAAATTGTGTTATAAAGGGCAGGCACGCCCCAATCATCGCCTTATCTAGCCGTTGGTAATTTTATGATATTTAGCAAGTAGCTCATCTTCGCTCTCGTCATAATCAGGGTCTTTGGGGATGCAGTCCACAGGGCAGATGTCCACGCATTGAGGCGTGTCATAGTGTCCCACGCATTCGGTGCATAGGTCGGGATTGATGACATAGATGTCATCCCCTGCTGATATGGCTTCATTAGGGCAGACAGGCTCACACACATCGCAGTTGATACAGTCGGTTGTGATTTTGAGTGCCATGGCTTAATAATCCCTGCCCCATGCCACGAGCATGGTTTTGGCGTCCAAATCCACATTAAGCACGATGTCGCTATGCCACGGGATGAGTCTATCTTCGCCATCCACGCTCTCGGCGGTCGGCTTGACCGAGATGATGGCATGGGCGGACGTTTCAAACATCTCTTTGATGATGCCCAAATTATCGCCTTCTTCATTGACGACTGTCAATCCCACCAAGTCCGACCAATAATACTCATCGTCATCCAAAGCGGGTAAGTTTGATTTATCCACCCAAACGCTCACGCCATTCATGGTCTCTGCCACGTTACGGTCAGGCACTTCCTTAAAACTTGCCACCAACCCTGCCCCCTGCTCTCGCCAGTCGCTGACCGTCAAAGGGCGAAAACCGAGTGCTGTTTTCATGTACCAATGAGGCATGTCAAAGATATCCGAGCGGTTGTCAGTCAAGCTAAATACCCACAGCCAGCCCTTAATACCATAAGGTTTTTTTAGGGTAGCGATTTGGATGAGCGTGTCGGGATTGGGCGATGTTGTCATGGCGTTTTAAATAAATTAATAAAAATAAATGCTTGCAAAGTAAATAAGAGTTTTGACTTATTTTAAAACCAGTAAAGAGATAAATAAAAATCGGTCTGCATGACACTCATCAATCAATGATAAGAGACACACAAACCGACACAAGATGTCAGCGATTACGCTTTGTTGCTAGCCTTAACCAGTTGAGCAACACGGTCAGAGGGCTGAGCTCCTTTACCAATCCACGCATTATAAGCGTCTTGGTCAATGCGAAACGCTTCTTCTTGACCACGAGCCAGTGGGTTAAAGAAACCAATACGCTCAATGTGGCGACCGTCACGAGACGCACGCTTGTCAGCAACAACGATTTGGTAGAATGGGCGTTTTTTTGAACCGCCACGAGCTAGACGAATAACAACCATGATAATTCTCTCTTGAATTCATTAAATGATAAAGTATTTGCAAGAAAAAAACTGGTCGCCAAAAATGTGAGGATGAGCCGATGGCAAAACCAGATTTATAAAAAGACCCTAATTATACCAATTTTTATGCCATTTTCAAAGTAATTTTTTAAAAATTCTCATGCCGTGATGCAACACCTGACAACATGGACATAAATTGGTTTGACAAAGCAATTTCCGACTTTATGCACAAAACGTGTGTTAAAATAGAGCGTATCGCACTTTTATCCCATTTTTATGAAAAAAAATTACAAGTACTGGCAACTTAAAATCAGACACACGCTAAATTCTAACACATGGCAGACGGTTAGCATGGTGATTTTTATCGTCTTTGCCAGTATCGCTTTATCGATTTGGCTCATTTGGCGAAGCCTGTATCTGCCTGAGATTAAGAATCACGCCAGTTATTTGGCAAGCGAGCTGACCTTTATTGACAACGCCAATCAGAGCTTTGCAGACGACCCTGCCATGCTCAAATGGGTGCAGGACAACAGCCATGTGCAAATCATCAGCGACCCGAGCGAGTTTCCTGTGGTCAATGACAAGATAGTGGCTGACTTTTTTACCGACATTTTTGCAGGGCAAGTCAGCCGAGAGCTTGGGCGTGAGGTCAAGGTTTATTTTAAGTTCAAACCAACTCCGAAGCTGTGGATTTGGGACAGCAAATACCCCAACGTTTGGCTGCGTGAACCTGTCATTCACTACTCGCAGTACAGTGCGGGGTTACTGGCAGGCTTTGTGTTTGGCTTGCCGATTTTGACCATTTTGGTGAGTCTGGTTTTGGTACGTCGCCTAAATCGCCCACTCAAAAAACTAGAACGCACCGCCAATGACTACATTCATCTAGGGCATGCGACCGTGCTACCCGAGGTTGGCTCAAATGAGATTCGTAAAGTCAATACCGCCTTTAACCGCCTATTTCACACCCTACATCAAGCCCAAAAAGAACGCACCATCATGCTCGCTGGCATCAGCCATGACTTACGCACGCCCCTAACTCGCATGCGACTGACTGCCGAGATGTTGCCTGATGAGTTTTTTCGAGAAGGGCTGGTGTATGACATCGAGGACATGGATGCTATTTTGGAACAGTTCATGTCATTTATGAAAGACGGCTCGGATGAAGCAGTGCGAGCGACCAATTTGGAGCTGATTTTCCATGAAATCAGCGTGCAGTTTAATGACGTGCGTTTTGTCTATGACAATCGGGTCGTCGAAGATGTCATGGTGCGTCCTTTATCCATGAAACGCTTGATTGTCAATTTGATCAATAATGCGGTGCGTTATGGGCGTGAACCCATCCATTTGGGGGCGGTGATTGATTATCGAGACGCCGATGATTTAACCGCTGAAACCCTTAAAAAAAGAATACTCACCATCAGTGTGCGTGATGAAGGCGAGGGTGTGGCGGAGAGTGAACTACAACGTATTATGCAACCTTTTGAGCGTGGTGAGACAGCACGGACAACCCAAGGTAGTGGGCTAGGTCTTGCCATCGTCAGTCGTATCGCTCACCTGCACCAAGGCGAGGTCATCGCCCGCAACCATGACAATGGCGGGCTAGAAGTTCTTGTCCATATTCCTTTGGTAGATAATACACGAAGCACAACTGACACATCAGACAATCCGACAAACCATGACATCAGTGAAGATGACAAAACTAGCTCCGATTAGACTGATACATATCAGTTAATGAATTGACGTGATTTTTAATTATTTTTTACCAATCTATTATTTTTTACCAATCTCGGGGGGTAGCTGATTGGTCGTATCGGTAAAGCTGACGGGGGCGACAAGACTGGTTTTGGCTTGCTCAACATTCTTATCGGTGCTAGGCACCAGCAGAAAATAACCCAACAGAGCCGCATTGGCAAGCACCAACAATCCAAAAAGATAAGGCATATTGACATCCTAAGATAAATTTATGATTTATTTTAGCATAACTTTGCCAAAATGCCACGCCAGTTATCTGTATTTATCGCTATTCGTCTGTACCGATGAGTTTTTTCTCACTTTTTGCGCCCGTCAGCTCATCTGCCACGATAACCACACCCACCTGTTTGACTGGCCATTCCATGGTAAATCTCGCCCCGTGCAAACTTGGGCTTTCATCCACACTCATGTTACCACTAAACCAAAATGCAATGCGTGCAACAATGGACAGACCAAGTCCATAGCCACCTGACGCACGGGTACGACTGTCATCGAGACGGGCAAAAGGAATGAACACTTTTTCACGGTCAGCTTCGGGAATGCCATGCCCATCATCTTCGACAGTGACAAATGCCATGCCTTTTTTGACCCCTGCACTGATGATGGTGGTGCTTTTGGCATAACGCAGGGCATTGCCCGCTAAGTTTTGCACCACACGGTGTAGATAACGCCTGTCTGCCATCGCCACCACTTTTTGGGCGGGCGGTTTGATTTGTATGGCAATGGGCTTGCCCAAAGCATTGGTCTCACGCTCGATTTGTTCAAGGAGCTCTTTTAAGCACACCATTTCCCAATCCATCTTTGGAGAGCCTTCTTCGAGCTTGGCATAGGTTAAAATTTCATCAATAAGCTCATTTAAAGAAGCAATGTCATCATCAATATACTGTTTTTGTACCTGCCGTGACTCATAATCATCATCATCAGCAAGCATGTCCACCGCAAAACGAATGCGTGCCACTGGCGTTCTTAGTTCATGCGAGACGGCACGGGTCAGCTCACGTTGGGATTCTATCAGTCTTTTAATATGACGAATCATAGCATTAAAGGTTGATGACAGACGAGCGATGTCATCATACCCTGCCACTTGCACCATGGTGTCAAGTTTACCTTCGGCAACTTTATTGACCCCCATTTGTAAAAGTTGTAAACGTCGCTCTAATGGGAAAATCAGGGCATATACACCAAAACTCACTAACAACAGGCAAGTCAGCACAATACTAATGATGACATCCAAGGAAAAGAAGTTAAACAAAGGTACGGTTACCACCAACACTTCATTAGGAATGGTTGATGCCATCATGACCGATAGGTGGGGTCTTTGGTTTTCATTGTCAAAACTAAGCACTGCCTTGCCAGTATTTAGTCGGTCAAACTGCTCTTTATCCAAGCCCAAAGTTGACAAAGGCAATAATGCCATAGAATAACCAAATTTTTGACTTAGATGAGCAAGACGTGCTTGCTTATCTGTCAAAGATGGATAATACTGTAATTCATCCAACAAAAACCCCATAACAGCATGAATTTGACGTTCATTAATGCGATCAAGCTCGGCAGACAGCACACTGCCATCATTGTCTATGGCATGATACACCATCGAATGATGTGAGATTTCATCATAGCGAACCACTGACTTGCCTTCTTTTAATCTTTTTAATTCGCGACCTTTAAGTTCAAGGTCATCCATCGGCACGACATGAATCTCTGACCCAAATTCCCGACCAATCGCCATAAGCCAAGACTCTTTTTCTTCCACAGAGCGTCTATCATAGGATGCTGTCCCTAAATAAAAAACAACCGTGGCAATGGATTCTCGGTAAGATTGCAGGCGTTGCTGGTTAATTGCCTGCATGAGAAAATAGCCAAAAAAAGCAACCAAAAAGCAGACAAGCAAAAGTCCTGCATAAATACGAAAAAAGATACTACGTTCGGTAATTGATGAAAGTGCCATACCATTGACTTATCATGAGTGAAAATAAAAAGCCAGCGATGTGGCTGGCTTTATTGTAGCATAGCTTGGATATTGACTGATGTTAAGATTACAATTAATTGCCTTCTTTAACAAACAGATAACCTTTACTACGCACTGTTTTGATACGTTTGGGATTTTCTGGGTCATCGCCAATTTTTGGACGAATACGAGAAATACGCACGTCAATTGAACGGTCTTGACCATCGTACTCAATACCACGAAGTCGCTCAAAAATATCTTCACGAGATAAGATACGACCTGCATTGGATGCAAGTAGCCAAAGCAAATCATACTCAGCACTGGTAAAATCAACCAATTCGTCATTTAGAGTCACTGAGCGACCGCCATTGTCAATGACCAAATCACCAAATTCCAAACGCTGTGGCGTGTCATCTGTCGGTGCCGAGTCAGAGCGACGAAGCAAGGCACGGATACGGGCTAGCAATACTCGGGGCTGGGCAGGTTTTGCCACGTAATCATCCGCCCCCATCTCTAAGCCTAACACCTGATCCATGTCTTCGGTGCGTGCTGTTAACATTAAAATCGGCTGAGCATAGTGTGGGCGTACTTCACGGCACACTGTCAAGCCATCACTACCTGGCAACATGACATCAAGCACCACCAAATCAGGCTGTTCACTAATGATGCGACGAATCGCACGGGTGCCATCAGTTTCAATCGCCACGTCCAATCCGTTACGTCTGAGATAGTCTTGGGTTAAGGCGGCAAGACGCTCATCATCTTCAACAATCAGAATTCGGGGAATGTCTTCTTTTTCTGGGGCTGTCGTTGTCATATATTATCCTTGAATACATCAAAAGATACATCAAAATCAGGTAATGCCATCAATCAAGCAAACTTGTTTGGTGGACATGCTTATTCTAACAAATTTTTGAGCAATAAGCACGATTTTTAATCAGCAATTAAGCAAATAATTAAGCACGGTTTTTGTACTTTTGAATGGTTTGTAGCTGTGCCAATGACTCTGTCAATGCTGTCAGGGCAGCAGTGGTATCAATATTAGCACTTTGATTTGCCAAGGCTTGCTCGGCAGTGCGACGTGCTTCGGCGATTTTTGCTTCATCCAGATTACTGGCACGTTCTGCCGAATCAGCAAGCACGGTCACAATCTTAGGTTGAACTTCTAGCACACCACCTTGTACATAAATCACTTCATCTGTACCATCGGCTGATTTTAGGTGCAAAGGACCTGGTTTTAGCAAAGTAATGATTGGCGTATGACCTGCCAAAATACCAAGTTCACCATCAATACCCGAAGCCACAAGCACACTAATGTCACCTGAGTAAAGCTCTTCTCTGGCACTGACCACTCGGCATGTAAATGTTGCCATGATGACTCCTATCTATATTTATATCATCGTTTTGTCCGTGATAAAGTCAGTTAAGATTAGATTTCTCCAATCTTAACTTTGGACATTAAGCAGCTTTTAGCTTGTCAGCTTTTGCAATCACTTCATCGATACCGCCAACCATATAGAAGGCTTGTTCTGGCAAGTGGTCATATTCACCACTGATGATAGATTTAAAGCCAGCAATCGTATCACGCAGTGCCACATACTTACCAGGTGCCCCTGTAAATACTTCTGCCACGTGGAAAGGCTGTGATAGGAAACGCTGAATCTTACGAGCACGATAAACAACTAGCTTATCTTCTTCTGACAACTCATCCATACCCAAGATGGCAATGATGTCTTTTAACTCTTTATAACGTTGTAGTACTTCTTGCACGCCACGAGCGACATTATAATGCTCATCACCGATAACTTGTGGGTCAAGCTGACGCGATGTTGAATCAAGCGGGTCAACCGCAGGGTAGATACCTTGTGAAGCGATATCACGGCTAAGTACGACCGTTGCATCCAAGTGAGCAAAGGTGGTCGCAGGCGATGGGTCAGTCAAGTCGTCCGCAGGAACGTAAACGGCTTGTACAGAAGTAATCGAACCTGACTGAGTAGAAGTAATACGCTCTTGCAACGCACCCATCTCTTCGGCAAGTGTCGGCTGATAACCTACCGCAGATGGCATACGACCTAGAAGTGCTGATACTTCGGTACCTGCTAGGGTATAACGGTAAATATTATCAACGAACAACAGAACGTCACGACCCTTGCCAGTGGCTTCATCTTTTTCATCACGGAAGTACTCTGCCATGGTGAGACCAGTCAAAGCAACACGCAAACGGTTTCCTGGTGGCTCGTTCATCTGACCGTATACCATCGCAACTTTTGATTTGGTAAAGTCTTCGGTATTAACAACGCCAGCTTCTTGCATTTCGTGATAAAAGTCGTTACCCTCACGAGTACGCTCACCCACACCTGCAAACACAGATAGACCTGAGTGTTTTAGGGCGATGTTGTTAATGAGCTCCATCATATTAACGGTCTTACCAACACCGGCACCGCCGAACAGACCAACTTTACCCCCTTTTGCAAATGGGCAAAGCAAGTCAATAACTTTAATACCAGTTTCTAGTAGCTCTGTTGAATTAGATTGTTCATCATAGCTTGGGGCTTCACGGTGGATAGACCATTTTTGTTCAGCATTCACAGGACCTGCTTCATCGATTGGGCGACCCAATACGTCCATGATACGCCCTAGTGTTGCTGTACCCACAGGCACAGAGATGGGTGCACCTGTATTAGAAACAGGCAAGCCACGTTTTAGACCTTCGGTAGAACCCATGGCAATGGTACGTACCACGCCATCACCCAACTGCTGTTGGACTTCCAAGGTAGTTTCCGTGCCATCAACATGAAGTGCATCAAAGATTTGGGGGACTTCACCACGGCTAAACTCAACGTCAATTACCGCACCGATAATCTGCACAATACGACCGCTCATTGCGTTCTCCTAAATTTTTATATTCAGCTAAACTGACTTATGATACAGCGGCAGCACCACCAACGATTTCCGAAATCTCTCGGGTAATCGCTGCTTGTCTGAGCTTATTATAAACCAATTGTAAATCTTTAATTAAATTACCAGCATTATCTGTCGCCGCTTTCATCGCTACCATACGAGCAGATTGCTCTGATGCGATGTTTTCAAGGACGGCTTGATAAACCAATGATTCAATATAGCGTACCATCAAACTGTCAATCAACGTCTTTGTATCAGGCTCATAAATATAATCCCAACCGTGACTGATACCCTCATCATCGGACAAAGCTCCCTCAGGCAAAGGAACAAGCTGAGTGATTGATGGTTTTTGGGTCATGGCGTTGATAAACTGATTGTACACCAAATAAATTCTATCTAATTTGCCATTTTGGTAATCATCAAGCATGGTCTGTACGGGACTGCTGATGTGTTCATAGCTTGGACTATCGCCATAATCGGTAACTACCGATGTGACATTACCACCAAAGTTTTTGAAAAAGCCAACGCCTTTTGAGCCAATGGCCGCAAACTCAACTTCGACAGACTGCTCTTGGTAAGTTTTGACTGACTTTAATAAACTTTTAAATAGGTTAATGTTTAGACCACCTGCCAAACCACGGTCAGAAGTAACCACAATAAAGCCCACACGGTTCACAGGGCGACTGACCATATAAGGGTGCTTATAATCGGACTGTGCTTGCACAAGGTGTGAAATCACACGGTGCATACTTTCAGCATAAGGGCGACCCATGCCCATGCGTTCTTGAGCCCGACGCATTTTACTGGCAGCAACCATCTGCATGGCACGTGTGATTTTCTGAGTGCTTTTAATACTGGTTACTTTTGCACGTATTTCTTTTAAGCTTGCCATAATTATTCCAAAACTGGACTCAGTTTAAATGGGTATATGGTGTATCAATGATACACCATATTGCTCTTAGTAGCTACGAGATGCTTTGAAAGCTTCAATCCCTGCTTTTAGACGACTCTCGATGTCATCATTATAGTTGGCAGTCTCATCAATCTCGCTCATGAGAGCACCATATTCGCCACGAAGGAAGCTTAGCAAACCTTGCTCAAAAGCACCGATTTTTTCAACAGGTACATCCGCAAGATAACCTTCGTTTGATGCATAGATGACCGCCGCTTGGTCAGCGATAGACATCGGTGCGTATTGTTTTTGCTTCATCAGCTCAGTCACACGCTGACCGTGTTCTAGTTGCTGTTTGGTTGCGTCATCCAAATCCGATGCAAACTGAGCAAAGGCAGCCAACTCACGATACTGTGCCAAGGCTGTACGGATACCGCCTGAAAGCTTTTTGATGATTTTCGTTTGAGCTGCACCACCCACACGAGATACCGAGATACCAGCATTTACCGCAGGGCGAATACCTGAGTTAAATAGGTTAGATTCTAAGAAAATCTGACCATCAGTAATCGAAATGACGTTGGTAGGTACGAACGCTGATACGTCCCCTGCTTGTGTTTCAATGATGGGCAGGGCAGTCAATGAACCAGTCTTGCCTTTGACTTCGCCACCCGTAAACGCTTCTACATAGTCCGCATTAACACGAGATGCACGTTCTAACAGACGTGAGTGCAAGTAAAATACATCCCCTGGGTAGGCTTCACGTCCTGGTGGACGGCGTAGTAGTAGTGAGATTTGACGATAGGCAACCGCTTGCTTAGACAAATCATCATAGATGATAAGTGCGTCTTGACCACGGTCACGGAAGTACTCACCCATGGTACAACCAGAATATGGGGCGATGTATTGCAGTGCCGCAGGCTCTGATGCTGATGCAACCACAACGGTAGTATAAGCCAATGCACCTGACTCTTCTAGTTTACGCACCACGTTAGCGATGGTTGAGCGTTTTTGACCAACAGCAACATACACACATTTGATGCCAGAGTCTTTTTGGGCGATGATGGCATCGATTGCCATGGCGGTCTTACCTGTTTGGCGGTCGCCAATGATAAGTTCACGCTGACCACGTCCGATTGGAATCATGGTATCAACCGCTTTATAACCTGTCATAACAGGCTCATCAACCGATTGACGAGCGATAACGCCAGGGGCGATTTTTTCAACTTTATCGGTTAGCTTAGCATTGATAGGACCTTTGCCATCAATAGGATTACCCAAAGCATCAACCACACGACCCAACAGTTCAGGACCTACGGGTACTTCTAGGATACGACCTGTGCAGTATGCTTTTTGTCCTTCTTGTAGGGGCAAATAGTCGCCCAAAACGACCGCACCGACTGAGTCTTGTTCTAAGTTTAGTGCCATGCCATAGACATTGCCTTCAAACTCAATCATCTCGCCATACATGGCTTCTTCTAGACCATGAATTTTTACAATACCATCAGAGACACTGACGATAACGCCTTCAGTTTTAGCAGTTGCGCTTACGTCAAGGTCTTGAATACGTTGCTTAATCAGATTGCTGATTTCAGCTGGATTCAATTGTTGCATTGCCTTGTTTCCTATAATTTAGACAGCCACAGTTTATGCTGTTAGCTGAGTCTTTAATTGTTTTAACTTGCCACGCACCGAGCCATCAGTAAACTTATCGCCCACTTTAATGGTCGCACCCCCTAACAGTGAACTATCCACAGCCTCGTGTAAAATCACGATAGAACCTGTTGAGATAGCCAAAGATTCTTGTAGGGATTTGCGTTGGGCCTCAGTTAGTGGGTAGGCTGATGTTACGTAAGCGTCAACCTGTTTTAGCTCTTGTGATTTTAGCTTGCTGTAATGAGCATGAATCTCAGGAAGCAAAGACAGTCTGTCATTATCAGACAGCTGGCTGACAAAGTTTGTCAATGCCTTATTGGCTGTCAGATGCTTACTTCCTGCTAATACTTCTGCCGCCACACTCACGTCCACGCCCTGTGATGCCGCTGTCTGCAACGTTTGGGCAAGTGGCGAGTTACTCGGTCTTTGGCTAGTGTAGATATCCATCAGCACCGAAGCTTTGTGACTGGCGGGAATGGCTGGATTGTGTAGCAAACCAATAAATGCGTCATTACGCACAATATCCGATGCCATCAACAAGAAGTCTTCCCATTCGTTAATCGCATTTTGCTCTTCAGCATAGTCAAACGCAGCTTTTGCGTAAGGTCTTGCCAAGGTAGATAATTCAGCCATGAGTTCCTCTAATTACAGCTTGGTTGCCAGTTGTGCTAGCATGCTGGCATGTTTTTGTTCATCAACTTTTTCTTCTAGAATCTTTTCAGCACCAAGTACTGCAAGAGTCGCAACTTGTGAACGTAGCTGTTCACGAGTTTGGGCAATTTGTTGGTCAACCGTTTGTTGGGCCGCACCAATAATACGCTCGCTTTCAAGACGGGCTGTGACTTTGGCGTCTTCAATCATTTGATTGGCAGTTTTGTTAGCACGTTCAATGATAGAAGCAGCCTCAGCTTTGGCACTTGCAAACTCTGCTTGGACTTGTGACTCAGCAGATGCAAGGTCAGCTTTTGCTTTTTCGGCGGCGTTTAAGCCTTCTTCGATTTTACGTTGACGCTCGTTAATCGCTCCGATGAGTGGCGGCCATACGAATTTCATGCAGAACCACACGAAAAACGCAAACGCAATCATCTGACCGATAATGGTGGAATTAATATTCATCCAATCACCTCATTTGTTAGTGAAAGTCAGGTGATAGCCAATTGCTGTCGGCAAGTAAACTGCCGACAAGAATGGACCTAGACTGACCGCTTCAACTTATGCGAATGGGTTGGCGAATAGTAGAAGCATGGCAATACCAACACCAATCATCGGTACGGCGTCAAGAAGACCTGCCACGATGAACATTTTGGTTTGAAGTTGCGAGCCAAGCTCAGGCTGGCGAGCAGTACTTTCTAGGAACTTACCGCCTAGGATAGCAAAACCAATACCAGTTGCCAAAGCACCTGCACCGATTAGAAGAGCCACAGCAAGAAGCGTGTATTGAGCGATTACTGGATCCATGATGTCTCCTTAATGACCTGTTTGAAGGGTTAAAATAAAAAGTGTCAATTAATGTTCTGATGTCTGTGAGATGAGCGACAGATAAACAATCGTCAACATCATAAACACGAACGCCTGTAAAGTGATAACTAAAATATGGAAGATTGCCCAAGCCAAATGTAGCGGTACACCCAAGCCTTTAACAAACAAGCTCTCAGACATGTACATAAGTGCAATTAGAATAAAGATAAGCTCACCAGCATACATGTTACCAAACAGTCGCAGACCTAGCGAAATGGGTTTGGCAAGCAGAGTTACTGTCTCTAAAACTAGGTTGATGGGGATTAAAATCGCTTGCAAGATTGGGTTTTTGGCACTAAATGGGTGTAAGGTAAACTCGCCAATAAATCCGCCCACGCCTTTGTATTTAAGACCAAAACCAATGATGAGCAGTAGCACACAAAATGCCATACCGAGCGTGATATTCGGGTCAGTACTTGGTACAATCTTAAAGTAAACATGGTGCGGGTCGTGACCCATCAGACTACCAATCCACTGTGCGGTACCAGGGATGAAATCAACAGGAATCAAATCCATCAAGTTCATCAAGAAAATCCACACAAAAATCGTCAATGATAAAGGTGCAATCAGCTTTGATGGACCTTTATAAGATTCACGGACACTGTTGTCCACAAAATCAACAACCATCTCAATGAAGGCTTGTAGCTTGGTAGGTACGCCTGATGTCGCCTTACGCCCAACCATCCAAAATAGCCAGCAAAAGAAAGCACCCAAACCAACCGACCACAGCATGGAGTCCAAATGAATGGCTTTAAAGCCCATCTCTGCGGCTTCTTGGGCGGTGTGTGCCACTTTCCAACCATGTTCTGGATGATAACCATACGTCCAGTTGGTTAAATGGTGAGCAATATATTCTGAAGAATCCGCTGCCATAATAAGCTCTTATTTTTAACTTGGTTAATCAGAACGTGTGAAAAATTCATCACGCAATCCATCAATTTGCAAGGTGTTGAGTTCTCAACACGCTCTAAAATGACACAATAAAAAATTGCTGGTTCAACTTATCCCATAAATATCAATCAGCAATTTTAAATCATTCATTTAAAGTACATTATTTTCAATCATTTCATACAAATCATTGAAAATAATGTACTTGTAAATTTATGAAATTTTTATCGAAATGTTTGTAGGGTGTATTGAACGTTGGTATTTGCTATGAAAAATGAGAAAAATCGTACGTTTTTCAAGGAAAAAGTGAAGTTTAATAGTCGTTCTATCAAACGAGCTTTTGACAATGAAAAACAATCCGACCACTTAATTGTGTAAATTTTAAGATTTTAACTTAATTTTTTTAAATTAAGTGGTCGGATAGCCATTTTTCATACAAAAATTAGTTGAAATCATTAAATTTTATCACATTGTATAAAATGTTATCAATGTTCAATACGCCCTAAGCAATCCGAAGTATAATAACCTACTTTGGTGGTTCTTGTAAAGGGTAAATATGAGTTTTCTTACAGAATTTTTTCAATTTTTGGCAAAAAATGGGCATTAAATTTAAAAATCTAATTATTTTTAAATTTAATTGATAATCTAAATACGCCACATCACCATAACGTGCACAACTTGTAGGGCAAAACAAGCCAAAATCACCAAAAACGCCCCAATCGGCTTAGCTAACATAAAAATCAGGGCAAACCCTATCAGCGTGATAAACCATTTTATCATCTGCCCTAGATACATGTTGAGCATGATAACACGCCCCGCTCTCGCCCCTGTCGTGCGGTAGGCAATGAGTGTAAACGCACACTGGGCGATGTAACCAAGCAGTCCGCCCGATGCCATGCTTTTGGTGGCGTGAGCAACCCCCAACGTTTCAAGGATAAACCCTATGCCAATGAGTATCAATACCGCCCACGCTTGGCGAAATTGCAAGCGATACACACGGGCTTGCTGATGACGCTGGGCAGGCTTGCTCATGATGCTCTCAAAAACACAGTGAAAAATCGTAAGGTCCTGTATTATAGAAAGTTTTTAAAAAACTTACAAGATTTTATCAGCATTTTTTCATCAGTAAAAAGTGATAATATCATTTATTTTTATGATAAATATAGAATGAAGCTTTTGCCGGTTTTAGGAAAATAAAACACGCCTTTGGTTGTAGCAAGTTTGATAGATGTCATTTATAGACAAAAAGGCAATGCTTACCACATCGCCTTTATATACGCCCTATCCGCCAATTTATTTTTGGTCGATACACGCGTAAATCTCATTGACGGTCGCCTGCCACACGTCCACAAAATCGGTGCCGTCTGACATGTCTTCTTGCTTGATAAGCGTGCCGACATTGCCGAGCTTGTTTTTAATGCCGTCCGAAATCGCCCCTTGCGACAGTAAGCACATATAAGGCGATGGGCGGTCGTTATTTAAAATACGAAATTGGCTGGCTTTGGGCGACAAATGATGGTCGGGGGTCAATGCCCCTGCAAAACGTAGATTTGCCGAGCGTTCAAGGTAGGCGAACGAATCATGATACGCCCAATACGCCCGCTTATGCTCTTTTGGCACCTGTGCCACCGCCTTATCCATGGCTTGATGAAACGCCTTGACGTTATCGGCATACAACCCCTTATGCTCAGGGTTGGCGTGTGAATGCACCACCGCCAATGCTCGCACAATGGCTTTGGCATTCTCTGGGTCTAGCCAAATGTGTGGGTCAAAGGTGTCAGCTCGGGGCGTGCCATCAAGCTGCCTCATAGGCAGACGATAAAACGCCTTCATCTTAAATAGCGAAATGGCATTGGGGGCGTTCTCTAAGGTCTTAACGAGATTTTGTTCAAGCTCATGCCCGAACCACACCACATAATCACTGTCGCCCACGAGCTTGACTTTGCTTGGCGAGAGACTACCATGATGACCAACATCGCCTGTAGATAGTAGCATTTGGGCAGGTTCTGCTCCCTGTGTTACTGCATTGGACAAAAGTAACAATGGATAATTACTCACCGTTACCGTGCCTGCATGGACGGTCGCAGACAGCAGGGTAGGCAAGGCAAATAGGCTTAGTTTAGCAAAGGGGAATTTAGAAAATAACATGGCAACCTTTTTAATAAATTTATTTAAAAAATGGCACAAAACTTGCATAAATTTGCGGTAATGTCTTGTAAGATTATATCATACATCATGGGCTTTTGTTATAATGTATCTAAATTAAGATGAAACAAGCATTTTTCTTAAAAATTACCAACACAAACACCGCCCATTTGATGATATGTTATATCAATGGCATTCATCAGTCATTTTAAAATTGTCCAACTATTTTTATGGTAAAATAACGTATATTTTAAATGTAATTTTATAATTTTGAACAACCAAAAGAGCCTATCATGACCGACCACGCCTGCCAATGCGACCACCACCACAACGTCCACGAACATCAAGACCCCAAACAACGTATGCTTGATGCCAAAGCCCACTGTGAAGCTCGGGGCGTGCGTTTTACGCCCTTGCGTGAGGAAGTGTACGGGCTGATTTTGGAAGCGGATAAGCCACTTGGGGCGTATGACCTTATCAGTGCCTTGCAGTCTGCTCGCCACTCATCAGGGGCAAAAAACAAGAACATCGCCCCACCGACCATTTATCGTTCGTTAGAATTTTTGCTTGCCGAAGGATTGATTCATCAGTTAAGCTCCATGAACGCCTATGTGCCATGTTGCCACCCACGCTCCAAGCACGCCGCCGCCTTTTTGATTTGTCAAAAATGCCAAAGCGTTGAAGAGTGCTCCAACGTACCTGTGGACGCCATTGTCAATTTTGCCAAAGATGACGCAGGATTTGACATAGAACGCACGGTCATTGAACTAAAAGGCGTGTGTCGTGCCTGTCGCTAACACAGTCGCTAATACAGACGAGCTGTTTTGCTTAGACAAAGTCAGCTTTCATGCTGGTCAAAACAAGATTTTAACCGACATATCGCTTAGCTTATCCAAGGGTGAAATGGTCAGTCTTATCGGCCCAAACGGGGCGGGCAAGTCCACGCTGGTCAAGCTCATTTTAGGCTTAAACAAACCCACGTCAGGCGACATCATCAAGCACAACAGCGTGATAAGCTACGTCCCCCAAAAGTTTAGCGTGCCAAGCATTTTGCCCTTACGTGTCAAAGATTTGCTCGCCCAAGCAAACACCAAACGCCTAACGCCTGATGAGCGTGATTTTGTCCTACAAAAACTATCGCTTGCCCCCTTGCTTGACCGCCAAATACACCACCTATCAGGGGGCGAGACTCAGCGTGTCCTTATGGCAAGAGCGTTGCTTGACAAACCCGACCTACTCATCTTAGACGAACCCATGCAAGGGCTAGACCCTGATAGTGAAGAGTTACTTTATGACTTTATAGACAGTATGCCCCCATTTTTGGCGTGTGCCATGCTCGTTGTGTCGCACGATTTGCACTGGGTCATGAAAGGCACTCGGCGTGTCGTCTGCCTAAACAAACACATCTGCTGTCAAGGCGTGCCGTCCGACATCGCTCATCTGCCTGAGTTTGTTGCGTTATTTGGGCAATATCACAGCACCCACCAAACCCCCTACATTCATCATCACGACCACTGTCAGCATACCCACTAATTATGAACGATTGGCTACCGATTATCGCCCCTGCTTGGATAGCAGGTTCACTGCTTGCCCTACTCTCTGCACCGCTTGGCTGTTTGGTACTGTGGCGACGCATGGCGTTTTTTGCCGATACGCTCGCTCATGGGGCTCTGCTTGGCGTGGCGATTGGGGCGTGGCTGTCTATCCCTGCCGACATGGGTGTGGGCGTGGTGAGCATAGGCGTGGTCATCACGCTTATGTTTTTGCAAGACAAGCGACTGCCAAGCGATGCCACGCTGTCGGTGCTTGCCGTGTCCCTGTTGTGTCTGGGGCTTTTAACGCTCACCCAGCTTACCCAGCAACAAGCCAACGTGCTAGGCTTTTTGTTTGGTAGCTTACTTGACATGGATTGGGGCGATTTGCCCCGTTTGGCGGTCATGGTTGGGGCAGGGGTTATCTTTTTGGCGTGGATTTGGCAAAAACAGGTCAAACTTGCCACATCAGAAGCTCTAGCGTCTATCGCAGGTATCAATCCTAAGACCGAACAGTTCTTTTTTATGGGGCTTCTGGCGGGGTTTTGTGCGGTTGCTATTCAAGCGGTTGGCAGTTTGCTCATCACAGGGCTACTTATCCTACCTGCTCTTATCGCTCGCCTGCTTGCTCACTCGCCCACACAAATGGTCATCTTTGCCATGATAATCGCCCAAATCGCCGTAACCACAGGCGTATGGGGAAGCGTGTGGCTTGACGTACAAACAGGACTTGCGATTGTCATGACGTTGGCGATTGGGTTTTTTGCGGTGTTTGGGGTGGGAAAGGTGCTGGGTAAGTCGTAAATTGGTAAATTGATGAATTGGTGAATTGTAATTTTTAATAACAAAAAAACAAACGTTTAGGCGGTGTATTTACCCTTATAATGTATGAATTTTGGGCAAATTGCAATTCGTCCCTGCCCAAAAAATCAATAAATTGCCATTTTAAATTATAGTCATTTAATTTCAAAATACATCAACGGGCGTGTTCAACACATCCCTACGAAGATATTTTGACATTTTTTATTCATCATATTTTTAAAAGGCATTTTAGGGACAACTCACATTTGCCCTATGGTGCTTAAACAAATAATATTTGCACAAATGGCAATCTGCCCCACCCATTTACATTTAACCATATTTTTAAGCCACCGCCCCATGACCTACCCCACCCACCTATCCACTCCGTCCGATTTTATCATCGCTCAAATCAGCGATTTGCATTTATCCACGCACGTCCCTACCAATACCGATAAATTTTTAAAAGTGCTGGATTTTGCCTTAACCTTTAAGCCAAACTTACTGTTACTCACAGGCGATTTGGTCAATGAAGGTCATTTACCCCTTTATGATTGGCTGTTTGCTGCATTGGATAAAACAAATACCCCCTATCTGTGCTTGGCGGGCAATCATGACGTAACACATGAGATAGGGCATGATTTGCCTTTTGACAAACGCACATTTCTCCCCATTGCCGAAGATGATAGGCTCATTGACACCCACCGCCTTATCATCGAGCTACCCCACGCCACTTGGCAACTTTTGGTGGTCAATTCTGCTGTAGGCGGTCATGTCTATGGGCGACTTGATGATGGCCAGCTTGCCTTTTTAAAGACTCATCTAAATCACGCCATGCCCACCCTTATCGCCCTGCACCACCACCCCACCCCTGTCGGCTCGGCATGGATAGATGAGCATATGTTGCAAAATGGCAATGAATTTTGGGCGATACTAAACGCTCACACCACCAATACCACCAATCGCCCCCATGTTCTCTGTGGACACGTTCATCAGGCACATATCTTGCAGGAAAATGGTGGAACGCTCTATACCTGCCCTGCCACGTTTCGTCAATTTGCCCCTCACCGAGATGAGTTTGGTATTGATGATGTAGCAAGCGGTTTTCGTTTGCTACAATTATATAACAATCGTACGCTAGACACATGGGTCAAAAGGCTGGATAATAGCGGGTTTTAAAAAAGCATTGTTAATTGACCATACTTTTAGATGGACTTGTAAGGGCAAATCACATTTGCCCTATGATAACGTGTTGATTTTTGGGCGAATATAATTCACCCCTATGCCCTAATACTTAAATTTTTTATGGAATTACTTGAAAAATCCAAACATATCCCCATTTAGGACGCAATTTTTTGAGTGTTAATTTTTTCATGCTTGGTCAAATTGACGATTTTTAAAGGATAAACGCATGGCAAACGCCACTTTCACTCCCTACAGCCCTGCCAAAGACGAAGAGTATATGTCGAACGCTCAGTTGGAGCATTTTCGTGCGATTTTGGTAAATTGGAAAACCGAACTGTTAGCCGAAGCCGAACGCACCAAAGACTACATCAACGAAGAAACAGGGGCAATGGCAGACATCAACGACCGTGCCACCCAAGAAGAAGAGTTCGCTTTGGCTCTACGCACCAGAGACCGTGAGCGTAAACTGGTGCGTAAGATTGAAAAATCACTGGCGGAGATTGAGACAGGCGATTATGGGTTTTGTGAGGCGTGTGGCACGGAGATTGGGCTAAAACGCCTAGAAGCTCGCCCCACCGCCACGCAGTGCATTGACTGCAAAACCATGTCCGAGATGAAAGAAAAGCAAAATCACGGACACTAAGTCTGCCATGAACCCACGCCCCATTATCGGTCGCTTTGCCCCGTCCCCGACTGGGGCGTTGCATTTGGGGTCGCTGTGTACCGCTTTGGCAAGTTATTGCCATATCAAGTCATTGGGCGGACAGTGGCTTGTGCGGATTGAAGACGTGGACTTTGAGCGGTGTAAGCCTGATTATGCCGTCTCTATCTTGACCGATTTGGAAAATTTAGGACTATACTCGGACGGCGAAATCCTATTTCAATCCAAACGCACAGATATTTATGATGAGTATCTTGCTCATTTGTCAAACATCACCTATCACTGCACCTGCTCTCGCAAGGAGCTATCCGCCCTATCCATACCTGCGGTGAGCTTTTATGACGTTAATATCAAGGATTTACACCTTGCTCCGATTTACCCCCGATTATGCCTGCACAAAAACCTAAGCGACAACAAAATCCGTCTGTGCCTGCCTGACATGCTGACCGCCTTTTTTGACGGCATACAAGGTGTGATATGGGACAACCCTGCCAAAAGTCTTGGCGATGTGGTCGTCAAACGCCAAAACGGCATGATAAACTACATACTCGCCTGCACCATTGATGACGGCTTGCAAGGAATAACGCACGTCATGCGGGGGCTTGACATCATGCCGATGACGGTCGCCCAGCTCTGTATCGCCAAAGCATGTCTCCTTCCCACGCCTCACTATTTTTATCATTTGCCCCTACTTGTCAATCATGACGGACAAAAACTCTCCAAACAAAACCTTGCCACACCGATAGACACCACCACGCCTGATAAAGTGAGCGATTTACTCTTTACCGCTTTAACCTTGCTCGGGCAAAATCCGCCAGCAGAGTTACAAAAAGAGACGTCCGACACGATACTCATGTGGGCGACTCGTCATTGGGATAATCGCGTGTTAGAAGGAGCAACATTGGGGATGGTTTAAACACCCCAACTCTTTTAATACTCTCTGTTTTTATTTTCCAGATAAATTCGCTCGCTTTCTTTGTCCGCCTTTAAAATCATGGCAATCATGATAAGTGCCATCAGCATGGACGAACCGCCAAAGCTATAAAATGGCAAGGTCAAGCCCTTGGTTGGCATAAGCCCCATGTTCATGCCTGCATTAATCAGCACTTGCCCAAAAATCACCACGCCAAAGCCAAATACCATGTAGCTAAGACGCAGTTGGCGACGTTTTAGGGCGGTATGGCTGATTCTCATAATCGTCGCCACAATCAGCACTTCAAGCAGTAACACAAACGCCACCCCCAAAAAGCCCAACTCTTCGCCTGTGATGGCTAGAATAAAGTCGGTATGAGCTTCGGGCAGGTGCGATAATTTTTGCACGCTGTTGCCATAGCCCACCCCGTCAAACTCCCCCCGCCCAAAGGCTATCAGACTGCGAGACAGCTGATAATCGGTGTCCTGCACGTCATCAAACGGCTCCCAAAACGACATGAGTCGCTCTTTACGATAATCCGACGACAGTAGTCCATAAACCAGTGCAGGCACGAACACCGCCGACACCAACGCCACATAATGCGGTAATGGCACCCCACTGACAAACAAAATAATGCTCGCTGTGGCGATAATCACCGCCACCGAACCGTAGTCAGGTTGCCACAAAATCAGGGCAATCATCGGCAAATACCACACCGTCAGTCGCCACCCTGCAATCAGACTGCCCCGCACTTCTGCCGACCGTCTGACCACATAGTCAGCAATGACCAACACCATCAGCAGTTTAACAAATTCGGACGTCTGGAAATTAAACACCCCAAAGTCAAGCCATCGCTGTGAGCCATTAATGACCGTCCCTGTTATTAGCGTCACTATCAACAGTAACAGTGCCACGAGCCATGCCAACACCAGCAGCCCAATTTCAAAATACCACTTCAAAGGAAAGCGATACACCACCATGCCCGCCAACAAACCGATAACAATATAAGTCGCTTGTGAATAAAAGAAGGTCATGGGCGACAAGCCTTTGGTCATCGCAAACGGCACTGACGCTGACGCCATCATCAAAAGACTCATGGACAGCAACAAAAACAGGCTCGTCATCAACACCGTCCGAGCAGACGGTACATAGGGCGATGTGGCTATCGTCGTGGGGATGTTAAAAAAACTCATGACAGGGCAATGCTTGGGAAAATTTGGGGGCTATATTATAAACCAAATCTCTGCTAAATGCTTGATTATTTGGTAAAAATTTGGGGAAATTAGAAAGGCTTGGGCAAAAATTGCGTAGAGTTCGGGTAGGGTTGCGGACAAAGTTTGGTATTGCGAAAAATTAAAAGGGCAAAACCATCTTGGCAAAGTCAATGTGCCATCATAGGGCAAATTGCAATTTGCCCCCACAACCCACCCAAAACATGTGCTTGACCATACCAACAAGCACCGCCCAATCACGCCAACGCTTTGACGTATCCCACAAACCACTCGCCACGCTCATTATAACTCTTAAATTGGTCAAGGCTTGCACACGCAGGCGACAGTAGTACGACTTTGGCAGAGCTTTGACTGGCAAGCTTTACCGCCTTTTCAAGTTTGCCTGCTTGTGTCATTTTGCTTGCCAAAATAGGACTGTTTGCCAACGTTTTTTGTATCAAATCGGCGTCTTGTCCGATAAGATAAATACTGTCGGCAAACTGTTCGGCAAAAGGGATAAGCTCAGCAAAATCCTGCCCCTTGCCTTGACCGCCCAAAATCAAGGCAAGCGACTGCTCCCCATACACCGCCCCAAGCCCATCAATGGCGGAGAGTGTCGCTCCGATGTTCGTGCCTTTTGAGTCGTTAAAATACACCTTGCCACCCACGTCCGCCACATATTCACAGCGGTGTGGCAAGCCCATAAACGTCCGTAGCACATCAAGCATGGCATTCATGTCAAGCCCCACGGCACTGCCCAAGGCTAAGGCGGATAAGGCGTTAAGCAAATTATGTTTGCCCTTAATCAAGATTTCATCAGATGAGATGAGTTTTTCGCCATTATAACACAGCCAAATGGTTTCGCCATGCTCGTCCGTTTCGCCTTTTAAACAAAAATCTGCCGAAAAGCCCTCGCCAATCTCCCCTGACGTGCTTATCATTTGGGCGTGTTTGGGCAAATGAGCGATACAGGCACGGGCAAGTTCTTTGTCGTCCAGCCACACCACGGCATTTTTGGCATTATCAAAAATGCGTAATTTTTGGGCAAAATACCCTGCCATGTCGCCATGTCTGTCCAAATGGTCGGCAGATAAATTCAAAATGGTCGCCACGTCCGCCCCAAACTCACTCATCATTTCAAGCTGAAAACTCGACAATTCAAGCACCGCCATGTCCATGCCGTCAATCTTTAATAAATCAAGAGCAGGTGTGCCAATATTACCACCCACGCCCACGGTTTTGCCTGACTTTTCTGCCATGAGTCCGACCAGCGTGGTTACGGTGGATTTGGCGTTGGAGCCTGTAATGGCGACAATGGGCGTGTGCGTGCCGTTTTGGGTATCTCGCTTTTTTAGGTTTTCAATAAACACTTGTACATCGCTGACCACACTTACGCCCTGCTCGATGGCTTGGAATATGGCAGGCGTGGTAGGGTCGATGCCAGGACTGATGACGACTTTGTCCGAAGCAAGTAAAATATCAGCATTGATACCGCCAAAATAAGTCGCCACACCGCTTGGCAATTTGTCCGCCAATGGAGGAAAATTACCGTCCGTAACGGCAACCGTATGTCCTTGATTTACCAAAAAATTGACCGCAGACAGCCCAGAACCGCCCAAGCCGATGACTGTATAATTTGCCATGATATTATCCTTTAAAAACACGGTTCTAGTTCAAAAAGTATATTAGACTTCTTGCGAAATCCCAAATTAAAGAAAACCGTTCGTGGTGAGCTTGTCGAGCCATAACGGTTTTCCTACCCACAGGCAGGCTCAGGGCGAACGGAAAACCTAGTTTGGCATACTTTTTGGACTATCGCCAAAAATATGAATGGATGATTATTCTATCAGAATTGGCGTGGGTGTTGTTGGATTTTTGCCAAAATTGTCATATAATGGCAAAAGCTACTTGCCAATAAGGATTTTTATGAAACTTGTTACCGCGATTATCAAACCCTTTAAACTGGACGATGTCCGTGAAGCCTTGTCGGACATTGGCGTAAACGGCATTACCATCACCGAAGTCAAGGGCTTTGGTCGCCAAAAAGGACATACCGAGATGTATCGTGGGGCGGAATATGTGGTGGATTTTTTACCAAAAGTCAAACTAGAAATCGCCTGTGCTGATGACATGGTTGATGGCGTCATTAGTGCCATTATTGATACCGCCAACACAGGTAAGATTGGCGATGGCAAGATTTTTGTTACGCCATTAGAGCAAGTCATTCGCATTCGCACGGGCGAGACGGACGAGAATGCCCTATAAGAAAACCCCACCGAAGTGAGGTTTTGTGTGTTTAACTGTTTAAATCAGCCTTTGGTTACTGTCTGACGCCCATTTGCGTACCTGCTTTACTTTTGATGGTGATGTTATTGCCATTTAGCGTGATGTTGGCAGTGCCTGAGATGGGCAGGGTTGGGTGTTTGCCTTTACCTGCGTATTTGCCACCGCCTTGGGCTTTGATGTCTCTGATGACGGTCGTGCCTTCACGCTTTTTGGCTTTTTCGGTCAAGCCTTTGGTCATCACAGCTTGATAGCCACTGCCTGACTTGCTGATGTTGATGATGGCTTTGGCTTCGCCCTTCTCACTCATTTTCCAGTTGCCCACGATGGCATCATCATTGGCAAATCCGCTGGCAGATACTGCAACACCCAGACCGATGGCAAGTAGTTTGTTTAATTTCATGGCTTACTCCTGTGTACAAAAATCTAATTAATCCAAGCCAGTCAGTACTCGTACTGACAACTGTTTACCCATTATAAACAAGGATTTTTTAAATTGCAAACATTAACTTTGTAAGCCATTTACCTTTTTGTAATCGCTTGGTAAAAATGTTTCTGCCTAGGGCATGTCTACTCAAAAGGGTTGTTTACCATGACTACTTTGGATGGGTCTTTGTCAGCAGTAGCAGGCAAACCTTGGCTGTCTAAGTCATCAAACACCGCACAAAGTGCCTGTGCAAAGTCAAACAATGCCTGCGCCTGCGCCTTGCCCGCCTGCGTTTTGGTAATTTCTACATCGCCACTGATGATGACACTGTCCGTGCCATTTTCTATGGTCAAAGCCCCGATTTGTAGGACTTCGCTGTCATTGTCAAAGACATTCATCGCTCCACCTTATTTTAATAAACTCATCACAAATTCCACCAACAGCACCAAAATCGCAAGCCAACCTTCTGTATCATCCCCTTTATCCACGCTGTCCACATGCTCAGACAAAGGGGGTAAATTAACAGCCGATGACTGCACCTGTGGCGACAGCGACGGCATGGCGTTGATGCCCGTGCGTTCAGACAGCTCGGCAAGGCTGATATGCTCGACCACGCCTGCTTCGTCATTGGGCGTATAGTACACGCCTGCACGGTTGATGCTAGGGACATAAACCGCCTTGAAAAAGTGGCTCGGCACCAGTACGCCATCGCCGATTTGGGCGATTTGACGACCTTGGAACACCACGCCTGTCACGACATACAGCTCGCCATATTGTAGAGTCAAATTACGTGTGTCTTGCTCTATCTCCTGCCACAGTCCACGGTTGTGCGTGCCGTTTTGGGGGGCGATGTTGGCTAGGCTAAAACTATCAAACTGCTGTGAGAGATTCGCCATGTCGCCATTGGGCGATAAATGCCCCCTGTCATAGCCCGAACGGCGATAGTCATTGAGCGTTGCTCGCACGTTTGCAGGCAGGCGGCTCTCTTCGTGAAAGCTGTCTTTGCGAGCCAGTGAACGTGCCTGATGAATGCGTTCACGGGTCAGATACTCGGCAGAATAGATGGGCGTGCGTGAGATGCCTGAATACAGCACGGCAAAGCCATCAAAGCACAGCTCATAATTTTTGCGAGCCAATTTTTGTCCTTTGGTGCCAACCAACTGCGGGGCGGTATTGGCATAAAAATGCTCAGGACAACTGGCAAGACTCTGGGCGGTGTTCGCTGTCGTCTGCTGTCCCACAAAAACCCTAACAGACTCATCTGATGTCGCCAAACCCGTGGACTGCCCCACCACATAACCCCCGTCATAAGCCGTAGCATAAGCGGTGGCGGTGTTTGAACTATTGGTATTATGAGCGTTGTGGTTATGGGCGTGATTGTGGTCGTCAGCATAAGCCGTCGCCACGTTATCGCCATAGGCAACGGCGGTGTTATTGGCATAAGCACTGTGGCAGGACAACAGTACCAAAGTAAGTCCCCACAGATGGGATGGGCGAGTACCTAATGAGTAGAGATAGGACATGGTGTTGGCTACTTAAAATGCGTGCCATTATACCCGATTTTTGGTGTGAGCGGTAGGATTATCAGGATTTCTGAGCTTTCAATCTCTGACACTATGGCAAAGACTGGGTTTATCATATTTATCCCAAGCACATCTTTGCCCATGGAAAATTGGCAAATCATCCCCATAATCACGTTTCCTGTTATCTTAAACCTTTTATCCCCACCCATGAATCACGCCACTTTCGCCCCACGCCTGCTTACTTGGTTTGCCACGCACGGTCGCCATGACTTGCCTTGGCAATATCATCATGCCGACACGTCTGACATTTATGCCGTTTGGCTGTCTGAAATCATGCTTCAACAAACCCAAGTCGCCACTGTTTTGGGTTATTTTGGGCGGTTTATGAATACATTTCCCACCGTACAAGATTTGGCAGCTGCCGACTGGGACGATGTGGCAAACCTATGGGCAGGGCTTGGCTACTATGCTCGGGCAAGAAATCTACACGCAGGGGCAAAGCAAGTGGCGGATTATATCGCCACACATGGGTATTTTCCAAAGACGGTGGACGAATGGCAAAACGTGCGTGGCGTGGGACGCTCCACCGCAGGGGCGATAGTGGCGATGGGCGTGCGTGGGCGTGGCGTGATATGCGACGGCAACGTCAAACGGGTGCTGACACGCTGGGCAGGCATAGACGGCGACATCACCAAATCCGCCACTGACAAGGTGCTGTGGGAGCTTGCCGACACGCTCACGCCCACAGATGATAGCGGTAAGTTCGCCCAAGCAATGATGGATTTGGGGGCGACCGTCTGCACTCGCACTCGCCCTGCTTGCGTCTCTTGCCCGCTATCGGACGACTGCACCGCCCATAAGGACGGCAATCCCACCGCCTATCCTGTCAAAGCCAAAAAGGCGGACAAACCCCACCGCCATTCGCTCGTGTTTGCTCTGATATATGATGATAAACTGTTATGGATAAAACGCCAAAGCGACACAGGGACAGGCATTTGGGACGGACTGTATGCCCTGCCCATGCTGATGATAAATGACAAACAAGGCGATGCACTCCATGATTTACATCACGCCAAAACCATGCACGATAAATACACCCACGCCCAACGCCTAAGCCTTGCTGAGCGTCAAATTTTGGATAATTTGCCAAACATTGCCATCAATCATCTCAAAACCATCAAACACACACTTACGCATTTTCATTGGCATTTGTCATTGGTTTATATAAATATTGATAAAACACTTTATAACAACATCAACCACGCCCTAACCGCCATTCATGCCGATTTTGTTTGGCAAAAAGGGTGTGATGGGCTGGGCGTACCAAAGGCGATGGGGAAATTGGTGGGGGTAAATTCTAATCAGTTATAATCAGTTATCAATTTTTAAATCACAAAACTGACGATTTTATATTTTCCAAACATCAAAATCCTGTTTTTAATGATCTCTTTTTTGTAGCCAATCCACCATTTGCAAAAGTAGATTGTCATCGCCCAAATCTGCCACTTGCTCTCTTGCCTTATCAAAGAGCTCGTCGGCATAGGCACGAGCATTGTCCACGCCAAGCAGTTTGACGTAGGTGGATTTGTCCAGTTTTTCATCACTGCCTGCCATTTTGCCCAGCGTTTGGGTATCTGCCACCACATCCAGCACATCGTCCTGCACTTGATAGGCAAGCCCGATAAGCCGTGCATACTCGCCAAGACTTGCCATGCGTTCATCAGACGTACCGCCACACACCGCCCCCATAAGAACACTCGCCACGATTAACGCCCCTGTTTTGTCCTTGTGAATGGCTTCTAGCTCGTTTTGGTTAAGCTGTTTTTGTTCACCATTTAAATCCGCCTGCTGCCCTGCCACCATTCGTCTGGCATTGGATGCTAGAATTTTGGTGAGTTTGGCGAATTTAACATCATCCGTATCACCCCAATAATCGCCGCCCAGCACATCAAAGGCAAGCGACTGTAGCACATCCCCTACCAGCATCGCGGTAGCCTCACCATAGACCACATGGCAGGTCGGTTTGCCACGGCGCAGGTCATCATCATCCATGCACGGCAGGTCATCATGAACCAAAGAATAGCTGTGAATCATCTCAATGGCAAGCATGGCACGGCGTACCGCCCCAAAGACAGGCGTATCCACACACCCCCCAGCTGCCAAAAAAGTCGCCAGTACAAGCAAAGGACGCACCCGTTTACCCCCGTTGGAAATGGCATAACGAGACGCTTCATTTAGTGGGTTTGGTAGATTAGCGGTGTCAAATAACACATCAAAATCCGCCATTAGCTGATTTTTTGTAAACTCTTGTATGCTGTTTAAATCATTGGTTTGCAATTTACTCATGTCCGCCCCCACGTCAAAAAACGCTATCATACCCCAAAACGCAAGGATTTTGGGTAAAAATCATGGGTTTTTAAAAATTTTTCAAAAAATATGCAAAAAGTGCTTGCAAAGTTTTTAAAATCATATATAATACGCACCACTTAGCCAATAAAGCTAATCAAAATTTTGGCGCGGTAGCTCAGTCGGTAGAGCAACGGATTGAAAATCCGTGTGTCGGCAGTTCGATCCTGCCCCACGCCACCATATTTAGAAACACTCAATTTCGGTTGAGTGTTTTTTGTTGTGCGTGATAAAAATAACGCCATCAAAGGACGTGCTTTCCGTGCTTATTGGCACGTTTTGGAATTAACTGAGCACAAAGCCAAACCACAAAAACCCTACCATGTCGGCAGGGTTTTGATTGGATAAATCAGATAAGACATTAAGCGTCTTTTTTGGCACCCAATTTTTCTTTTATACGGGCAGACTTACCAGAACGCTCACGTAGGTAGTAAAGTTTGGCACGGCGAACATCACCACGACGCTTAACTTCGATACCACCGATGATTGGTGAGTGTAGTTGGAATGCACGCTCAACACCCACACCGCTTGAAATCTTACGTACGGTGAAAGATGAGTTTAGACCACGGTTACGCTTAGCGATAACCACGCCTTCAAAGGCTTGCAGACGCTCTTTGTCGCCTTCTTGGACACGAACTTTAACCACAACAGTATCGCCAGGGGCGAATGAAGGGTGGTCTTTTAGCTGTGATTGTTCAATTTGTTGAACTAGGGGATGTTTGTTACTCATGGAATACTCCAATAAATGACATAGGCTCATACCTTTCTACATGGCTCAAAGGTCGCATATCATATCATCATCAGATTGAAAAGCTCAATCCACGTCCGAGCCACACGGACACATAAAACGGCTCATTATAATAAAAAGCCAAACAAAAATCAAGGGTTATTCCACCGTAACTGATTTGGCAAGGTTACGGGGTTTATCCACGTCCGTACCACGCACCAAAGCAACATGGTAGGAGAGCAGTTGCACGGCAATGGTATGAACAATGGGCGATAACACCCCGATATGACGTGGTGTGAGAATGATATGCACGCCGTCCGTTTCGGCAAAGTCGCTGTCAAGGTCAGATAAGACAAACAATTCTCCGCCCCTAGCCCCGACTTCTTGCATATTGGCTTTGACCTTATCAAGCAGTTTATCGTTCGGAGCGATGACCACCACGGGCATGTTCTCATCAACGAGTGCCAAAGGACCATGTTTGAGTTCGCCCGCAGGATAAGCCTCGGCATGGATATAGGTCAGCTCTTTTAGTTTTAACGCCCCTTCTAAGGCAATCGGATAATGAATGCCACGACCCAAATATAACGCAGACGGCTTGGTGGCGAACTCTTTTGCCCATACCGCAAGCTGTGGCTCTAAGTTTAGGGCGCGCTGTATGCTTCCCGGTAGCTGACGTAAATCATCAGCATAGCCAGTCAGTTCATCATCAGACACATGTCTACGAAGTTTGCCCAGTGTCACTGCCAGTCCAAATAAAATCACAAGCTGAGTAGTAAAGGCTTTGGTGCTTGCCACACCAATCTCTGCCCCTGCTCGGGTATAGATGGCGAGCGTACTGGCTCGGGGCAGGGCAGATTCTAATACGTTACAAATAGACAGGCTACACTCATGCCCTTGGGCTTGGGCATATTTTAACGCCTCCATTGTGTCTAGTGTCTCTCCCGACTGACTAATCGTGATGATGAGCTCATCAGGGTCAGCGATGACATCACGGTAACGGTATTCACTGGCGATCTCTACATCCGTACGAATACGAGCGATGGATTCTAGCCAATATCTACCCGTAAGTGCCGAATAATAAGACGTACCACACGCTAGGATTTTAATGCTTTTAATTTTTGAGAAAATCTCTGGGGCACGCTCGCCAAAATTCTCTGGCACAAAACCGCCATCTAGGAAAATCTCTGCTGTATCCGCCACCGCTTTTGGCTGTTCATAAATCTCTTTTTGCATAAAGTGGCTATACCCACCAAGCTCTAAACTTGCCAATGATAGCTCGGAAGTTTTTACCGCACGCTCGGTTTTGTCGCCATTTTTGTCAAGGAGCATGTCAATGCCGTTAGCGGACAACAAAGCAATGTCGCCATCTTCTAAATAAGTGACTTTACGAGTAAAAGCAATGACTGCCGACACATCAGATGCGATAAATACTTCTTCATCACCAAATGCCACGAGGAGTGGACAGCCCATGCGAGCCACCACCATATGAGCAGGGTTATCATGGCATATCACGGCAATCGCAAACGCCCCATGAAAACGACTGCATGCCGTTTGTACTGCACGGTACAAATCCTTGCCGTTATTTTCGTATTCATGGTGGACGCTGTGAGCAATGACTTCCGTGTCCGTTTGCGATTCAAATTCATAACCCAACGCTTCTAAGCGGGTACGTTCGGCTTCAAAGTTCTCAATAATGCCGTTATGCACCACCGAGATGAGTCCACCTGAGATATGCGGATGAGCATTTGGCTCGGTCACACCGCCATGCGTTGCCCAGCGGGTATGTCCGATGCCAATATGACCCGTCAGTCCTTTTTGTTTAACCGCTTCTTCCATCAGAGCGACACGCCCCACACGACGAACTCGCTTAATCTTTTGTTCGCTCTCACTGTATACCGCAATGCCTGACGAATCATAGCCACGATATTCTAGGCGTTTTAGCCCGTCTGTTAAAAAATCCACCACATTGGCATGGGCACGAATTGCCCCAACGATACCGCACATATTAGTTCCTTAGTATCTGGTTAATATTACAATGGCAAGGATTGCCACAAAAAAGTCCTACCCCAAATCGTTAGGTAAGGCGTGTATTATAGCAAATTTGGCAGTCGCTTTGATATCTGCTTTGGTGGTAGTTTTGCAAACACCCCCTTTTTTTCCAAACCCAACTCCC